>NZ_DASVUE010000286.1:0-7426 GCF_036387215.1 Allosphingosinicella sp. | reverse complement strand
ACGTCTCCTACGGCGATGAAGGCCTTGGCGGCCTGTTCGGCGGCGGCGGGATGAGCGGCATCCTGACGGCGCTGCTCCCGGCGGTCCTGCAGCAGGCGGGGCTGGGCGATCTCGGCCTCGGCGCGCTCGGCGGCCTTGGCGGCGGTGATCCGTACGGCGCGCCAAGCTATGAGGGCGGCTACGATCCGGCTTATGATCAATATGCAGGCGATGCCGGGCTCGGCTCGCTCGGAGGCCTCGGCGATATCGGCAGCCTCCTTCCAGTGGTCGGAAGCCTGCTCGGCGGCGGCCTCGGCATCGACGATTCGCTGCTCGGCGGCCTCGGCGGCCTAGGCGGCGGCGGTCTCGGCGAGCTTGCCGGCCTCGGCGGCCTCCGCGGAGCAGCGGACGGCATGATGACCGGCTATGACGATTATGCCGGCTACGAAGCCGACCCGCAGGCGACCTTGCTCCAGGCCGTGCTGCCGGCGCTGATGGGCTGAGGCAGATCTCCCTCCCCCCCCCGGGGGGGGAGGGGACACCCTAGAGCGCGATCGCCACGGTCTTGAGTTCGGTGTAGCCCTCGATCCCGTACCGCCCGCTCTCGCGGCCGAAGCCGGATTGCTTGAAGCCGCCGAAGGGGAGGGAGGTGTCGGCGGCCGAATTGGTGTTGCCCCAGACCATGCCCGCCTTGAGCTTGGCCGCGAGCTTGTGCATCGCCGAGACGTCGCGGGTCCAAACGCTTGCGGCGAGGCCGTAGGTGGTGTCGTTCGCCGCCTTCGCCACCGCGTCGAGATCGTCGAAGCGCTGGGCGGTGAGGACGGGGCCGAAAATCTCCTCGCGCACCACCGACATTTCGGGCTTCACGTCGACGAGGATGGTGGGGTTCACGAAATAGCCGTCGCCGCCCGGCGTGTCGCCGCCGCTCAGCACCGTCGCTCCCGCCTTCCGGCCCTGCTCGATATAGCCGAGCACGCGCTCATGCTGCTCCGTGGAGACCAGTGGGCCCATCATCGTGTCCGGGGCAAGGCTCGGACCGACCTTCCACTTGCCGGCATTCTCGGCCACCGCTTCCAGCAGCTGATCGAAGATGTCGCGGTGCGCGTAGAGGCGCGAGCCAGCAATGCAGACCTGGCCCGAATTGGCGAAGATCGAGCGGGCGGCGCCGGCGGCGGTTTTGGAAATGTCGACATCGGGGAGGACGATCACCGGCGACTTGCCGCCGAGCTCCAGCGTCACGCGCTTCAGGGTGTCGGTGGCGGCGCGGTTGATCAGCTTGCCGACTTCGGTGGAGCCGGTGAAGGCGACCTTGTCCACGTCCGGATGGCGGACCATGCGGTCGCCCGCGGTCTCGCCCATGCCGGTCACGATGTTGACGACCCCGGCCGGGATGCCCGCTTCCGCGATGAGGTCGGCGAGGCGGAGCACGCTCAGGCTGGTCTGCTCGGCGGGCTTCAGCACGATCGTGCAGCCGGCGGCGAGCGCCGGCGCGATCTTCTGCACGGCCATCATCAGGGGGAAGTTCCAGGGCACGATCTGCGCGCAGACGCCGATCGGCTCGCGGCGGACGTAGGCGTGGAGGGAGCCGGTCGGGAAGGTCGCCGGTTCGACATGGTCGCCCGTCAGCTTGGTCGCCCAGCCGGCCATGTAGCGGAGCGTGGCGACGGAGCGCGGGAGATCGTAGCCGGCGGACGCGCTCCGCGGCTTGCCGTTGTCGATCGATTCGAGCTCCGCAATGTCGGCGATATTGGCTTCCAGCAGGTCGGCCAGGCGGTGGATCAGGCGCTCGCGCTGCTGTGGGGCAAGGCCGGTCCAGCGGCCGTCGTCGAAGGCGGTGCGGGCGGCGGCGACGGCGCGGTCCACATCCTCGACGCTCGCATCGACCACAGAGGCGATCTCGCGGCCGGTGGAGGGATCGTAGACCGGGATCAGCTTGTCGTGCGTCGAGCGCACCCACTCGCCGTTGATGAACAAAGCCGCCTCCCGCGCGAGCGCCTTGCGGGCCGCCTCCGAATAGTCCGGCTGCGGGGCGATGCTGGTCATCTCGTTCATTGTCCGATCCTTTGAATTCGTGCCCGGCCTATAGCGGCGGCGGCAATGCTAGGCGAGGATGGAGCGGGCCTTCTGGACCTGCTCCTCCGCGTTCTGCCGGGGTGGCCGAACGACGCCCCGCTGCACCGCCGGGCGCGCGGCGATCTGGTCCATCCACCGCTTCAGATTGCCCAGGCCGCCAATGTCGATCCCCGGCCATTCGTAGGTGTGCACCCACGACCAGTTGGCGATGTCGGCGATCGAATAGTCGCCGGCGAGATACTCATTGGCGGCGAGGTGCCCGTCCAGCACCTCGAACAGGCGCCTGCCTTCCCGCTGGTAGCGGTCGATGGCGGGCTGGATCCTTTCAGGGAAGTAGCGGGTGAAGACGTTCGCCTGGCCCATCATCGGGCCGACGCCCCCCATCTGGAACATCAGCCACTGAATGACGCGGCTGCGGCCCTTTTCGTCGGGGGGAAGGAGACGGCCGGCCCTTTCGGCGAGGTAGAGCATGATCGCGCCGCTCTCGAACACGGCGAAACCGTCATTGCCGCAGTCGACGATCGCGGGGATTCGGCCGTTCGGGTTGATCGCGGTGAACCACGGCTTCTTCTGCTCGCCCGAGGAGAGATCGATCGAGTGGAGCTCGTAGGGGAGCTCCAGCTCCTCGAGCGTGATCGAGGCCTTCCAGCCGTTGGGCGTGGCGGCGGTGTAGAGATCGATCATATGAAGTTCCTGTGAAAAGCTGAGGGAAGGGGGCTTTTCCTCTCCAGCCCGATGGAAGGAAAAGCCGGCTAGCAGTATCAAGCAGCTCTAGAAAAGAACTTTGATTTGGTTGTTATTGAAGTGGACATTGCCCGCAGGCTTTTTCATGCTGCTCCGATCGCAGCAAAGGGGGCTTGCTATGCATTACCTCGGGATCGTCGCACTGGGTGTGTTCGCCATCTCGGCTGGGGGGTGTACGACCTCGCTCAGCACGGAGCCTGACGTTTATCGAACAGCTACGCCAACATCGGCGCTGAAAGGCATACCCTACAGCCTACCGATGCAGCAATATGATGTCACCGTCACGCGTACCCTTACCGCCTGCCCAGAAGGCATACCAGCTCCGGCGGCGACCGCGGCCGACCCCGCTACGAAACGGAAGGATCTGACCTTTTCAGTCGTCGCAGAAGCAACGCCGCTGATTGTGGCCGGAGAACATTATCTGATCGACTACAGCGCCCTGTCCAACATGATGAAGACGACGAGCTTTGCCATCGAGCATTATGAAAAAAGCAGGACGCTGAAATCGATCAACGTCAGCGCAGACGACAAGACGGACGAGGTGCTGAAGGCGGTGGCGAAGACGGCGCTTTCGATCGCCTCAATAGCATCGCCGCCCAACGTGGTATTCGGGGAGTCCGCCCCGCCGACGCGCACCTTAACGACAACACCCAAGGTGATGTGCACCGAGGAAGCGGAGAAGCTTCTTGCCACCTCAAAAGCCGCGAAAAGCGATCTGGAGACGAAAACGGGTCTTCTTACCGACACTACCGCTGAAATCTCGAAGCTGGCCCTGCTGGGCGCGGTATCGGATGCTCAGAAAGACCGGCTGTTCGGACTTATGCAGGAGCAAAGGCTGCGAAGCGATGCCGTGGACGCAGCAAGGAAGGCCCTAGCCAAGGCGCTCGAGGATTTGACGATCACGCACAAGCAGCGCTGGCCGTTAGCCTTCAACGAAACCCGCGCCGAGAGCCCCTTGTCCGATCCGATGAAGGTCAAGCTGGCCATGAAGCTACTTGAGGTCCGGAACACGATCGTGGACCCGAACAAACCCGTTCAAGACAAATGCGAGGGGACGGAGGCGGACGTGCTTGAATGTGTGGTGCCTAAGCTCGCGACCTATCTGCGACTGGAGCCCATCGATGGCGCAACCGCTCCATGCGATCCCGCCAAGCCGCTGGTCGGCTGCTCGATCAGCCGTACGGGCTACGAGGCACGCGATGCGGCTGCCGATGCCGGCATCTTCGTCCGACCACCGATCGACGGCCGGCTGGTAATTTGCAAGGAGACCGAGGGCTGCGACTCGCAGAGCGAAGCTGCGATCTTGAGAGGGGATGCCATGCCGATCCCTCAGCTCGGGCAGCTCCGGTTCCTGCCGTTCAAGAATGAGATCTTCGAGAACAACCAGCTGGCCCTGCATCTGCGGGAGAATGGGATGATCGAAAAGTTCGAATATCAGAACAAGTCCGCCGCCCAGCGCGCGGCACTTGCCGCGAGCGACATCGGGTCGCAGATAGAAAAATATTATGACGAGCGCCGCGCGGAGGAGAAGCAGGCCGCAAAGGATGCGCGTGAACTGCTCGCAGCCACCCGTGCCGAGGAGGCCGCTGTGATCCAGCAGCAGATTACTCTCCTGACGAAGGAGAAGGAATTGGACTCGCTCAAGAATCCGGATCCCAACGCGGCGGTCACGGCCGACTGGCTGGCCCAAGCAGCTCTGTATAAGGCGGAACTTGCGGCAATTACCGCTGAGGAAGAGTTGGCAGCTCGGAAAAAGCCCTAGTCAAAGGCCCCTAAGCGCCTGCGCTGGCCGCGCCGCCAGTGCAGGTAGGGAGCCGAGGAGGCCGAGTACAAGGGTAACGATCGCGCCGGCGGCCAGGGTGAGGGCAATGATTGCCCAATCGGGCGCCCAATCGAGTTCGAGTACCTTCACGACGACGTACCAGCCGGACGTGGCTCCGAGCGCGAAGGCAACCGCGCTGACGATGAGCGCGAGCGCGGTGAATTCGAGCGCCTGGGCGGTGAGGATCCGGGAGCGGGTGGCGCCGAGCAGCTTCAGGATCACGCTATCGTAGATGCGGGCGCGGCGGGAGGCGGCGAGGGCGCCGACCAGAACCGCGATGCCCGCCAGGATCGCGACGCTCGCCGCCGAACGGACGGCGACGGAGAGCTGGCCGAGCATGTTCGAGACCGCCTCCACCACTTCCTTCACCCGGATCGCGCTGATCGTCGGAAAGGCGCGGGAAACGGCGCGGGCGAAGGGGCGCTCCTGGGCTTCCGGCATCGAGATCGTCGCCATGAAGCTGTGCGGCGCGCTCTCCAGCGTCCCCGGAGCGAAGATGATGACGAAGTTGAACCCCATCGTATCCCAGTTGATCTCGCGGAGTGAGGCGATGGTGGCGTCGATCTCGCGGCCGAGGATCGAGACGGTCATCGTGTCGCCGACCTTCAGCCCCGCCGCGCGGGCGGCTTCGACGTCGAGCGAGATGAGCGGGGGCCCCTGATAGTCGGCAGGCCACCATCTGCCGGCGACGACGCGGCTGCCCTGCGGCACCGCGGCTGCGTAGGTGAGGCCGCGGTCCCCGCGAAGGAACCATGCCCCCTCTGGGATCTCGGCCATGTCCGCGACCCTCTGGCCCTTCACCGCGACGACGGAGCCGCGAAGCGAGGGGATGGTGACGAGCTCGCCCTGCGGCGCCGCCCGGGTGGCAAGCGCGCGGAAGCGGGGGACGTCCTCGACGGGAATGTCGAGCATGAAGAAGCTCGGCGCTTTAGCTGGAATGGTGGTGCGGATCTGGCCGGAAAGGTTGGTCTCGATCACTGCCAGGGTGGTGAAGAGGGTGAGGCCGAGGCCGAGCGCGACGACGAGGCGGCCGGTCTGGGCGCCCGGCCGGTGCAGGTTTGCGAGTGCGAGGCGGAAGATGGGGTTGCGCGGCCGCGGCAGCTTCGAAGCGGCCCAGCGGATGAGGGCGCCGAGCAGCGTCAGGAGCAGGAGGAGGGCGAGTGCGGAGCCGATGAAGCCGGCGGCGAAGATCGGCTCGCGAGCGGTGAGAATGGCAAGTGCCGCGATCAGCGCGGCGGCGGCCAGCACTCCGATGAGGACCAGGAAGGAGGGGCGGCGGAGCGGCTCCAGGCTGCCCCGGAACAGCGAAGCGGCGGCGACGGTGCGGGCGCGGGCGAGCGGCGGCAGCGCGAACACGAAGGCGATGAGGAGGCCATAGGCCGCGCTCACGACGAGCGGCAGCGGGTAGAGCGAGAGGCGCGGCGGCACGGGAAGGGCGCTTCCCGCGACGAGGGTGACGATCCATGGCGCGGCGGCGCCGAATGCGAGGCCGACCAGGATCGCTCCGAGTGCGACGATGCCGATCTGGAGCAGGTAGGAGAGGAAGATGGTGCGGCTGCTTGCGCCAAGCAGCTTCAGGGTCGCGATCGTTCCGCGCTTGCCGTCGAGATAGGAGGAGACGCCGTTGCCGACGCCGATCCCGGCGACGATGAGGGCGGTGAGACCGACGAGGGTGAGGAACTGGCCGAGCCGCTCGATGAAGCGGCGCGTGCCGGGGGCGCCGTTGGTCCGGTCCTGGACCTGATAGCCGGCATCCTTGAAGCTCGTGCCGAGACGCTTGCTGACGGCCGTCACGTCGGCGCCGGGCGCCAGCTTCAGGCGATAGGCATTGGTGTAGAGGCTCCCGGGCTGGACGAGGCCGGTGGCGGCGAGGCCGGCGCGGTCGATGAGCGCGGTGGAGCCGAGCGTGAAGCCCTGGCCGACGCGGTCCGGCTCCTCGGCGATGAAGCCGACGATCCGGAGCTCGGCATTGCCGATGCGGATGCTCTCGCCGATCCGGACGCGGAGCCGGTCTGCAAGCTCGGAGCCGATCGCGACCTGGCTTCGGGAGGGGCGTGGAACGAGAGCGCCCTGCTGCAGCCGCAGAGACCCGAACAGGGGGTAGGCGTCGTCGACGCCCTTGAGCTCCACGAGCACGCTTTCGGCGCCATCGAGCCGCGCGGCCATGGCGCGCATTCGGGTGACGTGCGACAGCCGCCCCTCACGCCGGAAGGCGGCGAGCTCCTCGGCCGTGGCCTCGCGCTGCGCAACCGTGAGCTGTACGTCGCCGCCGAGGATCGACTGGCCGCGCTCGGCAAGTCCGGAAACGATCGCCGCCGAGAGCGACCCCACCGCTGCAAGCGCCGCAACGCCGAGGAACAGGCAGACGGCAAGCAGGCGAAGCCCGGTGAGGCCGCCGCGCAGATCCCGAAGCGCGAGGCGGAGGGGGAGGTTCACGCGGTCCTGCTGTCCGACACGATCCGCCCGTCCTGCATCTCGAGCACCCGGCCGCAGCGGGCGGCGAGGGCGGGGTCGTGGGTGATGACGAGGAGGGTCGCGCCGGTATCGCGCTGGCGGTCGAACAGGAGGTCGAGGATCGCGGTGCCGGTTGCGGCGTCGAGATTGCCGGTCGGCTCGTCGGCGAAGATCAGCTCCGGCTTCGGCGCGGTGGCGCGGGCGATTGCCACGCGCTGCTGCTCGCCGCCCGAAAGCTGCATCGGATAATGGGTGAGGCGGTGGCCGAGGCCGACCGCACCGAGCTCGGCCGCCGCGATCGGGAAGGCGTCCGCTACGCCGGCAAGCTCGAGCGGAACCGCCACATTCTCGTGC
>NZ_DASVUE010000285.1:0-3734 GCF_036387215.1 Allosphingosinicella sp. | reverse complement strand
CGAGCTCGTCGAATATCTGCTCGCCCTCGCCCTCCCCCGCCGCGACACCAAGCCGCTGGCGAAGAAGCTGATCCACGAATTCGGCGGCTTCGGGGCGCTTCTGACCGCCGATGCGCAGGTGATCGCCCGCGTCGGCGACATCTCCGAAGGCGCGGTGGCGGCGCTCAAGATCGCCCAGGCCGCGGCGCTCAGGCTTCTACAGGAGCAGGTGAAGGAACGGCCGGTGCTCGGCTCCTGGCAGGCTTTGCTCGACTACCTTCACGCTGACATGGCCCACACTCCCGTCGAGCGCGTGCGGGTGCTGTTCCTCAATTCCAGGAACATGCTGATCCGCGACGAGCAGATGTCAGAAGGGTCGGTGGACGAAGCGGCGGTCTACGTGCGCGAGATCATCCGCCTGGCGCTCGAATATCATGCGACCGCGCTGATCCTCGTCCACAACCACCCGAGCGGCGACCCCTCCCCCAGCCAGCAGGACATCCGCCTGACCAAGGATATCGTCGAGGCCGGAAGGCATCTCAGGATCAACGTGCACGATCACGTCATCATCGGCGCCAAGGGGCACAGCAGCCTGCGCGCCATGGGTCTCCTTTAGGGGAAAGCGCCCTCATTGATGGGGCAAATCGCCCCTGCTACGGGCGCCTGCACACGCAAAACAGGAAGCTTCCATGATCCCCCGTTATTCGCGGCCGCAGATGGCCGGCATCTGGGCGCCCGAGACGCGGTTCCGGATCTGGTTCGAGATCGAAGCGCACGCGATGGACGCGATGGCGGAGCTCGGCATCGTCCCGAGGGACGCGGCGCAGGCGGTGTGGGAACGGGGAAAATTCGAAGTCGATCGGATCGACGCGATCGAGGCGGAGGTGAAGCACGACGTCATCGCCTTCCTCACCAACGTCGCCGAGCATGTCGGGCCCGAGGCGCGTTTCCTCCACCAGGGGATGACGAGCTCGGACGTGCTCGACACGTGCCTTGCGGTCCAGCTCTCCCGCGCGGCGGATCTCCTGATCGAGGACATCGACCTGCTCCTCGAGGTGCTGAAGCGCCGGGCGCACGAGCACAAGCTCACCCCTACGATCGGCCGCAGCCATGGCATCCATGCCGAGCCGGTGACGTTCGGGCTGAAGCTCGCTTTCGCTCACGCGGAGTTCGAGCGCAGCCGTGCACGCCTGGTCGCCGCTCGTGAAGAGATCGCGACCTGCGCCATTTCGGGCGCTGTCGGGACGTTCGCGAATGTCGATCCCCGCGTCGAAGCCTATGTCGCCGACAAGCTGGGGCTGAAGGTCGAGCCGGTCTCGACCCAGGTGATCCCCCGCGATCGCCACGCGATGTTCTTCGCGACGCTTGGAGTCATCGCCTCGTCGGTCGAGCGGCTGGCGACCGAGATCCGCCACCTGCAGCGGACCGAGGTGCTGGAAGCCGAGGAATATTTCGCGCCGGGGCAGAAGGGCTCCTCGGCCATGCCGCACAAGCGCAATCCGGTGCTGACGGAGAACCTCACCGGCCTGGCGCGGATGGTGCGCGGCTATGTCACCCCGGCGCTGGAGAATGTGGCCTTGTGGCACGAGCGGGACATCAGCCATTCCTCGGTCGAGCGCTATATCGGCCCCGATGCGACGGTGACGCTCGATTTCGCGCTTGCCCGCCTCGCGCTCGTGATGGACAAGCTCATCGTCTACCCTGAGCGGATGCGGAAGAATCTCGACCGGATGGGCGGCCTCGTTCATTCGCAGCGCGTGCTGCTCGCGCTCACCCAGGCCGGCGCCGCGCGCGAGGACGCCTATCGGCTGGTCCAGCGCAACGCGATGCGGGTCTGGGAATCGGATGGCGCGCTGTCGCTGCTCGATCTTCTCAAGGCGGATGCGAAGGTGTCGGCGCTGCTGACGGCCGAGCAGCTCGAGGAGAGCTTCGACCTCGGCTACCATCTGAAGCACGTCGATACGATCTTCGCCCGCGTCTTCGGGGCGTGAGCGCCCGGGCGGCTCTTCGCGCCGCGACGTCCGAGGACCATGAGCGGGTGGACCGGCTGTTCTCCCGCTTCGACCTCGGCAGCCCCGATGGGTACCGGCTGTTCCTCACCGCTCAGGCGGCGGCGCACGTCCCCATCGAGGCGGCGCTGGACGCAGCCGGCGCGGAAGCGCTCCTGCCCGATTGGCGCGCGCGGAGGCGATCGCACTTGATCGAAGCGGATCTTGCGGAGCTCGGGTGCACTCTGCCCGATCCGGTCGAACTGCCAGTCCTTGCCGACACGGCAGCAATCATGGGCGCCCTTTACGTGCTCGAGGGCTCGAGGCTCGGCGGAGCGGTTCTGAAGCGGGAGCTTGCGCCTCACGCGCCGATGCGGTTCCTGGCTGCCGAGCAAGCGCCCGGCGCGTGGCGGAAGCTACTGGCGAAGCTCGACGAATCGCTTTACCAGCCCGCCCTGGTGGAGGCGGCAAGCCAGACGGCGAGGCTCGTATTCCGGCGCTTCGAGATTGCGGCGCGCCGACATCTGGAGAGTGCGCAGGCGTGAGTGAGGCATATCGTCAGGTCGATCTTACCAATTGCGACCGCGAACCCATCCACATCCTCGGCGCGATCCAGCCGATCGGCTTCCTCATCGCTGTTTCGTCCGACTGGATGGTGGCGCGCGCCTCCCGCAACATCAGCCAGTTCCTGGATACGACTGCCGAGGATCTGATCGGGCGCCCGCTGGTCGACATCCTCCCGCCAGCCGCCATCCACGGCCTGCGCAACCGCGTCGCGATGCTCCGCGGGCCGGATTCGGTGGAGCGCATCTTCGGCTGCACGCTGATCGACGGCCATCAGTCCTTCGACGTCGCCGTGCATATGTCCGGCCGCCAGATCGTGATCGAGGCGGAGCCGGGGCCGAGCGGCGAGCATGGCGACGTCACCGGCACGGTGCGCTCGATGATCGCACGGCTCGACCAGGCCGAGACGATGACCGCCTTCTTCAACGAAGGCGCGCGCCAGGTGCGGGCGCTTTCGGGCTTCGACCGGGTGATGGTCTACCGCTTCGCGGCCGACGGATCGGGCGAGGTGGTCGCGGAAAGCGCCAAGCCGGGCATCGGCTCGTTCCACGGCCTCCGCTATCCCGCCACTGACATCCCCGCCCAGGCGCGCGAACTCTACAAGCGCAACCTGCTGCGCGTCATCACAGACGTCGATGCCGAGCCCGTGCCGATCGTCCCGCAGATCGACGAGGACGGTGCCCCGCTCGATCTTTCGCTGTCGATGCTGCGTTCGGTCTCGCCGATCCACATCGAGTATCTCAAGAACATGGGCGTGGGCGCCTCAATGTCGATCTCGATCCTCGTCGAGGGCCGGCTCTGGGGCCTCTTCGCCTGCCACCATTATTCCCCCCGCTGCGCAAGCTTCGAGCGGCGTTCGGTGGCGGAGCTCTTCGCCCAGATGTTCGCGATGCGGCTCGAAAGCCGGGAGCGGAAGGAGACGGTCGAGTTCGAGCGCCGCGCGCGGGACATTTCGGACCAGCTGCTCGGCGCAGTCGCTTCGGATGAAACCCTGCTCAACGATCCCGATTGGCTGAGCGACATATTGACCCACGTGATCCCCGCGGACGGCGTCGCCGTCTGGATCAACGGCAACCAGGCCTTTTCGGGCATCACCCCGTCGAGCGAGGATTTCGGCCGGATCGTCCGCGCACTGAACGGCACCGCCGCCGGCAAGGTGTACGCGACCGACCGCATCTCCTCGATCGTGCCCGGCGCGGAGGC
>NZ_DASVUE010000284.1:0-7665 GCF_036387215.1 Allosphingosinicella sp. | reverse complement strand
CGATCCGCGCTCGCTCCCGGAGCTGATCCGCGACGCCGCCGAGCCGCTGCCGGAGCTCGACGACCCCGCTTTCGGCGCCCTGTTCGACCGCTTCGCCGATGCGCGGGTGGTGCTGCTCGGGGAGGCGAGCCACGGCACGTCGGAATTCTATCGCGCCCGCGCCGCGATCACGAAGCGGCTGATCGAGGAGCACGGCTTCACGATCGTCGCGGTGGAGGCGGACTGGCCGGACGCGGCGGTGATCGATCGCTACGTCCGCAACCGGCCCGAGCGGGAAGGGGAGGAGGCGGCGTTCCAGCGCTTCCCCACCTGGATGTGGCGCAACACCGACGTGGATGCCTTCATCCGGTGGCTGAAGCGGCACAACGAGCAGCGACCGCAGGACGAAATGGCCGGCTTCTATGGCCTCGATCTCTACAATCTCGGCGGCTCGATCCGGGCTGTGATCGACTATCTCGACGATGTCGATCCGGAGGCCGCTTCGATTGCGCGGGAGCGTTACGGCTGCCTCCAGCCTTATGCGAAGAACCCGCAGGGCTATGGCCGAATGGCCATCACCCGCGGCTATGCGCAATGCGAGCAGCCGGTCGTGCAGATGCTGCGCGAGCTTCTCCAGAAGCGCACGGAATATGTGGGCGAGGATGGCGACGAATATCTCGACGCGGCGGCCAACGCCCGGCTCGTGAAGAATGCCGAGGCCTATTACCGCGTCATGTATCACGGCGCGGCGGAGAGCTGGAACCTGCGCGACACGCACATGTTCGAGACGCTCTGCCAGCTGCTGGAGGCCAGGGGCCCGGAGGCGAAGGCGGTGGTCTGGGCGCACAACAGCCATATCGGCAACGCCGCGCACACCGAGATGGGGCAGGTGCGCGAGGAGCTCAACATCGGCCAGCTGTGCAAGGAGAAGTTCGGGGAGAAGGCGCGGCTGATCGGGTTCGGAACGCATACCGGCACCGTCGCGGCGGCGACCGACTGGGACGAGCCGATGGAGGTGAAGCAGGTGCGGCCTTCACTCGCCGGAAGCTACGAGCGCATGTCGCACGACAGCGGCGTCGAACGCTTCCTGCTCGACATGCGGGAGGGCGTGAACGAGGAAGCCGTCGAAGCCCTGCTGGAGCCGCGCCTCGAACGCTTCATCGGCGTCATCTACCGGCCGGAGACCGAGCGCTGGAGCCATTATGCCCAGGCCGTGCTCCCGAACCAGTTCGACGCTTGGGTGTGGTTCGACGAGACGAGCGCGGTCACGCCGCTGGGGGAGGAACCCTCTTCGGGTGAAGAGGAAATGTATCCGTTCGGGCTTTAGTGCGCCGCCGTCTTTCCGCGGAGCTTCTGGATCAGCTTCAGCAGCAGGATCACCGCGCCCCCCACCACCAGCCCGACGACGGCAGATCCCGCCGCCGCGACGAGCCAGCTGACGAATCCCCCGATCGGCTGCGCGGCGTGGCCGGCGCCTTCGGCGGCGTGGTGGAGAAGGTCGGGGATCGGCGTCAGGTGATATTCGTGCAGCCCGTGGACGACGATGCCGCCGCCGACCCACAGCATCGCCGCCGTTCCAATGAAGCCGAGAGCCTTCATCAGGATCGGCATGGCGATGACGAGGCCCCGGCCGAGCGCCTGCACTGGCGCGCCGCGGCGCTGGGCGAGGTGCAGGCCGATATCGTCCATCTTCACGATGAGCCCCACCGCGCCGTAGACGGCGACGGTGATGAGGATGCCGACGATCGCCAGCACCACGCCCTGGATGAGGAGCGGGCGGTCGGCGACGTCGGCGAGCGCGATCGCCATGATCTCGGCGGAGAGGATGAAGTCGGTGCGGATCGCGCCCGACACCTTCTCCTGCTCCAGTTCGCCCGGCTCCGTCCCCACCGGCACGTCGGCGACATGCGCGTCGTGGCCGATCACGAGCTCCATGATCTTCTCGGTCGCCTCGAAACAGAGATAGGCGCCGCCCATCATCAGCAAGGGCGTGATCGCCCAGGGCGCGAACGCGCTCAGAAGCATCGCCGCGGGGAGCAGGAAGACGAGCTTGTTCCTGAGCGATCCCTTGGCGATCTTCCAGATGATCGGCAGCTCGCGGTCTGGCGTGAAGCCGGTGACGTAATTGGGCGTCACCGCCGCATCGTCGACGACCACTCCGGCGGCCTTGGTGCCCGCCTTGCCGGCGGCGGCGCCGATATCGTCGAGCGAGGCGGCCGCGAGCTTCGTGATGCCCGCCACGTCGTCGAGCAGTGCGACTAACCCTGAAGGCATTCGGATCCCCTGTGGCCGAGTGTTTGGAGAAGCTTTTTCATCAGGCGGCCAGAGCCCGCTGATCCTCGCGGCCCATCGCCAGGAGATAGGGCGAGGAGGCCTGCAGCTCCTGGAAATCCCGCTTCGATCGGAGCCCCTGCCACTCGATTGCGATCAGCGCCTGGGCGATCGCGCCGCCGAGCGTGTCGCCGGGTCCGAGCAGGATGATGCGGTCGGGCGCGTGCTCGCGCACCGCCACCTGGACCGCGCGGGTGAAGTGATAGGTCTCCAGGATCTGGGTACCGAACGTATATTGCCGGAGCGCCTTCGGGTCCGTCGCGAAGGGCCGCCAGATATGGCCGCGACCATCGGTCATCGGGATTGAGGGCGAGCGGATCCACTCAGGCGGAAGCTTGAAGGCGCGATCCGAGGAGCCCTGCATCAACGGCGTATGGAAGGGCCCGTGATTGACCAGGCGAAGCGGCTCGCGGGCGGGAGTGGGCGGCGCCTCGGCAAGTAAGGCCGTGAGGCCCTGCTCGTTGCCGGCAAGGACCAGCATCCCGCCGAGATCGATCGACAGGTGAAGCGATGTACCCTCGCGCGAGTCGATCGACTGGACCAGAGCCTCCACCTGCTCGCGAAGGCCCGGCACCGCCCGCCAATCCTCGTCCACCAGCGTGAGAAGGATCTGTCCTCCCGCTTCGCCCGCCTGGCTGTTCTCGCCCATCGCATCGACGATCTGGAAGCCGTCTTCGGCGCTGACGGCGCCGGCGCAGGCGAGGCTGGTGTACCAGCCCATCGAATTGCCGGTGACCGCGGCGATGTCGAAGCGCGAGCGGTCGATGGCGAGGAAATCGGCGTAGGAGGCTGCGAAGATCAGCGGCGAGGCGATGTCGCCGCGCGTGTGCAACGCGGGGCTGAAGCGTTCCGCGCCGTCGAGCTCGGAGAGGGTCGGCTGGCCGCGGCGGGCGCGGAGCTGGTCGAAGGTGCCGATCAGCTCGCTTCTGTCCCCGTGGAGCCGCTTCAGATAGCCGAGCTCGGCCTTGCCGTAGGTCCCGCGGCCGGGGCAGACGACAAGCGCCTTTTTCCGCTCAGCCACGCACCAGCTCCAGCGCGGCTTCGACGATCGAGTCCCGGCTCGGCAGGGTGAGCGTCGCCGCCCGGCCGAGCGGGATGAACGAATCCTCGGCAGCGATCCGGCGGCAGTCGATACCCGGCGCCCGCTCAGTGAACAGGGCCATCAGCGCCTCGCTCTGCGAGCCCGTCTTGCGGCATTCTTCCACGATCAGGATCCGCTCGCACCCCGACACAGCCTCCAGCAGGCCGTCTTCGTTCACCGGGGCGAGCCAGCGCAGGTCGATCACGCGCGCGGCGATGCCATGCCGGTCGCGCAGGATCTTCTCTGCCTGGCGCGAGAGATAATAGCCGTTGCCGTAGGTGACGATCGCAAGATCATTGCCGTCGCCGTAGCGGCCGACTTCACCCAGCCGGATCGGCTTCGCTTCGCCCGGCGCTGCGTAGGTGGAGGTCCAGAGCGCGTCGCCTTCCTCGTGGAGGTCGCGGGTCATGTAGAGCGCGATCGGCTCGATGAAGACGATCACGCGCTGCTCCTCGAGCGCGAGGCGGACGCATTCGCGAAGCATCTCGACGGCGTCGGCGCCGTTACTCGGGCAGGCGAGGACGAGCCCCGGTATGTCGCGGAAGACGGCGAGGCTGTTGTCGTTGTGGAAATGCCCGCCGAAGCCCTTCTGGTAGCCGAGCCCCGCGATCCGGATGATCATCGGGTTCGTGTACTGGCCGTTCGAGAAGAAGCTCAAAGTCGCCGCCTCGCCGCGTATCTGGTCCTCGGCATTGTGGACGTAGGCGAGGAACTGGATTTCGGTGATCGCCAGCAGATCGTTATGAGCGGCTCCGATCCCGAGGCCGAGGATGCTCTGTTCGTCGAGCAGGGTGTTGATCACCCGCGTGGCCCCGAACCGCTCGTGGAGCTTCGCCGTGACGTTATAGACGCCGCCCTTGGGCCCGACATCCTCGCCCGCGACGATCATGTTGGGGTGAGTCAGCATGAGGTCGGCGAGCGTCCAGCTCAGCAGCCGCGCCATATGCTGCGGCTTGTCCATCATGTTGCGGTCGCGCGCGAACATCGCCTCGCGCTGCTCCGGGGTGGGCGTGTTCAGGCGAAGCGCTTCCCGCTTCGGCGGCACCAGGCTCGCCATCACCTGCTCGCTGGTGGTGAGCTTCGGCCGCGCAATCGCCTGCTCGGCGATGCGGGTGAGGGTCTCCTCGGCCTCGTTGTAGATGTCGAGGATATCGTCGGGCGAGGCGATGCCCTGCTCGACCATCAGGGCCGCGCTGTAGAGCAGGGGATCGCGCTCCTCGTCCTCCTCGATCTGCGCCTTGGTGAGGTAGGTGGACTGCACGTCGGAGCCGGCATGGCCGTAGAGCCGGACGCAATCCATGTGGAGGAAGACGGGCCTCCGCTGCGTGCGAGCGATCCGTGCCGCTTCCATCGCACCCCGGTAGGCGTCGGCCATGTCGAGGCCGCTGCAGCGTATATATTCGATCGCGGGCCGGCTGCGGAACGAAGCTTCGATCCAGCCGCGCGGGGTGCGGGTCGAGATCCCGATGCCGTTATCCTCGCAAAGGAAGACGAGCGGCATGGGCGTACCCTGGTAAGCGGCCCATTGAGCGGTGTTGAACGCCCCCTGCGCCGTCGAATGATTGGCTGACGCGTCGCCGAAGCTGCACAGCACGATCGAGTCGTTTGGGAGGGCCGTGTCCTTGAGCTTGAGCTTCTTCGCGATGCCGATGCTGAATGCGGCGCCGACCGCCTTGGGAAGATGGGAGGCGATGGTGCTGGTCTGCGGCGGAATGTTGAGCGGGTTCGAGCCGATCACCTTGTGCCGGCCGCCGGAGATCGGATCCTCGGCGGAAGCGGCGAAGCTCAGCAGCATGTCCCAGCAGGGCGTCTGCCCGGGAAGCTTCTTCGAGCGGTGGATCTGGAAGGCGTTCGACCGGTAATGGAGGAAGGCCATGTCGTCGATGCGGAAGGCTTCGGCAACGGCCGCGTTGTTCTCATGCCCCGAGGATCCGATCGTATAGAAGCCCTCGCCCCGGGCCTGCAGCCGGCGCGAGACCCGGTCCATCTGCCGGCTCGTGCACTGGCTGTAGAACAGCTCGGCGATCGTCTCGCGGGCAAGCCCGATCTCTTCCGGCCGCACGCCGCTGCGGCGCTTCGGCAGGTTCCCGCCGCTGAGCTTGGCGACGAACTTCTGGTGGGTGATTTCGGCTGCGTCCATGGATGTTGGTGCCACTATCGCTGGGGCGTTCCCGCGTCGAGAGGCGCACTTGACTTGACGTTCACGTAAAGTACGGGAAGCGCAAACCTTCCATGGAGCCCTCAATGACCAAGAGTGAAATGGCCGCCAAGCTCAACGAAGCCAATGCATGGCTGCCCGGCAAGCGCGTGAAGATCGATTTCGGTGATCAGGGCGCAGTGATGCTCGACGGCGTCGCCAACCAGGTCAGCGAGGATGCGGGCGCCGCCGACACCACGATCAAGGTCGCCTGGGCCGATTGGGAAGCGCTCCAGAACGGCCAGCTCGATCCGATGACCGCCTTCATGCAGGGCAAGCTCAAGATCGAGGGCGACATGTCGACGGCGATGCAGCTCCAGGGCGTGCTCTCGAAGCTCGGCAAGTAGGCGCTCAGCCGGCCGCCGCGCGGGTGAGTTGCCCCGCAACCAAGACCCAGTCCGAGCCGCGGCGGGCGTAGACGTTGGTGAAGCGCAAGCGCAGCACCACCTTGTCCTCCCGCCGCTCCACCAGGGAGCCCGTCAGCACTGCCGCCGCGCCGTAGCCGCGAACGGCGGTGTCCTCGAGATGCAGCGTGGGGAGCGGACGATCGGGCGTGGAGGGGCGCATGAAACTCATCTCTTCCGCCTTCCCCGCGACTTCGCCGTTGCTGTGAACCATCGTCACCTCGTCGGCCACCAATCGGCTGTAGACAATCTTGTCGTCGCCGCGGAACGCCGCCAGCCGGGCCTCCTCTACGGCCACGATCGTACGCGTGAGGGACTCTGCCGGCGGGCTGGCCGTCGTGCAGGCGGCGGCGAGGAGCACGAGCGTGAGGAGGAGGCGTTTCTTCATCTGCTTTCTCTTCATATCCGGGAGGTGGGTTGCCGTGTCGAGGCGGCGATGGCTTCCATGCGCGCCAGCCATTCGAGCCAGGCGCTGCGGCCGGCCGAAGTCAGCCGGATGCGCGTCTGCGGCTTGCGAGAGACGAACTTCTTCTCGACCCCGACATAGCCGGCTTCCTCCAGCTTCTTGAGGTGGACCGACAGGTTGCCGTCGGTCGCGCCGACCTTGTCGCGCAGTTCTGTGAACAGGGCGGAATCGACCGTGAGGAGGTAGGCGACCACGCCCAGCCGGAGGCGGCCATGTATGACGTCGTCTATCGCGCTATGGTCGAAGGGATTAGCCTCGGCCACGGATTAGCCCCGGCCCTTCGGCTCGGCGAGCAGCAGAAAAAGCCCGGGTAGGAAGACCGTCAGCGCCACGCCCGCCGCCGCCAGCAGGTAGCGGTCGGGACTGAGGATGAGCGCTGTGAAGAGGCCGACCATCACCACCGCCCCCGCGCCGGCGGTCATGGCGATGCTGCTCTTGCCGAGCACGCCCGTGACGAGGAGGGCGCAGGCGTAGACCGCGAACGCGACCGGCGCGACCCAGTCGAAGGTGGCCGGCGCGGCGCCGCTTTCGGCCGCCAAGGCCGACCCGATGACCATGGAGACGAGGGTGCATGCCGCCGTCACCCATGCAGTCCGCGCCGCGCGGTTGCCGGCCGATCCGGCCCCCGGTTTGGCCGCCATACCGCGCGCGAGGATGAAGTGACCGATGACTCCGACGACAGGCAAGGGGAGCCAGATCCAGGCGAAAATGGTGCGCTGATCCCCGATCAGGCCCTGCAGCGCAAAATGGTGAGCGACATAGGCGATGGTGAGGAGCAGCCCCCACCAGGCCATGAACCGCCCGCCAAGCAGCGGCGCGTGCGCGCCGCTCTCGGCCAGTTGCCGCACATAGGCGATTTCTTCACTCGTGGCCCCAAGGCTTTTCATAACCGATGCTCCGTAAAGAACTTCGAAATACAAAGTACGCTGCTGAACGTTCTTGAGTCAAGCCGTTCCGACCGCATTGACCCCCGCGCGGGGTGGCGGCTAACTGCGCCTCCGTTCTTGCCGGAGCTTTCGATGCAGAAAATCTATCCCACCGCCGAGGCCGCGCTCGACGGCCTCTTGTTCGACGGAATGACGATCTGCGCGGGCGGCTTCGGCCTGTGCGGCATTCCCGAGCGGCTGATCGACGCCATCCAGGCGTCGGGCGTCAGGGACCTCACCATCGCCTCCAACAATGCCGGGATCGACAATGAAGGGCTCGG
>NZ_DASVUE010000283.1:0-10287 GCF_036387215.1 Allosphingosinicella sp. | reverse complement strand
ATCCTCGTCTACGAGAAGCTGATGGAGCAGAAGCTTTTGACAGGCTCGATCCCGGTGCCGGAGGAGGGCTCGATCCTCCCTGACAGCTACAGCTTCAAGCGGGGCGAAAGCCGGGCCGCGGTGCTGAAGCGGATGCAGGACGCGATGACGAAGCAGCTCGATGCGCTCTGGGCGAAGAAGGGGCCGAACAGCGTCGTCAATTCGAAGCGGGAGGCAGTGATCCTGGCCTCGGTGGTCGAGAAGGAAACGGGCAAGCCGTCGGAGCGGCCGATGGTCGCCGGCGTTTATTCGAACCGCGTCCGGATCGGGATGAAGCTCGATGCGGATCCCACCGTCATCTATCCGATTACGAGGGGCAAGCCGCTCGGCCGCCGCATCCGGCGCTCTGAGCTGCAGGCGAATAACGGCTACAATACCTATGCGATGGCGGGCCTGCCGGCGGGGCCGATCGCCAATCCGGGCCGCGAGTCGATTGCGGCGGTGCTGAACCCGGCGCAAACCAAAGCGCTCTATTTCGTGGCTGACGGCACCGGCGGGCACATCTTCGCGAACACTCTGGCCGAGCACAACGCCAACGTGCAGAAATGGTATGCCCTTCGCCGCCAGCGCGGCGAGATGTGATCAAGCGAGGGCCGGCTCGAGTAGGTCAGCGGGGACGTAGCCGACATGGTGGTCAAGGCGGCGGTAGCCCCAGGCCCAGCCGCCGGTAATGTCCAGCACCGCGAATTCATCGCCCGGCTTCAGTTCCGAGGCGATCTCCGCGTCGGGCCGAGGCTGAAGGCGGACGACCGTTGCGTCCGGGCCCGCGATCCGGATCATCGGCCGCGCGTAATGGGGCGCGAACAGCTGCCCGGCGAGCGCAATGTCCGCGATGTCGCGGCGATAGGCGTGGATCCGCTCGTCGAGGACGATCGACGGGCCGCTCAGTGAAAAGCGCTCAGCCGTGCTGGAGGAGGAGTCCTCGTTCCTTGGGCGCGCGCCGGGCTGCGGGCTGTCCTTCCTGCTGCTCGATGTTGCGTTCGAAGCTTTCAAGGAATTCCTGCCCCACACTCGTTCTTGCGACGAACACGTTCCGGCGGTCGGCCTGGTCGCGCACGCGTCGCAGATAGCCGAGCGTGCCCAGCGTGTTCAAGGCGCGCGTGATAACGGGCTTGGACACGCCGAGGATGTTGGCAAGGCCGCGCACGGTATGCGGCCCAGGAGTGAGGTAGACCAGCAGCATCAGCGCCATCTGGCGGTTCGTAAGGTCGGGTTGGCCCGATCTGACGTAGCTGATCAGCGTCTGCATCCAGCCTTTGAGTGATCGTTCCGACACGTTTCTTCTCCGCTTGCGCGCGAGCGTCTGTTTCGGGACTACAACCAGTCAGAACGGGTTTCGTTTCGTTAACGCTAAGGAATTTCAACGCGAATGCAGGGGCATCCGCCTCAGCGGCCGTAACGGGCCCTGAGCATGCTCCAGGCGGCGCGAAGACCCAGGGCATCTCCCCCCTTCGGCCTCCCCGGCTTTGCGGCGGAGCGCCAGGCGAAGGTGTCGAAATGCGCCCACGGCGTCGCCTCCGGCACGAATTTCTGGAGGAAGAGAGCGGCGGTGACGGCGCCCGCCATCGGCTGGTCGCCGGCATTGGCGAAGTCGGCGATGTCGGAGGCGAAGAGCTCGTTATAGGGCTTCCAGAGCGGCATGCGCCATAGCGGGTCGGACACCGCCTCGCCGCTGGAGAGGAGATCGGCGGCGAGGGCGTCATCGTTGGCGAAGAGGGCGGGAAGGTCCGGCCCCAATGCGACTCGTGCGGCGCCGGTGAGGGTGGCGAAGTCGAGGATCAGCTCCGGCTCGCCTTCCACTGCTCTGGTGAGCGCGTCGCCGAGGATGAGCCGCCCTTCCGCGTCCGTATTGCCGACCTCCACGCTGAGGCCCTTGCGGCTGCGGAGTACGTCGCCCGGGCGGAAGGCGTTGCCGGAGACGGCGTTCTCGACCGCGGGGATGAGAAGGTGGAGGCGGACGGGGAGGCGGCTCCTCATGACGATGAGCGCGAGCGCGAGAGCGTGAGCGGCACCGCCCATGTCCTTTTTCATGAGGCGCATGCCGGCGGACGGCTTGATGTCGAGACCGCCCGAATCGAAGCAGACGCCCTTTCCGACGATGGCGATGCGGGGGTGGCGCCGGTCGCCCCATTCGAGCTCGACGAGGCGCGGCGCGCGATCGGGCGATGCGGCGCGGCCGACTGCATGGATCATCGGGAATTCACGTTCGAGATTGGTGCCGGATGTTGTCGAAAGTGCCGCGGAATGGGACTTTGACAGGTCGGAAACGGCGGATTCGAGCTCTTTAGGGCCGAGATCCTGGGCCGGGATGTTGACGAGATCGCGCACCAGGTTGGTCGCTTCGGCGAGAAGCAGCGTTTCTTCGATCCTTGCCGCCTCGGGCGTGAGGAGGATGCGCGCGCCCCTGGGCGACGCCTCCTGCTTGTAGCGGTCGAAGCTGTACTGGCCGAGCAGCCACCCGAGAGCCGCGGGCCCGGGGGAAGTGCCTGAGACGCGGTACACGCCCTCGGGAAGCGCCTCCGCGGCCTTCGAAAGGCACCAGGTGCCGAGTTCGCCCGCATCCGCGACCCCCAGCAGGGCCGACCATTCCGCCTTGTCCCCCGGCAGGATCGCGAGCTGATAGCCCTCCGCCCTGAAGCCCTGCGCCGCGACCGCCTGCCGCACCCGCTCCGGCTGCCCCTTCAGCCACGCATCGAAGCCCTTCCTGTCGACGGGGATCAGCGAATGCGCGGGCTGGCCCTTGTCGGGCTGAAGGAGCGGGGAGAGATCGGCCATGCCGTCCCATCGGCAGATTGGCGCAAGAAGGCAACCGCCGCCCCCTCACTTTTGCCGGGTAGCCGCGCATCCGAAAAGCCGCCACCCGCGTAGCTGGGGATCCAGGTTACGAATGGCTCGCGGACGAGCAAAGGGCGGGCGGCTGACGACTTGACTTGGGGAGAAGGAGCGCGTCTCCTTCTTCCCATCTCCCCACTTTGCCTTGGAACCTTAGTTGAGCCTTCTGATCGCGGCCCTGGCCGCACTGTCTCCCGCGCCGCAAGCGGACACCGCTTCAGGAGCCGACGTCCGGGCAAGGCCACTGACCCATTCGTACCAATGCTCCTTCTCGCGAATCCTGCTCGATCCCACGGCAGGCCGTTTCGCCGTGTGGGACGCTCCCAGGGATATAAGGAGGTCGATCCTGACCGGTTGGCCGAGCGACTTCGTAGTCGGGGATCTGCCGAGCCGCTCGGGCCCGGAAGACCGGGCGTCGCGCCTGGTCACTGTGTCCGCAAATGCCCGGGTGGAACCGCTGCGGTGGAGCGCCAGCGGGGACAAGCTGCTCTTCAGAGTGCGCGCCCACGATGCGATGCTCTACGAGCCGCGCACCGGGGAAGTGCATGCAGCACCAAGCTTTTCTCCTCTCTGGCAGAGTATTCGGATCGAATCCCTCACGCATGGTTCCGACAGCTTTCATCGCGAACCGGGGCCGGTTCGCGCGCTTGACCGGATCGCTCGAGACGGCGGGGTCGTTCGAGGTGTCGCTTCCGTCGGCGATTCGACTTCGTTCCTCATATTCCGGACCGGCCAGCGTTTTCGGCTGACAGGCTATGCGGATGGGCGGCGCTGGGACACGAAGGTGCCGATCGCCTTCGCATCGCACCCGCTGCTTCCCGAGGGTGCGCGATCGCCGCTCTTCTTCGGCCAGCAACAGGCAGGAAAGCCGTTCCTTCCTTACGCCCTGCCGCTGATCGACCGGAGCAGCGGCCGCATCGTCGGCCGGTTCGGCTGGGACCGGATCGAGCTGAAGGGCAAGCGGACGATCGACCTGCGTCCGGAATTCAACCAGATGGTTTCAATCAGGGACGCGGCCGCGCACGGCGATATCGTCGTCGCACTGGTCGATCTGGACCGTGAAATCCGGATCGTGCGGGCCGACGGCAAGAGCCTGCACAGCTGGCAGCTCTGCGAGAAGAAGGGGATGAAGCTCCGTGACCGAGTGTTCCCCGCGGACAACGCGCTACCGGCGGATACGCCGATGGTGCGGACGGAAGTCCGCTTCTCAGGCGCTTCGGACCGTTCGCGCGGGGAAGCATTCGGTTTCCTGCACCGGCCGTTGCGCTCGAACCGGCAGCTCGTCGTTTACTTCCACGGAGGCCCGACTTCGACATTGGCCGAATGGCCGATATCCGACGAGATCATCCGCTTCGCCGCGCAAGGAACGGCCGTTCTGGCGGTGGAATATTCAGGCTCACTGGGCGGCGGCCTCGAATTGAGCGAACGCCTGCCCCGCCGGGGTCTCGGCGCGCTTCGGGAGGACGTTCGACTGGTCACCCAATGGGTCCGGCGCAGCGGCTTCAAGCGCGCCTTCGTCCTTGGCGACAGCTTTGGCGGGGTACCGGCTGCGATCGCCGCGGCGGACCATTCCGGCGTCTACGCGCACAGCTTCCTCAGAGCGCCGTTGCTGGCCGTTCCGAGCCCCGAGACAAGCGTCAACCGGCCCAATCTCATGCCCAACAGGGTTCCCGCAAAGTCGCAGCTCGAGTTCGAGGAAACGGTTTATGGGGGCGCTCGGGGAAGAAAGCGATTCGATGCCGAGTTGCGGGCGCTCGTTCGCCGGCTGCAGCCCTCGCCGCGCCTGTCCTTCTACTTCGGCAGCAAGGACCCGGTGTCCGGAGTCGCGGACCTGCCGAAGGAGTTCGAAGGCCACCGGTCGGTGAAGATCGTTGATCGCGCCCATCATCTTGTCGGCGGCGCGATCGAGGTCTGGCGAGACATCCTGTGCAAGACCGCGGTCGACCCGACGGGGACGACAGCACCCGTTGCCGCTGGCGAGGCGGAGTGCCCCTAGCCGCAAGAACATGCAAGATCAGACGGGCGGCCCGCGGGCGGCGAGTGCTTTATTCGCCCGGACACCGGCGCAACGGCAAAGCGTGACGGGTGTTCAGACGCGCTTGCTGGCGCGCCCCGTCACTTTTGCCGGGTAGCCGCGCATCCGAAAAGCCGCCACCCGCGTAGCTGGGGAGGGGCGGGCCGAAAACAGGGAGTGTATAGATGTTCAAGGGTTCGAACGCCTGGTTCCAGGCAGGCGCGATCGCAGCCGCGGCAACGGCATTCCCGGCGGCAGCGCCGGCGCAGGACGGAACGGCGGGCTGGAGCGGGCCCTATGTCGGGGGCCGGCTCGGCTACGCCTTCCAGCCGAAGGACAGGAACGAGACGATCCTGTTCGACACCGACCTCAACGGCTCGTTCGGTGACACGGTCAACACCACGACGGGCGCAAACGCCTTTTCTCCCGGCTTCTGCGGCGGCCGGGCACTCGACCGCACGCCCGCCGCCGGCTGCGCCGGCGACACCGACGGAACCGACTGGGCGGTGCATGCGGGCTATGACATGGATCTCGGCGGCATCGTCGCGGGCGTGGTCGCAGATTACGGCCGCACCCATGTCGAGGACAGTGTCGCCGCCTTCAGCACGACGCCCGCTTTCTACACGATGACGCGGCATATGCGCGACAACGCCTCGATCCGCGCACGCGTCGGCGCCGCCCTCGGCGAAACCCTCTTCTACGGCACGGGCGGCCTCGCCTGGGGCAAGGTGCGCAACCGGTTCGCGACCAGCAACACCGCCAACACCTTCACCAACAGCGGCAACGAGGATGCCTGGGGCTATCGCTACGGCGGCGGCGTCGAGCACCGCGTGGCGCCGAACTTCTCGGTCGGCTTCCAATATCTCTACACCAGCCTCAAGGACGACGACTTCCGAGTCCGCGCCCAGGGGCCGGCGCCCGCCACCAACCCCTTCATCCTGAAGAATGCCGGCGGCACCGACTTCGCCCGAAGCGGCGAGCGCTTCAACTGGCACAGCGCCCACGTATCGGTGAACTTCCGCTTCTGAGGCGAGGGTGGCGAGGGAGGGGCGCCCGCAAATGGGAGCGGGCGCCGCCTCCGCGTTGCGGGCGGCCCAGCTTCTAAGCTCTATGCCTTGGCAGCATCCAGCTCCTCGATCCGCTTCAAGATCTCCGCATCGTGCTGATAGATGTCGACGGGGTCGGTCACGGAGTGGCGGGTCTCCTCCCTGCCGCTGAAGGTGCCGAAGTAGCGAGACGTGGGACTGTTGAAATGCAGGCGGGCGATCGTCTTCCGGTTGTTGTCGTCCAGCAGGACCGCGCAATAGGATTTGGCGTCCCGCATGACGATCCGCTTCGGGCTGACCAGCTTGGCACCGATCGCGCGAACGATGTTGAAGCCGGCCACCTCGTCCTCGGTCGTGAAGATAGGCTCTTCCGCTCCGAGGCCCGTTTCGGGACCTTCTTCCTCTGACGGGTTGGATGCAGTGAGGGCGGAAGTGAGCCGCTCGGTCACCCGGTCTCGAATGAGCGACGAAACTGAGGCGACGATCAGAGCCTTGAAATTGTCGCGGATGGCCGTCGTCAGCCGTCCATCATGAACCTTCGACGCGATCAGCTTGACGAACTCGTCCGAGGGCTCCTGGAACTCCTTCTGAAGCTCCTTGTAGACCAGCGACTGCATCTTGAGATTGCCAGCCTCCTGAACGATCTGGTCGATGTTGAAGGACTGCTTGGAGAAACGCTCGAGCGTCTTCAGGTCTGACTTCTTCAGCGCGTCCAGCTGGAGCGTGAAGAACGGTTTGTCATCCATCTTGTTCGGCGTGTCGATGTCCGAAAAGAATTGGAAGACGACCCCGTTCGTTAAAAGCGCCAGCCGCGCATCGGTGGTGGCAAAATAGCGGAAGAGTTGCGACGCGTGCTTGACGCTGAGCTCCGAATTGGCGGGCTTGCACTCGATAAGAATGGTGACTTTGCCGCCGTCGCAAATGGCGTAGTCGACCTTTTCACCCTTCTTGATGCCAACGTCCGCGGTGAATTCCGGCACGACCTCGGAAGGGTTGAAGACGTTGTAGCCGAGCGCCTGCAGGAAGGGCATCACGAGGGCGGTCTTGGCCGCTTCTTCGGTCAGCAAGACTTCTCTATGCTCGCGGACGACCTTACCCAGTTCGTTCAGCCGCGCTTCCAAGTCCATGTTCTTATCCCCCTGTTTCCTTGAAACCTAGTGCCTTCGCCGGAGGGGCGGAGGATTGGCTAGAGAAGTCCGAGCGCGCGGAAGCTCGTGGTGCCGCTGCGGGCGACGATGATGTGGTCGTGAAGGACGATGTCGAGCGCACGCGCGCCTTCGGCGAGGGCGCGTGTGGCCCGGCGGTCCATGCTGCTGGGCCTCGGATCGCCGGACGGGTGGTTGTGCGCGATGATGAGCGCCGACGCGTTGAGCTCCAGCGCGCGGCGAAGGACCACGCGCGGCGGCAGCACGGTTTCGCGGGCGGAGCCGGTGGTCACGATCTCGTCCTTCAGCAGCCGGTTGCCCGCGTCCAGGAACAGTGCGCGCACCTGCTCTTCGGCCGCGTGCGCCATCGTCGCGCGGAGATAGTCGAGAAGCGCCTGGCCGGTCGAAAGCACCGGAGCGGACATCACCTCTTCCCGGAGGACATGGGCGATCACCTCCCGCACCAGTGACAGGAAGTCGCTCGCGGGACGATCGCCGAGCACCCGGCGGAGGTCGTCGTTCGATGCCGCCAATGCTCCGGCAACGGAGCCGAACTCGCCGATCAGGCTTGCCGCCCTTTCGTCGGCCCGGTCCGGGCTCAGCGGGCGGAGGAGCGCGACCAGGAGGGGTCGGCCGCTCCCGCCGCCAGCCTCTTGCGGTGGCGCCAGGTCCCCAGCGCCAGCAGGAGCAGCATCGGATAGACCCCCATCGCCAGCGCCACTCCGTAGGCCCACGGCATCAGGTTCGGCTCCAGGGCCCGGGCGAGGTGGGCGAGCACCCCGATCGCCTGAAGTGCGCTCACCCATAGCGGCCAGAACCGGTCGGCAAAGACGGCAAGGAGAACGAAGACGGCAAGGACAACGACATCGACGAGAAAAACTCCGACTTCCACATATTCGAAGCGGTCGGCCCAGGCGGAGCCGAGCGCCACCGTGAGCAGGCTGCCGAGAATGATCGTGGCGGCGCCGATGCGCTCGGGCGCTCCGCCCCTCAGGAGAGCGTAGCCGCCGCAAAGCGCCGTCAGGGCCCAGAAGATGAGCTTGTGATCCATCACCCGACCGGACCACCGGGCCGGCGCCCGGTCAAGGGACGATGGGACGTTTCTAGCCGACGATCCGAAGCGGCCGGTCCAGCTCGCCGCTCGGCTTGATCGGATCCGGCTTGTCGAGGCCGTCGCCGATGGCGACGGTGCGGAGCCCGATCTGCGTCTTGGTGTCGTCGAGCTTGCGGTGCGTCTCGACGATGCTCCTGCGGGCGGCGACGAGGCGGGCATAGACGTCGGCGGCGCCGTCGAGCGCCTCCTGGCCCACCACCGCGGAAATTCCGGCCTCGGCGCGGGCCGAGGGCAAAGCGGCGTTCAATTCGGCTGCGCATGTGAGCGCCTTGTCGATTGCGGCTTCGGCCGCGGCGAGGCGCTCGGCGACCTTCTCGGCAGCTGCGCGACGTTCCTTGAGCATGTTCTATCCCCCTCCGCACCTTGCGGAGGTGCGGTCACATTTCCGGTTTCATGGCTGCGTCGCGGACCAGCCGAGCTTCCCCAGCGCTTCGAGCCCGGCGAGGAAAGTACCGAAGGCGAAGACGGCGATCACGGCTATGACCATGATCCACCCGATCCGCGCCCACGGGCCAAGTGCGTTTCGCACCCCCCACATCTCGGGAAGCGGCAGGCGAAGTCCGGCGTCGGGCTGGGGCGATGCAGGCACGAACGGCGCCTGTTCCTCCATCAGCTTTCGTCCGGAATATCGGCTTTCCCGCCAATTCCCTTGATCGACGGGAGCAAAGTCGCCGGGCCGGGCATCCCCGGCAACGTCCAGCGACTGGTATACCAATTGATGGTATTCGGGATTTTCATGCTCCGCGAGCAGCCGGGCCGCCTCGTTGCGGGTTGCGACGCCGAGGGTCTGCAGCGCCGCCTTGATGCGCTGATCGACGGTGTGGCGGGAGATGCCGAGCTCGATCGCGATCTCTTTCGAGGTTTTGAGGCGGTAGACCAGCCGCAGGCACTCGCGCTGTCGTTCGGTCAGCTTTGCGTAACGTTCGCTCGCCATTTCAACGACTTTAATCAAGCGCCGGGCAGTTGAATACTGCCTGTTTCGACGAGGTGGCGCTCGGCGATCTCGATCGACATCGACAGATAGGCGGCCGCCTGGTGGAGGCCAGCGGCGTCGAGGACGACGAGCGCGTCCTTCAGCGTCACGATCGTCTCGGCGAGGCGGCACGCCTGCTGTGGCCACGGCTCGGTGATACTGTCCCCCTTCAAGCCCGCGGGGTCATCATGCGCTTCGTCGCCGGCCTCCCGCAATGGGGAAAGCGGCTCCG
Source organism: Allosphingosinicella sp. (assembly GCF_036387215.1). GTDB lineage: Bacteria > Pseudomonadota > Alphaproteobacteria > Sphingomonadales > Sphingomonadaceae > Allosphingosinicella. The sequence continues at coordinate 892 of NZ_DASVUE010000283.1, read as the reverse complement.
GGCTGCGGCCGGATCGCCGGCTATTCGCCCGGGTCCCACAGCACCGACAGGGCCAGGCTCGCGGCGAGGACGAGCTCGCGTTCGGGGCCGGAGCGGGGGGCGAAGATGGTCTTGTCGGGGCCGTTGAGGTCGACGGCGCCGAGGGGCCTTCCGTCCAGCTCCAGCGAATAGCCGAGCGGCATCGCGGTCGGCAGCCGCCCGCCCGCCATGTCGTGGATCGGCCGGATCTCCGCCACCCGGCCCCCCATGTGGATCTCGCCGGCGCGGGTGCGGCCGGAGAGGAGCTTGCCGGGGCGCGCCGGCACTTCCTCGAGGATCAGCCCGGCATCGATCGGTCGGCCGTCCCGGCGGAAGCGGCAGCGATAGGCGAAGCGCTTGGCGGGGAAGCTGACGGAGCCCGCCTTGATCTCGGCCTCGTCGAAGCGGCATTCGCCTTCGAGCACGCCGGCGACGTCGGGGCCCGCGAGCTCGAAGCTTCCGCCGCCGAGATTCCTGACCACCGGGCCGCCGTCGTAGCTGGCGCTGATGCTGGAGCGGGTGAAGCGGCCTTCGCTCGAGCCGAGCCGGAACCGCCCGCGCTCGCCGCCGCCCATGCCGGTGAGCTCGACCCGCTCGGACGAGGCCGCAAGACCGGACGGCATGGCGATCCGCGCCTCCTCGACGCACCCGGCCAGACCCGACGCGGCCCCCACGGCGAGCGCCAACTTCAACGCAACTTTCATCTGCCTCACTCCTTGTTTCAGGAGCGGAATAAACAAGGTGAAGCTTTCGCGGCGCTGAACCTGCGGGGGAGAGTTCGCGATTTGAATTTCGAATTGTCCCGGTGCGCAATGGCTGGAAAGCGGTCCTTCCCCGGCGTAGCTTGATCGGGGTTTTGGGGGAGAGCCGCCAT
>NZ_DASVUE010000282.1:0-6172 GCF_036387215.1 Allosphingosinicella sp. | reverse complement strand
GGCCGGCGCGACCCAGATTCGGAAGCGCAGACCGGAAGCGCCGACCACGAGATCGAAGTGTGAAGGAGTTCATCATGTTGAAGAAGATCACCATCGGAGCCGCACTCGCCGCCAGCACCATCGCTGCCGTTCCGGCCCCCGCGCTCGCCAGCCACAACGGCTATGACAGCCGCTACGAGCGCTCCTACCAGGGCGACCGTTACTACGGCCGCAACAGCTATCGCCGCTGCAAGGGGACGACCGGCACGATCGTCGGCGGCGCCGGCGGCGCTCTGCTCGGCCGCGAGATTGCGGGCCGCGGCAGCCGGACCACCGGCACCATCCTCGGCGCCGCCGCGGGTGCGCTCCTGGGTCGCACGATCCACAAGAGCAGCTGCCGCAGCCGCTACTAAGCGCTTGAAGATCCCTCGAGTCGCGTAACGAGGGCGGGGCCGGCATCTCTTCGGAGGTGCCGGCCCTACTCATTTGTGGGTCAGGGCGTCGTGTCGAAGAGCGCGGCGAGCTGCTCGATCATCGTCCCACCCAGTTGCTCGGCGTCCATGATCGTGACGGCCCGGCTGTAATAGCGGGTGACGTCGTGGCCGATCCCGATCGCCACCAGCTCCACCGGCGAGCGCGCCTCGATCCAGCCGATCACCTGCCTCAGGTGCCGCTCCAGATAGGTGCCGCTGTTCACCGACAGCGTCGAATCGTCGACCGGCGCGCCGTCGGAGATCACCATCAGGATCCGGCGCTCCTCGGGCCGGGCGATCATGCGGTTGTGCGCCCAAAGAAGCGCCTCGCCGTCGATATTCTCCTTCAGCAGCCCCTCGCGCATCATCAGGCCGAGGTTCCTCCGCGCGCGCCGCCAGGGCTCGTCCGCTTTCTTGTAGACGATGTGGCGAAGGTCGTTGAGCCGCCCCGGCTGCGGCGGCCGCCCCTCGCTCAGCCATTTCTCGCGCGATTGGCCGCCCTTCCAGGCGCGCGTCGTGAATCCCAATATCTCCACCTTCACGCCGCACCGCTCGAGTGTCCGTGCAAGGATGTCGGCGGAGATCGCCGCGATCGAGATCGGGCGGCCGCGCATCGATCCGGAATTGTCGATCAGGAGCGTCACCACCGTGTCCCTGAACTCGGTGTCCCGCTCGATCTTGTAGCTCAGCGACTGGGCGGGGTTCACGACCACCCGGGCGAGCCGCGCCGCGTCGAGTATCCCCTCCTCCTGGTCGAAGTCCCAGCTCCGGCTCTGCTGCGCCATCAGCCGCCGCTGGAGGCGGTTGGCGAGCTTGGTGACCGCGCCCTGGAGGTGCGTCAGCTGCTGGTCGAGATACATCCGAAGCCGCCCGAGCTCCTCCGGATCGCAGAGCTCGGTCGCCTCCACCATTTCATCGAAGCGCGTGGTGAAGACCTTGTAGTCGAAGTGCGGCGGAAGGTCGGAGAGCGGACGGTTGGGCCGGACCGGGAGGACTCCTTCCTCGCCCTCTTCCCCGAGACCCTCGCTCCCCTCGCCCATCTCCTCGTCGGAGAAATCGCCCTCATTCTCATCCTCGGAGCTTTCGCCCTGCTCGACCTTTATCTCGGCCTCGCCCTCGCCGCCGCCGGTGTCGTCCTGATTCTCTTCTTCGCCGCTGTCGCCCTCGTCCCGGTCGTCGCCTTCGCCTTCCTCGCCCTCGTCCGGGTCTCGCTCCAGCTCGGCATCGCCCTCCACGAGGTCGAGATCCTGAAGCACCTTCGTGGCAAGCGCCGCGAACGCCGCCTGATCGTCGAGCGCGAGCCCGAGCGCATCGAGGTCCGCACCCGCTTTCTCCTCGATCCAGTCCTCGACCAGCTTCAGGCCGGCGCGAGCCGCTTCCGGCGGCCGCTCACCCGTCAACCGCTCCCTCACCATCAGCGAGATCGCGGTCGAAAGCGGCACCTCGGCCTTGTTGCGCGCGCGGGTGATCGGATCGGTGCGCATCCGCATTTCGGTGAGGCGGCCGAGATTGGCCTTCACCCCCTCCATCGCCCGCGCGCCCAGCGCCTCGACCCGAGCCTGCTCGGCGGCGCTGAAGACCGCCCGCGCCGTCTCCTCCAGGGGCGAGTTCCTGGAATGAAGCGCCGCATCGTGATGCCGAAGCTTCAGCGCGGCCGCATCGGCATAGCCCCTCGCCTCGGCCACCTCCCGCTCAGGCAGGGTCCGCCCCGGCATCGGCGCGCGAATGCTCTTCCCCTGCGCCGAAGGAGTCTCCGCGGTGAACCCGAGCTCCACCTCCGGCTCCCGAGCGATCGCCCGCGAAGCGCCGGTCAGCACCTGGCGAAAGGATTCGAGGGGATTATCCTGAGCAGGCATAGCGCGGAGGTAGGGAGCCGCTTGGGCGGCGGTCAAGCGCTACCGCGGGATATAGATCGGGATATAGGTGGTGGTCGTGGTGGTGGTGACGTTATACTGCGCAGGGTGGAAGCCTCGTTCCCAGCGGATCTTGGCCTCCTTCGTCTCCGGATCGTAGCTCAGCACGGTGAAGGACGCTCCGAAGATATCGACCTTCGTCGGGAGCTTGGACTTCGGGATGAACCTCCGACCGTTCGAATAGACGAGACGCTGTCCCTCCTCGATCACCTCCATATCGATGCCCAGATTGCCCATGATGCCGACGCCTCCTGCGAAGCGCAGCCGCGCCTCGCTCTCGCCTGGCAAAGGCAGATTCCGCTCGACCTTCACCGGAGTCGGCTTGATCTCGATCGGAAGCAGGTCCTCCGCCTTCTTCGCGCCCGACAGAAAGGCCTTGTCGACCATCATGTCGCGGTCGGTGTCGACCACGCAGAATTGAGTGTTCGGCTGCAGCCGCTGGCTGCTCGCGAACAGCGAAAGCGTCAGCAGATTGGCCAGGCCCTTGCCGATGTTCCAATTGCTTTCGAGCGGAGCGCAGAAGACGCGGGCGCCGTCGTCGAGCTGCTCGCCGGCCTTTCCGCCCACGCGGCGCGCGACGTTGAGCTGCATCCCGGCCGGGAGCGTCGAGCTCTTGCCGGCGATGTTGAGCGTCAGCTCGCCGCCGAGCACTGCACTCCAGGCGCGGCCAACCGGCCGGCTGTAGAAAATCTCGCCCTTACGGACCGTGAACTCGGTTCCGGCGGTGAGCTTGTCCTCACCCGGCAGGATCCTGTTGGTTGACGGCGTCACCTGATAGCCCGACGCCATGAGCAAGAAGGCCATCGGCACGATGCCGACCGCCAAAACCGATTTCTTCATTGTTGCGCATCCCCGCGAAAAACCCGCGCCCTAATAGGGCGGGAGCCGGCGGAGTCCAGCGGGAAGTACGCTAAGTTGTTGTTTTTGATGCAACACTTTCCGGCAAATCCTTGCCGAACACGCGTTGATAATATTCAGCGACCAGCGGCCGCTCCGCCTCGTCGCATTTGTTGAGGAAGGTAAGCCGGAAGGCGGAGCCGACGTCTCCGAAGATCAGCGCGTTCTGCGCCCAGCTGATCACGGAGCGCGGGCTCATCACCGTCGAGATGTCTCCGTTCATGAAGCCCTGGCGGGTGAGCTCAGCGACCTTGATCATCCGCTCCACCTCCTGGCGGCCGCCCGCATGGTCGTACTCGCCCGATTTCGCGAGCACGATCCGGGCTTCCGTCTCTGCCGGCAGGTAATTGAGCGTCACGACGATGTTCCAACGGTCCATCTGGCCCTGGTTGATCTGCTGCGTACCGTGGTAGAGCCCGGTCGTATCGCCTAGGCCGACCGTGTTGGTGGTCGCGAACAGCCGGAACCACGGGTTCGGCCGGATCACCCTGTTCTGATCGAGCAGGGTCAATTTACCCTCCGTCTCCAGAACGCGCTGGATCACGAACATCACGTCCGGGCGGCCGGCATCATATTCGTCGAAGACGAGCGCGGTCGGCGTCTGAAGCGCCCAGGGGAGCAGGCCCTCGCGGAATTCCGTCACCTGCTGCCCCTCGCGAAGCACGATCGCGTCGCGCCCGACGAGGTCGATTCGGCTGATATGGGCGTCGAGGTTGATCCGGATCAGCGGCCATTTCAGCCGCGCCGCCACCTGCTCGATATGCGTCGATTTGCCGGTGCCGTGATAGCCCTGCACCATCACCCGCCTGTTCTTCGAGAAGCCGGCGCAGATCGCAAGCGTCACGTCCGGATCGAACACATAGGTGGGGTCGAGGTCCGGCACGCGCTCGTCCGCGTCGGAGAAGGCCGGCACTTCCATGTCGCTGTCGATGCCGAACAGGTCGCGCACTTTCACCACCCGGTCGGGCGCGTCCATCAATGTGGTGGAGCGGCTGTCGGGTTTCACGTTGGCTAGATCTGCCATTTCTCTCTCGATGTCAGGCGAAGGCGGGACGCGATTTGAGCTGCGTATAGGCCTCGATCACGGCTTGCAAAGCCTTCTCGTGGCCGCGGTCGCCGCCGTTGTGATCGGGGTGATAGCGGCGGAGGAGCTCGGCATAACGCTGCCTCAGCGTCCGCCGGTCGGTGTCGGTTCCAAGGCCGAGCACCCGGAGCGACTTCCGGTCGGTATCGCTGAGCTCGCGCCCGTCCTTCCGCTGCTCCTGCGGCGGCTGGCGGCGGAAGCGGGCGCCGATCGCGTCCAGCGGATCGGTGAAGTCCGCCCAGCGCGGCGTCTGCGAGCCGACATTGGCAAAGGCGCGCGTTTCCCGGTCCCAGCCGCCATAGGGCGTCTGCGCCGCTTCGATCTCCTCGGTGCTCATGCCGCTGAAATAATTGTAGCCGGTGTTGAACTCGCGGACATGGTCCAGGCACAGGAACTGCCAGTTGCCCGGCCCATCGAAGTTCGGGCGGCGGGAGCCGGGCGCGCGGAATTCGCCGGCGCCCGTGCAGCCGGGATAGGCGCATGTCCGATGCCCTTCGACCCGGCCGTGGAACCGCGTCTCCCTCTTGCCCGAACTCGCCACTTACTCCCTTTCCCGGCCAAACCCCGTATATAGGCCGGATGAACGCCTCTTCCACCGGTCCGGTAGCAGCCGAAATCACGGCACGGCTTACCGAGGCACTCGCTCCGACGCACCTTCAAGTCATTGACGACAGCGAAAAACATCGCGGCCATGGCGGCTACAACGCCAATGGCGGCGAAAGCCACTTCACGGTCGAGATCGAATCGGCCCGCTTCGCCGGCATGAGCCGAGTGGCGCGGCAGCGGGCAGTGAATCAGGCGCTCAGGGAATTACTCGAAGAGCGGGTACATGCGCTGGCAATCAGAGCTAGAGCGCCGGGCGAGTAGCAGGACACGCGCACTATCACGAGGCTATGCCGCACCGTGAATGCGGGCCCTAAGCGGCTAGGACTGTTGCACGAAGACGCCGTTAGAAATTGTGCGGCTGCGGGGCGGAAACCTTCACGCGGCCGTCCTCCCACACAAGAAAAGCAATCATGCGATCCTTGCCGACACGCCCGAGAATCATGATCGAGTCGAAGGTCCCCGAGCACTCCGGGTTGAAGGTGAAAACCGCATCAAACTGCCGCAGGCCCGCCGTTGCGCGTGCCACCTCGGCCGCCGGTAATCTCCTGCCCTTGCGGACGCCGCCGAGGAACGTGACTCCCGCATTGTCATATCGCACGGAGAACCGTCGTTCTCCGCCGGCGCAGCGATAGCGCGTCTCGACAATGCGCCAATCGGCTCGCACGGGGTGGATGATCGTCGGCGGTGGAGGCACCAGTTGGCAAGGCGCTTGGGCCGGCAGCAGAGCCAGCCCAAGCAACACAAGTCGTGGCCACCACAGACCTACGCCTGCCGCTATCCAGGGCAATTTCCGAGCTGGAGGCTGATCTTCTGGCCTAATGTCTGCGTGTCCGTGGCGTTGGTATCGAAGCCATGACGCGCGGGGTGCGACTGACTGCGATGCAAGCTCTCCGCAACGTAAACTGCCGATTGTTGGATACAAGTAGGATCTAGCCTGTCATCGGTTGGGAGATGAGACTCGCGAATAGCCCTGCATCCGCTCTTTCCCGCACCCGTAAGGCGCGCGCCCCGGGAAGGACCCCCCGGGTTTCCATGTGACTCTCGTGCCATTCGTGCCATTTGTGCCGTTCGCGGCAGGAGGGGGAAAAGATGACCAACGATCTCTTCATTCAGACGCTCCACCCGGCGACGCACGATCTCGGCGGCTTCAAGGTCCACCGGACGCTTCCGCACAAGGAGCGCACCACGGTCGGCCCCTTCATCTTCTTCGACCAGATGGG
>NZ_DASVUE010000281.1:0-1579 GCF_036387215.1 Allosphingosinicella sp. | reverse complement strand
GCGGTGCCGAACCAGCCGATCATGGCCGCGCCGATCGCGCTGGTGATGTGGTCGTAGCCCGGCGCGATGTCGGTGGTGAGGGGCCCGAGCGTGTAGAAGGGCGCCTCGCCGCAGGCTTCGAGCTGCTTGTCCATGTTGGCCTTGATCTTGTGCATCGGCACGTGGCCGGGGCCCTCGATCATCACCTGGACGTCGTGCTTCCAGGCGATCTGCGTCAGCTCGCCGAGGGTGGCGAGCTCGGCGAACTGGGCTTCGTCGTTGGCGTCGGCGATGCTGCCGGGGCGCAGGCCGTCGCCGAGGCTGAAGGCGATGTCGTACGCCTTCATGATCTCGCAGATCTCCTCGAAGCGGGTGTAGAGGAAGCTCTCCTTGTGGTGGGCGAGGCACCATTTCGCCATGATCGAGCCGCCGCGGCTGACAATGCCGGTGACGCGCCTGGCCGTCATCGGGATGTAGGGCAGGCGCACGCCGGCGTGGATGGTGAAATAGTCGACGCCCTGCTCGGCCTGCTCGATCAGAGTGTCGCGGTAGATTTCCCAGGTCAGGTCCTCGGCGATGCCGCCGACCTTTTCGAGCGCCTGGTAGATGGGGACGGTGCCGATCGGGACGGGCGAGTTGCGGATGATCCATTCGCGGGTGTCGTGGATGTTGCGGCCGGTGGAGAGGTCCATGACGGTGTCGGCGCCCCAGCGGATCGACCAGACCATCTTGTCGACCTCGGCCGCGACGTCGGATGCGACGGCGGAGTTGCCGATGTTGGCGTTGATCTTGACGAGGAAGTTGCGGCCGATCGCCATCGGCTCGCTCTCGGGGTGGTTGATGTTGTTGGGGATGATGGCGCGGCCGCGGGCGACTTCGTCGCGGACGAATTCGGGGGTGACGTAATCGGGGATGGCGGCGCCGAAATCCTGGCCATCGCGGGCCTGGGCGGCGAGTTGCTCGCGGCCCAGGTTTTCGCGGATCGCGACATATTCCATCTCGGGGGTGATGATGCCGCGGCGGGCGTAGTGCATCTGGCTGACGTTGGCGCCCGGCTTGGCGCGGAGCACTTTCTTGCGGACGTTCGGGAAGGGCTGGACTCCGCCGGAGCGGTCGGGGCCGAGCTGGCCGTTATCCTCCGGCTTCACCTCGCGCTGGAGGACTTCTTCGACATCGCCGCGGGCGCGGATCCAGTCACGGCGGAGCTCCGGAAGGCCGGCCATGATGTCGATGCGGGCGTCGGGATCGGTATAGGGGCCGGAGGGATCGTAGACGCGAAGCGGCGGCTCGCCGGAACTCGGCTCGAGATGGATCTCGCGCATCGCGACGCCCAGCGGCCCGACATGCACCTTGCGGCTGCCGCGGATCGGGCCGGTGGTGACCTTTAGCTCGGTGCGGGCGGGAATGTCGGCCATCGTCGTCTCTCCTCAAAGGGGAGAAAGCGCCTGATGCCGCTCCCTCCCTACGCCCGTGTGAACGGGATCAGGTTCGGCGGGTCGCGCGCCGTGTCAGCGCGCCTCTCAACCTTGTGCGCAAGGTCCCCCGGGGATGGGTGAGCCATAAGCGCCTCCGGGACAGCGGGGAAGCCGGATTCCGCGCT
>NZ_DASVUE010000280.1:0-1779 GCF_036387215.1 Allosphingosinicella sp. | reverse complement strand
CGAGGCGCCGGCGCTTCCGTTCGGAACCCGGCCCGTGCCGCCGCAGATCGGGCCGCGGCCGGTCACTTCACTGAAGCTGGAGCAGAGGCGGGAGGGGCCGCGCTGGGTGATCGGCTATTCGGACGGCGGCTCGCGCCTCGCCGATGCAGCCACCGGGCGGCTGCTGCCGCCGCTGACCGCAGCCGATGCCCGCGCCGCGGTCGAGACGCGCTACACCGGCAAAGCCAAGATAAAGGCGGTCGACCGCACCAGCGCCTCCGATCCGCCGCTCGACCTCCGCCGAAAGATCGGCGCCTGGCGTGTGTCGATGGACGACGGCACGCGCTTCTACGTTAACGCCGCCACCGGCGAGATCGCCGCCCGCCGCACGCGCTGGTGGCGGATCTACGATTTCATGTGGGGCCTCCACATCATGGACCTGAAGACGCGGGAGGACACCAGCAACCCGCTGGTGATCGGCTTCGGCATCGTCGCGCTCATCAGCACGATCATGGCGCTGGTCCTGCTTCCTATGACCACCCGCCGCCGACGCGGCCGCCAGAAGTGAACACGGACGCCGCAGCCGCGATCGGGCCGGTTCTCCAGTATCTGGACCTTGCCGGGATTGCGGTGTTCGGCGTGTCGGGCGCGCTGCTCGCGGCGGCGAAGCGGCAGACCCTGGTCACCTTCATCTTCTTCGCCGTCATTACCGGTGTCGGCGGCGGCACCGCGCGCGACCTGCTGATCGGGGCGCCGGTTTTCTGGATGCACCAGAATGTGACCCTCCTCATCTGTGTCGCCGCGGCCCTTCTGGTCTGGGCGATCCCGGCGCGGATGCTGGAGGGCAAGGCCCTGCTCTGGTTCGACGCGGTCGGGATCGCCGCCTACGCCACCTACGGCGCCGCCAAGGGGCTTGCTTATGGAGTGGCGCCCGTTCCGGCGATCGGCATGGGCGTCCTTACCGCCTGCCTCGGCGGAATCGTCCGCGACGTGCTTGCCGGCGAACCGTCGATCCTGATGCGTTCGGAGCTGTATGTGACCGCGGCAGCGCTATCGGCAGCGCTGCTGGTGGGATTGATGGCCGCAGGCGTCGGGGACGGAATCGCCGGGCTGATCGCCGCGGTTGCCGGCTTCGCGCTTCGAGGCGCCGCAATCGTCAGGGGCTGGTCGCTTCCGGCCTACGGCCGCTAGCGCAGCACCAGCCCAGCCAACCAACCTGCGAGCGACGCCTGCTCCCTTTTCCGGAGCGGAAGCGCAGTGCCGGGGCATTCGAGGCACCGCGCCTGGATGGCGGGGCCCGACAGGATGCGCTGGGCATCGTGGAGCGCCCGCATCAGCATTAGCTCCGGCCGCGCGGCGACTCGGCTGTAGATGTCGCGGGACGCGCTCTGCGACTCGTCTTCATCTTCTTCCGCAAGGCCGGCCAGCATCTCGTCCCAGAAGTCCGGCTTCTCCTCGAGATAGACGGTTTGAGCCCAATCGCCGTCGATGCCGGCGCGCCTGGCAGCGTAGGCGACAGCGGCGTCGAGGGATCCGAACTCGTCGACCAGCCCGAGCTGGCGGGCGGTGCCGCCGTCCCAGACGCGGCCCTGGGCGATCTCGTGCACCTTCTCCGGCGGCATCTTCCGGGCAGCCGCGACGAGGCCGATGAACCGGCGATAGGTGTTCTCGATGCTCATCTGGATCAGCTGCCCGGCCACCGGAGAGGGGCCCCGAAGCAGGTCCGGCTCGCCCGAGAGCGGCGTCGTCTTGACCCCGTCAGCACCGACCCCGAGCTTGGCGAGAGTGCCCTGGAAGCTC
>NZ_DASVUE010000279.1:0-14122 GCF_036387215.1 Allosphingosinicella sp. | reverse complement strand
GCCGATGTGGCTCGCCTCGAAGCTGCCTTCGAAGACGCTGTAGGGGCGGCCGGAAACGTCGATCAGCACGTGCGCCTCGGTCTCGTCCATCGGCAGCGAGAAGCCGAAGCGGCCGATCCCGCGCCGGTCGCCGAGCGCCCGGGAGAGCGCCGTGCCGAACGCGATCGCGCAATCCTCGATGCTGTGGTGTCCATCGATGTCGAGGTCGCCGTCGCAGGAGAGAACCAGTGAGAAGCCGCCATGCGCCGCCACCTGGTCGAGCATGTGATCGTAGAAGGGGACTCCCGTGTCGATGCGGCGCGGGCTCGGCCGGTCGAGGTCGATCGCCACTGCGATCTGCGTCTCCTTCGTGTCCCGCACGACCTCCGCGCGGCGCGACGGCTTTTCGTCTCGTTCCACGCCGAGGGCGGCGAGCGCGGCCTGGTTTTCGGCATCGGTGCCGATGGTGAGGCGGAGCCCGCCCGGTGCCGCGTTGGGGCGGAAGCGGGCGCGGATGCCAAGTGCGTTCAGCTTCCTCGCCAGTGCTTCGGGGTCCTCAACCTCAAGGAACAGGAAGTTGCCGCCGCCGCTCCGGACGCGCTTCACGATGGGGGATTGCTCGAAAAAAGGCGCGAGCCGCTCCCGATCCGCCTTGATCTTGGCGATCCGCTCCTCGTGCACCGGCCGCCGAGAAGGGGCCAAGGCAGCGAGCGCGGCCTCGATCGACAGGCTCGGCAGCGGATAGGGCGGAAGCGCGCGCGCTGCGATGCCGACCAGCTCAGCATTGCCGATCAGCGCGCCCACGCGAGCCCCGGCAATGCCGTAGGCCTTGGAGAGCGTCTTCAGCACGACGAGATTCTGCCGCCGCACGGCTTCGTCCGCGAGGCTCGGCGTGTCGGAAAATTCCATATAGGCCTCGTCCAGAACGATCAGCGTCTCGGACAGTGCATCCGCCACCTTCAGCACGTCGGCGGGGTCCACCGGATTGCCGGTGGGGTTGTTCGGCGAGCAGATGAAGGCGAGCTTCAGGGACGGCTCTCCCGAGACCGCCTCCAGGAACGCAGCGGCATCGAAGTCGAAGTTGGGATCCAGCCTCGCCTCCATCACCCGCGCGCCCTGCAGCCTCGCGAAGTGCGCGTAAGCGGAGAAAGTGGGCGTGCAGATCGACACTGCATCTTCGCCCGGTCGGCAGAAGGCGCGCACCAGGATGTCGATCGCATCGTCCGCGCCGCGGGTGACGGCTAGCTCCTGCGGCGCCACGCCGTAGAGCGCCGCCATCGCCTTCTTGAGCCGCGCGGGCTGCGGCTCCGGATAGCGGTTCAGCCCGGCTGCAAGCGCGCCCTCGCTCAGCGGCGGGTAGGGATTTTCGTTGGCGTCGAGCTTGATCGCGTCGGGCCCGAACGCATCGTTGGCCTGCGCGGCGATGTCGAACGGCGCCAGCGCCAGTATCTCCGGCCGCGCGAGGCGGGCTGCGAGCGAGGTCATGCGAGCACCGCCTCCGCCCGGGCATCGGCCGCGCGCGCATGCGCTTCCAGCCCCTCCAGACGGGCGAGCGCGGCCGCCGGGGCGGCGATTCGGCGCGCGCATTCCTTGCTGACGGTCTGCACGCTCATCGCCTTCAGGAAGGTATAGACGGAGACGCCGCTCCACGCCCGCGCCGCGCCATCCGTCGGAAGGACGTGGCTGGAGCCTGCTAGATAGTCGCCGAACGTCTCGGCAGCCATGCCGCCGGCGAACACGGCGCCGGCATTGCGGATGTCCGGCACCAGAAGCTCCGGCTCCGCGACGGCGAGCGAGAGATGTTCCGGCGCATAGTCGTTCGCGATCTCCACCGCCGCCTGGAGGTCGGAAGCGATCAGGATGCGCGCGCTTCCGAGGGAGGCTTCGGCCGTCCCCGCCCGCGGAAGCGAACGAAGCTGCTCGCGAACCTGCCGCTCGACGGCTTCGGCCACTCCCCGGGAGGGGGTCACGAGCAGCACCTGCGCCGACGTGTCATGCTCGGCCTGGCTCAGCAGATCCGCCGCGACGGTCGCCGGATCGGCGCACTCGTCCGCAATCACCATCAGCTCGCTGGGACCTGCCGGCATGTCGATTGCCGGTCCTCCCGCCAGCGACGCGACGTAATTCTTGGCCTCCGCGACCCACGCATTGCCGGGGCCGCAGATCTTGCCGACGCGGGGAATGTCCCCCGCCCCGAACGCAAGCGCCGCCACCGCCTGGGCGCCGCCGACCGTCCAGATCGCTTCGATCCCGCACAGCTCGGCGGCAAGCGCGATGACCGGATCGAGGCCGCCGCCCGGCCGCGGCGGAGTGACTGCGACCAGCTCCCGCACGCCCGCCGCCTGCGCCGGGATCGCCAGCATGAGCAAAGTGGAAAAGAGCGGCGTCTTCCCGCCCGGAATGTAGAGCCCCACCCGGTCGATCGACCGCCAGACCTTGCGGACGACGAGCCCCGGCATTGTCTCGACCGCATGCTCTTGCGGCATGCTTCCTTGGTGGAAGGCGCGGATGTTCTGCGCCGCCAGCTCGATCGCTTCCACCTGCTCGGCCGAGAGCGTCCGCCGCGCCTCGGCGGCAACGGCCGCCACCCGGACCAGCCGGAGCGCTTCGCCGTCGAGCTGTTCCGCCTGCTCGGAGAGCCCCTCCCAGCCGCGCGTGCGCACATCTTCGACGATCGCCCGCACTGCAGCCTGCAGCCCCGCATCGCTGCGCTGCGCCGGCCGCGCCAGCGCGTCGGCGCGGCCGGCGGCATCCAGGGAAGACCAGTCCAGCGTCCTCACAGCATCATCTTTTCGATGGGAACCACCAGGATCGCCGAGGCGCCCGCGTCCTTCAGCTTCTGGAGCGTCTCCCAGAACACCGATTCCTGGCACACCGCGTGCACCGCAAAGTGTCCCGGCCGACCGTGCAGCGGAACGATCGTCGGAGCTTCCGCGCCCGGCAGGATGGCGCTGATCCGCTCCAGCGATTCCTCGCCTGCATTCATCATGATGTACTTGGAGTCGCGCGTCGCCAGAACGCCGTCGATGCGGCTGAGGAGACGGCTCCCGAGCTCGGCCTTCCGATCCCCCACATCCCGTGCGGTGCGCACCAGCACCGCCTCGCTGTCGAGCACGGTTTCGACGGCACGAAGGCCGTTCGCCTCCAGCGTCGCGCCGGTGGAGACGAGGTCGCAGACGAAGCCGGCGATGCCGAGCCGGGGTGCAAGCTCCACCGCCCCGTTCATCTTGACGACGTCCGCCTCGATGCCGCGCTCGTCGAGGAAGCGGCGGACGAGACACGGATAGGAGGTGGCGATGCGCGATCCCCTCAGCGTCTCCGGCCCGCGATATTCCGCCGTCTCGGGCGCGGCGATTCGCAGGCTGCAGCGGCCGAAGCCGAGCCGAGCAACGATCTCGATCCCCGCTTCCGCCGCGCCGAGCGCGAACTCCTGGAGCACATTCTCGCCGACGACGCCGAACTCGCACACGCCGTCGCTGACGAAGGTTGGAATATCGTCGTCGCGGACGAACATGAGGTCGGCCGGGAAGTTCTCGACCCGCGCGGTAAGATCGTTCTTGCCGTTCTGGATCCGAAGGCCCGCATCCTTCAGGAGGCCGCGGCTGTAATCCGACAATCGTCCCGACTTCTGGATCGCGATGTGGAGGCGGCTCTCGTCAACCAGCATCGGCGGCCTCCATCGAATCGATCGCGCGCCGGTAGCCCTGGTGCGGCTCCTGCCGGAGGAAGCGCGCGATGCGGACGATGGTGGTCGTGCTCACCCCGGTGGCCTCGTGCACCTCGCGATAGGAGAGATCGGTGCCGTCGAGCAGCCGCGCCACGTGCCAGCGCTCCGCAAGCGTCCTAATCTCCGCAGGCGTGCACAGATCGGTGAGCAGGCGGCACATCTCGTCCTCGGTCTTCGGGGTGCGAAGGGCGGCGCACAGATCCGCAGTCAGCACTGCAACCTCGCGCGTTGGCCTGATCCCCTTCTCTTCATCGATCGCCATATTTTGTTTCATCGTGTTAATACGCTGGAGCGCGCCGATAGGTCCGCCGCCGAGCCTGGTCAACCCGAAAATGGAGAGATCTCCCGTTCCCCATACGGCCAAAAGGCTATTGATCGGGCAGGTCCGGCAGTGAACAATCGCCGCCAGGAGGACGGATGATTGGAGATTGAAGGAACCTCGCGGCAGGCGACCGGCGGGCTGGGCCGCAACCTCACCTACGGGCTGCTGGACACGCTCGGCCGGACGATCGTCACCGGCGGCTATGAAGGGCGGCGCTTCCCGACCGAGGCGGAGCTTGCGAGCGAGCATGGCGTCAGCCGCTCGGTGACGCGCGAGGCCGTGAAGATGCTCACCGCCAAGGGCCTTCTCACCGCGCGGCCGCGGACCGGGACGATCGTTCAGCCCTCCTCATCCTGGAATTTGTTCGATCCCGATGTGCTGCGGTGGCTGCTCGAGCGCAAATTCTCGCTGCAGCTGCTCCGCCAGTTCAGCGAGCTGCGCTTCGCCATCGAGCCTTCTGCGGCGCGGCTCGCGGCTCAGGCAGCGACCGCAGAAGGGATTTCGGGGATCGTTGCCGGATTTCAGCGGATGCAGGCCGCCGAAGCAGGCGCCGACGATCCGCTCGAAGCCGACATCGCCTTCCACGTCGCGATCCTCGAGGCGTCGGCCAATCCGTTCTTCGTGCAGTTCCGCGACGTCGTCGCAACGGCGCTCCGGACGTCGATCCGCTTCACGAACCGGTTCAAGGGGCGCACCGCAAGCCTTCCCGCCCACCGGTCGGTGCTCACCGCGATCGAGGCGAAGGAGCCGGAAGCGGCCTACCAGGCGATGGCGTCGATCGTGGACGAGGTGATGGTGCTGATCACCGAGGCCGAGAAGCCCGCCTGAGCGACATCCTCAGCGGCGCACCGCCGGCGCCGGCCGCGGACCCGAGGAAGGACCGTTGCCTTCGATGCGCGGCCAGCCGTCCCTCCAGACGATCCTGTCGATCAGCATGATCCGGCGCGTGTTGATGTCGTCGGTGGGCTTGTGGCGCGGGCGCCGCGCATCCACCGCGTGGTAGAGCATCCAATGATCGCCCTTTGCGTCCTCGATGACGCTGTTGTGCCCCGGCGCCACCCAGATGCCGCGATGCTCAAGGATCACGCTGTTTCGCGCGCCCGTTGCCGCGGCCATGGTCTCGAACGGCCCGGTGGCGCTTCGCGAGCGGGCGACCAGCACTGCATAATGCGCCTTCGGCCCACAGCAATTGTCGCCGGAATAGAAGAGGTAGTAATAGCCGTCCCGCCGGATCACCCAGGCGCCCTCGATCAGCCGCTGATATTCTCCAGGGTCTTCGGATTTCACCGGCTGCACGAGGTCGACCGGCTTACTGCCGCTCGCGAAGGAGATGCGATCGGGCGCGAGCTCCTGGACCTTGATCGGGCCGAAGCCCGACCCCCAGTAGAGGAGCCGCTTGCCGGTGGCGGGATCGTCATAGGCCATCGGATCGATGTTGATGAACCCGGAGCCGCACTGGAGCGGCCGGCCTGCGTCGCGGAACGGCCCCACAGGGCTCGCGGACGTCGCGACGGCAAGGCAAAGGCCGCGGCTCTGATCGGTCAAAGCCGCATCCGGCTTGGCCGAATAATAGAGGTAATAGGTCCCGCCAGACCGGTGCACGTGAGGCGCCCAGAAATCCTGCGTCTTCGTCGCCCAGTCCGGCTTTTGCGGCAGCGCGTCGCCGACCAGCTCCCAGCGGACCAGGTCGGCGGAGCGGGCGACCTGGACGTTCCGCATCGGGTCTCCGCCCTGGGTGCCGTAGACGTAGTAGAAGCCGTCCGTGCCCTTCAGCACCGCCGGATCGGGAAAATCGGCGTCGAGCACGGGGTTCGAGTAAGTGAGCTCCTGGCGCGAGGTCGCACAACCGGCGATCGAGGCGAGAGCGAGGAGGATCAGCAGGGCCTTGCGCATCGCCATCGCATATCACTCTTCTCTCGCTCCAGCGACGGGTCTATTGAATCGTCATGATCAGAATTGCTTCGGCTTTGGCCCTTCTCGCCGCAGCCGCCGCAGCCGTTGCTGCGCGCGAGCCGGTGCACCTCCCCGTCTTCCAGGAGGACTTCCCGGATCCGGCCGTGATCGAGCACAAGGGCCAGTTCATCGCTTATTCGACCAACAACGGCGCCAATCTGCCCGTGGCGGTCTCGAGCGACCTGGTGAACTGGCGCTTCGCGACCCGCCCCGACAATCCGAAGAAGCCGCTCGACGGAATGCCGAAGCTGGGCGCGTGGGCGCGGGTGGGACGCACCTGGGCGCCGGAAGTGATCGAGATCGGCGGACGCTGGGTGCTCTATTACACGGCCCGGCACGACAAGCGGAACATCCAGTGCATCGGCGTCGCGACCGCGACCGATCCGCTCGGGCCGTTCGTGGACACCGCCCAGGATGCTCTCGTCTGCCAGCCGGAGCTCGGCGGGACGATCGACGCCAACGTCTTCCGCGACGCCGACGGGAAGCTCTACCTTTACTACAAGAATGACGGAAATGCGGTGCGCAAGCCAACGGAATTATGGGCTCAGCGCCTTTCCGACGACGGCACCGCGCTCATCGGCGAGCCGGTATCGCTGAAGCTCAAGAACGATCAGCCGTGGGAAGCGCACGCGATCGAGGCGCCGACCATGGTCCGGCGGCCGGGGGGCTATACGATGCTCTATTCGGCCAATCATTTCGGCTGGGAGCCGCACCAGCGGCTTTCGCCTTATGCGATGGGCTATGCCGTCTGCACCGGCCCGATGGGGCCGTGCACGGATGGTCCGGGGAGCCCGATCCTCTACAGCTACAACGACAAGGAGGCGGGCTGCCTCAGCGGGCCCGGGCACCAGTTCGTCTTCAAGGGCCGGGGCCGGGATTTCATCGCCTTCCACGGCTGGGCCGCCACCAAGGGCTGCCGCAAGGCCGACGACAAGCGCTACCTCTACGTCGCGCCCTTGTTCTGGAAGGAGGGCAAGCCGGTGGTGGGGCCGAGCCTGCGCGCCGCCGCGAAGTAGCAGGATGCGGTTGCGGCACCTGCTCTGTTGCTCGGCCCTGGCGGTCGCCGCGCCCGCCGGCGCCCAGACGGGGGCCGACGCGCCGCTCTACCGGTTCCAGCCCGGCTCCGAGACGCGCTGGGCAAGCCCCGAGAACGCCGGCGCGGCCAAGGGCGCGGGCGCGCGCGAGAATAAGGGCGCAAAGGGGCATGCTTTCGACACCATCCCGGTCGGGCGGTCGCTGGTCCTCGCCGACATCAAGGGCCCGGGAACGATCGACCGGATGTGGATGACGATCGAGGACCGGTCGCCCGACGCGCTCCGCGGCCTGAAGCTCGAAATCTTCTGGGACGGTGCGGCGACGCCGGCGGTCTCGGTCCCGCTCGGCGACTTCTTCCTGCACGGCGCGAGCGAAATCACGGCCATGGAGACGGCGCTGTTCGCGAGCCCCGAGGCCCGCTCCTTCGTCTCCTACGTGCCCATGCCGTTCCGCAAGAGTGCGCGGATCGTGTTCACCAACGAGAGCGCCAAGCAGGTCAACCTGATCTTCTACGACGTCAACTACCGCGCGCTACGCGCCCAGCCCGCGGACGCGCTTTACTTCCACGCCTGGTGGAGCCGCGACCGGGCGACGAAGCTCGGGCAGGATTTTCGCATCCTTCCGCGCGTCCGTGGCCGCGGACGCTTCCTCGGCACCAGCGTCACCGTCCTCACCAACCCTGTCTACGAAAAGACCTGGTGGGGCGAAGGCGAGGTGAAGATCGCGCTCGACGGCGACCGCTCCGACGCCCCGACGCTCGTCGGCACCGGCACCGAGGATTATATCGGCACCGCCTGGGGCCAGGGCGCCTATATCAACCGCTATCAGGGCGCGCCGATCGCAAGCTGGGACAATGAAGGCCGCTGGACCTTCTACCGCTTCCACATCCCCGATCCGATCTTCTTCGAGCGCGACATCGAGGTGGCGCTCCAGCAGATGGGCGGGGCGCGAAAGAACATCGTGCTCGGGCTCCAGAAGAAGGGGGCGCCCCTGATCCCGGTCACGATCGACCCGGGCTCGCGCACCAATTTCCAGCAGCTTCTTACCAGCGGGAAGGCGCTCTCGGACCCGTCGCTCCCGGACGGCCACACCAATTACTATCGAAGCGACGATGTGGCGGCGGTCGCCTATTTCTACCTCGACCGGCCGGAGAACGGCCTGCCCGCGATCGCCTCGTCCGCCGAGCGGCACGCTGCGCTGAGGCTCCCGCCGGAAAAGAAATAGCCGGAGGACGGCATCCCGTCCCCCGGCTGAAAGTTGCTGCCGCGCCGCTTAGAAGCGGAAGCGGATGCCGCTCGAAAGCACCGATTCCTCGAACCGGACGATCAGCGGGAAGACCTCCCTGCTCGTCTCCGCTCCGGCCGTGTAGTTCACGCGGACGATGTCGGACTTGAACGGCTTCGAGAGGATGTTCGTCCAGTCGAAGAACACCGTCAGATTGTCGGTGACGGTATAGCTGCTCGACCAGTCGAGCCGCGAGACCGGGTGGCCGCGTCCCTGAAGGGTGTAGCCGCCGCGATCGGAGAGCCCCGCCTCGGGGAAGCCGGTGCGGTAATTGTAGGCAAGCCGCAGCGTCAGGCCATTGCCCTCGTACATACCGACCAGGTTGTAGGTCCACTTGGACACGTCGGGGATCCGCAGCCGTGCCGTGTAGGGCACAGGCGGGTTGGTCGGGCCCGTTCCGGTACCGGGGAGATTGCCGGTGGTCGGGTACTCGGCCTTGGCGTCGATATAGGTGACGTTGGCCTGAATACCGAACTCCCGCGCCCATTCCGGGAAGGATTCGAAGTCGAAGAAGGTGCTGACCTGGCCTTCGAAGCCCTGGATGCGGCCCTTGTTCGTGTTGAACGGACCGGTGATCAGGATCGGCAGGCCCTGCGGATCGGGATCGGGCAACTGGAACTCGCTGGTGGCGATGAAGCCCCTCATGTCACGCCGGAAGACCGCCGCCGAGGCGAAGCCGTTGCGCGAGAAATAATATTCCAGGCTGGCGTCATAGTTCCGCGAATCCAGCGGCGTCAGGAACGGATTGCCGCCGCTACCCCTGCGCGCGCAGCTCGGCAGCGTCGGGCTGCACCCGGGAGGCGAGCCGAGGCTGAACGACGGGTTGAGCTGCTGGAAGGTCGGCCTGGTCCGAGTCTCGGTGGCGGCGAGGCGGAGCTGCAGCTCGGGCGAGAAGCGGATGCGCATGTTCGCGTTGGGCAGCCAGTCCGTATATTCGTTCTCGTAGCGGACGGGAGTGCCGCCGCCGGTGAGGCCGCTCAGCGTGCCGCGGATATCGTCCTCGGTCTTCACCACGCGGAGGCCGACGGCACCGTCGATGGTCGTGCTGCCGAGCTCCAGCTCGTAACTGACCTGGCCGTAGGCGGCGTAAGCCTTCTCGTTGATGTTGAAGCTGCGCGTCGGATCGACCGGCGGGCCGTCAAGCGAACCCGTCCCGGAAAGGCCGATGTTGAACTGCCGCAGGTCGCGCAGGTTGCTGCGGACGCTGTTGTAGGTCGGAGCGAGCCAGGTAAGCGGGAACGGCTTGTGCTTGTCGCCGCGGAACGCGGAGTGGAACAGCTGGTAATCGAGCGGCACCTTGGTGATCGAAATATTCTTGCCGCGCTGGTTCCAGTAGAAGGCGCCTGCAGTCGCCGAGGAGTCGCGATTGGTGTAGCGAACGCCCCACTGGATCTTGGGGATTGCAGTGAAGCCCGGCTCCCATTCGAAGTCGAGCCGCGCCTGCCAATCGTCGCCCTTGGCGACGAGGTAATCCTCGAAGAAGCCGCGGTAATTGTAGATTGCCGGATTTGCCGGATCGATCCCGCGCACCTGGAAGGTCGGGCCGTAGCCGCCCGGCCTGCCGGTGTAGAAATCGACCGAGAAATTGTTGGTGTTCAGCTCGTAATCTACGCTCTCGGTCTCGAGGTCGAACTTGCTGTCCGTGCGGGCGATGTCGCCGCTGATCCGAAGCGCTCCGGCATCGTAGCTGCCGCCGACGGCGAACTGGAACGTGTCCGTCTCACGCCGGGTCGCGCCCTGGAAGCCCCAGGTCTCGTTCGGGTTGCAGCAGGCAGTCGGGCGGTTGACGGTTCCGCTGATGATGTTGGGTCCGTCACGCTCGATATTGGTGTAGCTGGCGCCGCCCCAAAGCGGCTGCGCCCACATATTGTCGGTGACCTTCTCGCGGTAACCCTGCCACAGGCCCTCGACGTAGAATTCGAGGCCCGGCGCGGGACGCCACTGGAGCGCGCCGTTGATCGACGGGCGCTTACGGTCGGCTTCGTTATAGTGGATTTCCGGCCAGTCGGGCGAGCGGCCGCCCGCCAGATCGGCGATGAAGAAGCCGTGGCGGCGGATCGAATCCTGGTAGTGAAGCTGGGTGTAGGAGAAGTTGATCAGCGCTCCGACCTCGCCCGCACCGACATCCCAGCGATTGGAGAAGAGCAGCTGAGCGTTGGGCGAAAAGTCCTCGGACTGCCGCGGGTAGACGCCCCAGACGGAGCCTGCGATCTCCATGCCCTTGAAGTCGAACGGGCGGCGCGAGCGGACGTTGACGAGACCGGAAAGCCCCGGCTCGACGAGATTGGCCGTCGACGTCTTGAACGCCTCGATGGCGCTGATGCCGCCGGCCGGGAAGTCCTGCAGAGCGACCGAGCGGCGTTCCGCGGTGAAGATCTCGCGGCCGTTATAGGTGGTTGTATAGAAGGTCTCGTTAAGGCCGCGCAGAAGCACCTGCCCCGCCTCGCCGCGTTCGCGGAGCACCTGGATGCCCGGGATGCGGGCGGCGGTATCGGAGACCGCCACGTCGGGCAGCTTGCCGATATCTTCGGCGACGATCGCATCGACGATCTGCTCTGAGTTGCGCTTGACGTTCTGCGCCGACTGGAGCGAGCGCCGAAGGCCGGTGACGACGATCTCTTCGCCGGCGCCCTGGTCCGTCCCGGAGGCGGTCTGCACCGCATCGTCCGTCTGCGGAGAGCCGGCCGCGGGATCCGCGGGCGATTCCTGCGCCTGGACGTTGGGATCGACGGGCTTGGCCGGAGCGCTCTGCGCCGCGGCGGGCGTCGCCATCAGGGCGAAAGCCAAAGTGGATACCGAAGAAAGGGCGAGCGACCTCAAGCGCATGTGAATCCCCCTAGAATAGCGCATCGTGCCAAGGCCTTCTTTGAGGCCATTACCGCTCAATATCGCAGCCCCCGAAAACACTGACAAGCCATTTGTCCGATTAATGGGCGACTGTGGCATTAGGGCCGCAAAGCTGTGCCCGGTGCGCTACCTTGGCCCACTCTTCCGAGGGCGCCCCGCCCGCCCGCTTGCAGATTTCCCGCCGCGGGCCGAAAAGCGGGCGCTTCAGCCGAACGGCACCGGACCAAGATGAACGAGCACAGCATCCGCAACATCGTGATCGTCGGCGGCGGAACCGCCGGCTGGATGGCGGCCGCCGCCTTCTCGAAGCTCCTCGACACGAGCGCGACCCAGATCACCCTCATCGAATCAGACGAGATCGGAACGGTCGGCGTCGGCGAAGCGACGATCCCGCCGCTCATCGCCTACAACAACATGATCGGCATCGGCGAGGACGAGTTCCTCGCGGCGACGCAGGGCACGTTCAAGCTCGGCATCGAGTTCGTCGACTGGGGCGCGCAGGGCGAGCGCTACTTCCATCCGTTTGGCGAGCATGGGCAGGACTTTCGCGGCGTCCATTTCCATCAGCTCTACCTGCGCGAGCGGAAGCGGCGCCCGCTCGACGACATCTCAGCCTGGTCGATGAGCTCCACTGCGGCGGCGCTCGGCCGCTTCGCCCGCCCCGGCCCCGACGCGCGCCTGCCGCTGTCGCAGCTTGCCTATGCCTTCCATTTCGACGCAGGGCTCTACGCCCGCTTCCTCCGCGGCCTTGCCGAGCAGGCGGGCGTGAAGCGGGTGGAAGGCAAGATCGTCGATGCCGCGTTCGACGGCGGCAGCGGCCACATCCGGTCGGTCACCCTGGCGAACGGCACCACCCTGTCCGGCGACCTCTTCATCGACTGTTCCGGCTTTCGCGGCCTGCTGATCGAGGAGAAGCTCGGCACCGGCTATGAGGATTGGACGAAGTGGCTGCCCTGCGACCGCGCGGTGGCGGTGCCCAGCCGCTATTCCGGTCAACCCGATCCCTTCACCCGCTCCACCGCCCGCGCCAGCGGCTGGCAATGGCGGATCCCGCTCCAGCACCGGATGGGCAACGGCCTCGTCTATTCGAGCAGCCACATCTCGGACGCCGACGCCGAGGCTTTGCTGGTCGCGAACCTTGAGGGCGAGAAGCTCGCCGATCCGCGGCGCCTGTCGTTCCGGGCGGGGCGGCGGCGGCTCGCCTGGAACGCCAACGTCGTGTCGCTCGGCCTGTCGAGCGGCTTCGTGGAGCCGCTGGAATCGACCAGCATCCACCTCGTCCAGAGCGGCATCGCCAAGCTGCTCGCGCTCTTCCCGGACAAGCGTTTCGACCCGGCCGAACGCGACGAATATAACCGCCAGATGCAGGACGTCTTCGAGGACGTCCGCGACTTCATCATCCTACACTATAAGGCGACGCGGCGGGACGATTCCGAGTTCTGGAATTACTGCCGGAAGATGGACGTTCCGGACAGCGTCGCCGGCAAGCTCGACCTGTGGCGATCGAAGGGCCGGCTGTTCCGGCAGGGGCGCGAACTGTTCGGCACGGCGAGCTGGGTCGCGGTGCTGCTCGGCCAGGGTGTGGTTCCGGAGACCCACGAGCCCGCCGCCGACGCGCTGGCCCCGGAGATGATCGCCGACGCGCTCGACAAGATGCGGCTGAGCTATCGCCGAATGGCCGAGCACATGCCGATGCACGGCGAGTTCATCGCCCGCTCCTGCGCCTCGAACAGGAACGGGGCCCTCCCCTAGAGGAAGGCCCCGTTCGTTGAATATGCTCCGGCTTATTCCGCGGCTTCGGTCCAAATGGCCGTGCGGGCGGGCTTCGCCGTCGCCTTCCGCTTCGCGTCGAGCTTGCGGAAGGTGGCCAGCGCCTGGCCGACGATCTGGTCCATATTGTAGTAGCGGTAGGTGGCGAGCCGCCCCACGAACGTCACGCCGGCCGTCGAATCGCCAAGCGCCTCATACTTCTTGAACAGCTCCTGGTTCTCCGGCCGCGGGATCGGGTAATAAGGATCGCCCTCCGCCGACGGATATTCGTAGGTGATGCTGGTCTTCTTGTGCTGCTGCCCGGTGAGGTGCTTATACTCGGTGATCCGGGTGTAGGGCACGTCCGGGTGCGGGTAATTGACCACCGCGACCGGCTGGAAATTCTCCTGATCGAGGATCTGGTGCTCGAACTTCAGGCTCCGATAAGGGAGCTTGCCGAAGCGGAAGCCGAAATATTCGTCGATCGGCCCGGTGAAGATCGTGTGGCCTGCATCCACCTGATCGACGATTTCCTTATAATCGGTCGAGAGCAGCACATCGATGTTCGGATGGTCGAGCATGGCGTTGAACATCGCCGTATAGCCATGCTTCGGCATGATCTGGTGCTTGTCGCCGAAATAGCGGTCGTCGGTGTTGGTGCGCGTCGGGATGCGCGAGGTCACCTGCTTGTCGAGCTCGCTCGGATCGAGGCCCCATTGCTTGCGCGTATAGCCCTGGAAGAACAGTTCGTAGAGCTCGCGCCCGACGGCGTTGATCACCACGTCCTCGGACGTCCTGATCTCGTCCACCGGCTCAGCGCGTGAAGCGAGATATTCGGCCGCCTCCTCGTCGGTCTTGAGGTCGAGGCCGAACAGGCTGTTGAGCGTCGTCCGGTTGATCGGGATCGGCACCAATTTGTCGCGGACGCTGGCGAGCACGCGGTGCTCGTAAGGCCGCCATTCGGTGAACTGCGACAGATAATCGACGATCTCGTCCGAATTGGCGTGGAAGATGTGCGGCCCGTACTGGTGGATCAGCACGCCCGCTTCATCGAGATGGTCGTAGGCGTTGCCGCCGATATGCGGGCGCTTGTCGACGACGAGCACGCGCGCATCGTGCTGGCTTGCAAGCCGCTCGGCGAGCACGGAGCCCGCGAAGCCGGCGCCGACGACGAGATAGTCGTACTTCTTCTTGCCGGCGGTCGTGACGAGCCGCGGCCCGGCGGC
>NZ_DASVUE010000278.1:0-3636 GCF_036387215.1 Allosphingosinicella sp. | reverse complement strand
CTCCTCCGGCCTGGAGCAGAAGGATGCAGCTGCCGATGATCGACAAGACCATCCCCGTCTCGACGATCGCGCATCTCATCCAGCTGTCGATCGCGCCGGTCTTCCTGCTTGCGGGTATCGCGGGGATCCTGAACGTGCTCGCGCAGCGGCTGGCGCGGGTCGTCGACCGGGCCCGTCACCTCGAGGCGGAGTTCGCCTCGTTCGACGAGGATGCCCGCGCACGCGCGGCCGCGGAATTGTGCATCCTCGACCGCCGGATGAAGGTCGTGAACCACGCGATCAGCGCCTGCACGGCAAGCGCCTTGTTCGTCTGTCTGGTGGTTGCGATCCTGTTCGTGGCGGATCTGGCCTCGTTCGCATTCGCCACACCGATCGCGCTGCTGTTCATCCTGGCGATGCTGCTTCTGATCGTTGGGCTGGTGCTGTTCCTCTACGAGATCCGCCTCGCGATGCGCTCGCTTCGCGTGCGCCGGGAGCTGATGCCGGCGCCCCGCGTCTGAGGGGTCAGGCGGCGGCGCCCGCCCGGGCCTTTCCGGCCTGCCGTTCCCGCGCTGCCAGGAACAGCTGCAGCCGGATCATCCACTGGCGGTAGAGACTGTGCTTCATCGCCGCTCCCTTTATCCGTTGTTCGCCACCATCGCGGTGACGATGTAGGCGAGGAGCGCGATCGGACCCAGGAACAAGGTGAGCAGCACCATCGTGAGGCGCGTCAGCATCGGGTCCACGTCGGCCCAGCGGGCGAAGCCGGAGCAGACGCCCATCAGCTTCGCATTGCCTTTGTCGAGCGCGTAGTGACCGTTCATCGTCTTGGGTCCTTGTATTGATCTTGTGGGTGGTTCGGCCGGTCAGATGAACTGACCGACCGGGCCGACTGCCGCCGAGATGAAGATCGTGCTGGTGACGAGCGCCGCGAGCAGCGAGGTGGCGAGCTGGGTAAGGCTGACATTGGACATTTTGTATCTCCCTGAACCGGTCACCGGCCATTCCGGCGACCATGCCAACGGTGTTGCAGGGAGCGTGCCAAACCGCGAAAGCCGCAGAAATGCGTGCTTTTCTTGCGGGCGGATGAACAGATCGAAAAATCCAGCACCAATCAGCGGCGAGATTTCCCAACTGTTGGCGGAGCCGATTCGGCGATGCTCGGGAGCGGACAGTCCCTGTCCGAAATCGAACAGCGGTGCCGGTGGAGGCGCAGGCTTATTCGTGCCTAACGCCGCGTTAGCCACGAATTTTCCGGATATCTGAAAGGGCTGGCCCCTTACTGGAGAGCGTCCGCACGCGGACGCAAGCCGGGGAGCATCTCATGTCCAGTCTCTCGTCCCGCCTCCACAAAGCCGTCTCCTCCGGGCGTCAGCTTAGATGGCGGCCGGAAAGCCGGGAGCAGGTGCTTGCACGGCTGCTCGTGAAGCGGGCCGACGCGCAGCAGGCGGGGCTCGATGAGCTCGAGGCCGCGCTCCGCCGCCAGATCATGTGGTCGCTGCCGATGCGCCGCGGCGAGGATGATGCTAAGGACTGAGCCATGACGGCTCGGCGGCTCTCGACGATCGGCTATGAACGCAAGACGGTGGACGAGTTCCTTGCGGAGCTTGCCGACGGTCAGGTCGAGCTCGTGATCGACGTCCGCGCCGTCGCCGCGTCGCGCAGGCCCGGCTTCTCGAAGACGGCAATGGCGGCGGCGCTGAAGGAGCGCGGGATCGGCTACCTGCACCTGCGCGCGCTCGGCACGCCCAAGGCGGGCCGGGAGGCCGCTCGCAAGGGCCGGATTGCCGAGATGCACGCCATCTTCGAGACCCAGCTCGAGACGCCGGAGGCGGAGCTCGCAATGGTGCAGGCGGACGAGGCGGCGCGCGAACGCCACGCCGCCTTGCTCTGCTTCGAAGCCGAGGCCGGCTGCTGCCACCGAGCAGTCGTGGCGGAGCGCCTCGCCGCTCGAAGCGGCTATTCGGTGGTGGACCTCTAGATCAGGCGCGGGCCGGCTTGCGGGCCGGCGGCGTTGCGGAGGCCTGCTGCACCTGGCTTCTACCCGTCGGCACCGAGAGCAGGCCGCGAAGCTTGCTGCGGAACGCCGCGAGCTCGCCGCCGCTCAGCTGCGCCCGCACCACGAACCGGACCGAGGCCGGGTTGATCGGCGCACCGTTGCGGTAGAGCTCGTAGTGGAGGTGCGGCCCGGTCGAAAGGCCGGTGGAGCCGACATAGCCGATCACCTGGCCCTGGCGGACGAAGCTGCCCGGCTGCGCGGCGATGCGGCTCATATGCGAATAGCTGGTCATGAGGCCGCCCGCGTGATGGACCCGCACCTGCTTGCCATAGCCGCCGGCCCAACCGGCTGCTGCGACGCGGCCGTCGGTGGCGGCGAGGATCGGCGTTCCGTAGCCCGCCTGGAAATCCATTCCCTTGTGGAGCCGTGTGTAGCCAAGGATCGGGTGGCGGCGGAGGCCGAAATTGGAGGAGACCAGGCCCGGCACCGGCCGCTGCAAGGTACCGCTGGTCCGGCCGACGCCGGCCGCTTCGAACCATTGGACGCGCCCGCTCTGACTCCATCGCATCAGCTGCACGCTCTTGCCCGACGCGCGCTGCAGGCCCGCGAAGAGAAGCGCGCCGGTCTCGGTCTCACCGGTTTCGGCGCGGCGATGCTCGAGGATGATGTCGAACCGGTCGTCGGCGCCGATGCTGCCGACATCCACCTGCCCCGCGACCGCGCGGATATAGGCCTCCACCGCCTTCGCCGGGGCGCCGGCGGCGCGCGCCGAGCGGTAGAGGCTGGAGCCGACGCGGCCCTGGATGCGGAGCGGCGTTTCGTCGACGGAGATCGGGATCCGCGCCAGCGTCAGCTTGCCCTCCACCCGTTTGACTGAGAGCTTGAGGTCGAACCGTGCGCGGAAGGAGAGCGCATCGAGCGGCCGGGCGACCTGACGGTTGGCGCGTCGGCCCAGGGTCACGTCCACCACGGTCCCGGGCTTGATATCGGTGAGCGGCACGATCTCGCCGACCCGCTCGCTGACCTGCGAGGCCTCTGCCTTTGCGATGCCGGCGCGCTCCAGAACCCGAGTGAAGCCGTCGCCGCGGCCGAGCGTTGCGATAAGCTCGATGCTCGGCCGCTCCGGCGTGTCGGCAAGCGGCGCAACCGCATCTGTCGCGGCCATGCGGCGGCCGGTGTCGGCGCCATAAGCGAGCGGCGCGATCGATAGCGCCCGGGCTTCTTCCCAGTTGGCATCGCCCATCGGCGCCGGCCCAACCATCGAGATCGGCTGAATGCTGGGTGCGAGTGCGTAGGCGGAAAGGCAAAGCGCGGCGCAGGCGGCAAAGCCCCGCAGCCATTCGCGCGAGCCGATGCCGGCGCCGAGATCGGTGACCAGCTCGATCGCGGCCGCTTTCGCGCCGAAGCCGCGGATATTCTGGCGGAAATCGACTGCGGGCGCAGGGCGGAAGATTGCGCTGTCGAGGCTCAAGGCGGCCGTGCCGCTGCCGGCGCCGGCAGAGAAGTCGCTATATTGATACAAAGCGGTTGTGCCCCCGCAGCCCTTGCCACCCCAGCGCGGATGCGGCGAGGCTTACGCCCTCGTCCTGCTACTCCCGCGACGGGAGCCTGACTGTGGTTAAAGACGGTTGAAGTAAAGTTAAGGCTGCCGGAGTCCG
>NZ_DASVUE010000277.1:0-1834 GCF_036387215.1 Allosphingosinicella sp. | reverse complement strand
GACGACCGTCCAGCCGAGCCTCGTCAGCTCGCGCGCGACCGTCGCCGCATAGGCGGGGAATTCGGGCAGGTTGACGTCGGCGGGGTCGAACGCTTCGACGGCGATCTGCCCGCGGGCGATCGGCTGGCCGAGATGGCTGGTCGTCACATCCATGCCGCCGGCCGCGGAACCGCCGCCGGTGGTCGCGCAGCCGGCGAGCGAAGCGGCGAGGAGAAGGGTGCACGTGCGCAGAAAAACAGCTTTCATTCCAACTCCCCGTCGCTAAGCGCCACATTTGTTGAGGCGATCGTATAGGTGATGAAACGATCCTGCCCCGTTTTCGCTGCAACCGGAAGCCTGAGGACCGAAGCCGAATGAACAAGGATGGGACAAAGCCCGCGGTGCTGGTCACAGGCGGCGCCGGCTATATCGGCAGCCATGCGGTGCTGGCCCTGCTCGATGCCGGCTGGCCGGTGGTAGTGATCGACAATCTGGTGACGGGCTTCCGCTGGGCGGTGCCCGAAGGCGCCGTGTTCGCGGAAGGCGACATCGCCGACCAGGCGCTGGTCGGGCGGCTGATCGATGAGCATGGGATCGGAGCGATCATCCACTTCGCCGGATCGATCGTGGTGCCTGAATCGGTCGAGAACCCGCTCAAATATTATGAGAACAATACGGTGAAGAGCCGCTCGCTGATCGAGAGCGCGGTGAAGGGCGGAGTGCGGCACTTCATCTTTTCTTCCACGGCCGCGACCTACGGCATCCCAGAGCAGGTGCCGATCACCGAGGATGCGCGGACGCAGCCGATCAACCCCTATGGCTGGTCGAAGCTTATGACCGAGCGGATGCTTGCGGACACCGCCTTCGCTCACTCGCTCAATTATTGCGCGCTTCGCTATTTCAACGTCGCCGGCGCCGATCCACAGGGCCGCTCGGGCCAATCCACAGCAGGGGCGACTCACCTCATCAAGGTCGCGGTCGAGGCGGCGATCGGCAAGCGCAGCCACGTCTCCGTCTACGGCACCGATTATGACACACCCGACGGGACCGGCATCCGCGACTATATCCACGTCAGCGATCTCGCCGCGGCGCACGTGGACGCGCTCGAGAAGCTGATCGAGGACCCGGAGACCAGCCACGTCATGAACTGCGGCTACAGCCGCGGCTTTTCGGTGCTGGAGGTGCTGAACAGCGTCGACCGGGTTACCAACATGACGATCGAACGGCGCATGGAAGCGCGCCGCGCGGGCGATCCCGACGCGCTTGTCGCGGACAATTCGAAGATCCTGGCGACGCTCCCGTGGCGGCCCAGGCGCAACGATCTCGACACGATCGTCGCCGACGCGCTCGCCTGGGAACGGAAGCTCGCGGAGCGCGGGACGCATTCGTGAGACGAGAAGCGCCTTTCGTCGACGCGCCGTGGACGTACGGCCCGAGCGCTCTGTAGCCTCACCCGTATGGCGGGCAGGGGAACGGCATTGCGGAAGATGATGATTGCGCTGGCGGTCGGCTATGCGGCGCCGAGCAACCCGGCGACGATTGCCGCCAAGACGGCCGTATCCGCTCCGGCCGCGGCGGCCGAAGAACTGCTCGCCGCCGATCGCGCCTTTTCGAAAGCGGCGGCGCAGACCGACCTCGTCTCCGGCATAGGCGCGATGCTCGACGACACGATCGTCATGCCCGCGCCCGATGCGACCTTCGCCAGGGGCAAGGAGGCCGTCCTTCGGGTGCTGCAGGCGAACCCCGCCAATCTCGGCGCCAAGGCCGAATGGGCGCCGATCCGCGCCGGCATCTCGGCGGACGGGCAGCAGGGTTTCACCTTCGGATATATGACCATCCGCAAGGAGGGCGCGGC
>NZ_DASVUE010000276.1:0-6079 GCF_036387215.1 Allosphingosinicella sp. | reverse complement strand
AGCGATGCACGGCCGCGACGCGGCGGGGCTCGTCGCCCCGGCGCAGACGCTGAAGACGGAAGCGGCCCAGTTCGGCGCCGAGCCGCTCGCCGACCTCGCCGAAGAGATCGAATATACCGCCCGCCGTTCGCTCGAGAACCGGCTGTTCCCGGACGAGCTCCTGCCTTCGGTGGCGAAGCTGCGGCCGCTCTACCGGCAGACGATCGAGTTGTTCGAGAAGGAAACCAACCCGCTCGCCCAGCGCCGCCAGGGCGGGGCCCGGGTGGAGGTGGGCAATCAGGAATTCGGCCGCATCTGAGGCGGCCCCGCCGGGACCGGCGGGACAGGTTACAGGCGATCAGGCTGCCGGCGCCGGCCAGTCCGGCTCCTCCTTCCCCCGGGTCATCCAGAGCGAATAGACGATGCCCGCGAGGATGAGCGCGAAGGTGACGCCGAGGCTCAGCAGCGGCGGGAACTTGGCGCCGCCCATCAGGAAATCGGAGACGAAGATCTTCGCGCCGATGAACACCAGGACGAGCGCGAGCGCATATTTCAGATAGTGGAAGCGGTGCACCATCGCCGCCAACGCGAAATAGAGCGCGCGGAGGCCGAGTATGGCCATGATGTTCGAGGTGTAGACGATGAACGTATCGGTGGTGATCGCGAAGATCGCCGGCACCGAATCCACGGCGAACACCAGGTCCGCAAGGTTGATGACGACGAGCGCCAGGAAGAGGGGCGTCGCGGCGATCGCCAGCCTTCCGGTCTTCGCGTCCGGCACCTTCACGAAGAAATGCTGGCCGTGGAGCTCCGGCGTCACCCGCATCCGGCGTGAGATGAACTTCACGACGGCGTTGTTCTCCACGTCCACCGGCTTGTCGCCGGCGAACAGCATCTTGATCCCGGTGAAGACGAGGAACGCTGCGAAGACGTAGAGGATGGCATACCATTGCTCGACGACGGCGGCCCCGACCGCAATCATGACTCCGCGCAGCAGGATGACCGCGACGATGCCCCAGAGGAGGGCGCGGTACTGGTACATCCTTGGAATGGCGAAATAGGTGAATATGAGGCTGATCACGAAGACGTTGTCGGTCGACAGCGCCTTTTCGATGAAGAAGCCCGTATAATATTTCATGCCGAGATCGGCGCCCTTCTGCACCCACACAAAGGCTCCGAACAGAAGCGCGATGGCGATGTAGAAGGCGGAGAGCTTCAGGCTTTCGGCGATGCCCATCTCCCGGTCCTCCTTGTGGAGGATGCCGAGATCGAAGGCGGTCAGGGCGAGGACGAGGCCGAAGAAGGCGAGCCAGAACCATAACGGGGTTCCAAGCCAGTCGGCGGACAAGAATTCCATTTGGCGGGTCCAATCCTGTTTGATGCTGATCCGACATCACGGCCGCTCGTGCGGCCGCCAGAGGGGCCCGGATCGGTGAAGACAAGGTGCCGCCGCCGGGAGGGATCGGTCCGGCGGCGGCGGCTCGTCAGCCTTGCTCGCGCTCGCCGAAGAAGGTGAGCAGGAGCTGGAAGAGGTTGACAAGGTTCAGGTAGAGCGAGAGCGCGCCCATGATGCCGAGCTTCTCCGCATGCTCAGTCCCGGCGAAGGCGATATAATCCGACTTCGCGCGCTGCGTGTCCCAGGCGGTGAGGCCGGTGAAGACGATCACGCCGGCGATCGAGACGATCAGTTGCAACGTCGACGATCCGAGGAAGACGTTGACGATGCTCGCGATGACGACGCCTACCAGGCCCATGAAGAGGAAGGTGGTCCACTTCGACAGGTCGCTCTTCGTCGTATAGCCCCAGAGGCTGACGGCGAGGAACATCGCCGCCGCGATGAAGAAGGTCCGGGCGATGCTCGTTTCGGTGAACACGAGGAAGATCGACGCCATCGATACGCCCATCACGGCCGCAAAGGCGAAGAAGGCGGTTCTCGCCGAGCCGACGCTCATCCGCTCCATCCGGAAGGAGAGGAAGAAGATGAAGGCGAGCGGCGCGAACATCGCCACCCACTTCAGCGGCGTCCCGAAGATCGGCTGGTAGAGCGCCGGCGTGGAGGCGACGAGCGCCGCCACGACTCCGGTAATCACGAGACCGAGCGCCATATTGTTGTAGATGCCGAGCATGTGCCGCCGCAGCCCGGCATTGAACGGGATTGCGGACTGGCTGTAGCTCTGAGCCGTGTTCAGCGGACGGTTCATATCGCCGCCCTCCGCTTCGGCAGCATCAGCCGGTGGAGCCGGTCCTTCACCTTCAGCTTGAGCTTCTTGAGGCGGAGCAGCCGGAAATGATCAGGGAAACGGCGCCTTAGCTCGCTCCTGATCTCGTCCTCCAGCCGGCGGTGGACGATTGTGAGCCTGTAGATAAGTGGGTTCATAGCCTCTCTCCAAATCGACATTGCATCGATCGGGTCGGCTTCGATGGGAGGGGAATGACCGCCTGAACCTGCACCGAGCTAACCCGATGCGGTCCGACATCACGGTCGTCCTGAGACGGCCGCCAGAGGGGCCCGGTCCGCGAATGGAAGAATAGGAATCGGCGGCCGCGGCGTCAATACGGCCATTGGGAGAGGGTGCAGCCGGCCCGCTTACTCAGCCCGCTCAGCGGCCTCGTCCGGTTCGTCGGTCGCGGCGGCATCCTGGAAATAGGGCTCGACCTCCCCCGAAAGCTTGATCGTCATCGGCTGGCCATGGCGGTCGCGGCTCTTGCCGGCAGCGACGCGGATCCAGCCTTCCGAGACGGAATATTCCTCGACGTCCGTGCGCTCGCGGCCCTTGAAGCGGATGCCGACGCCCCGGCGGAGCGTGTCCGCTTCGAAGTGCGGGCTGCGCGGGTTGAGGGACAGGCGGTCGGGCGGTGTGTCGGACATTCGTCTTCTCGAAAGCAGTTGCTGCGCGCCTCCTTAGGGTCACCGTTCTTGACGTGGAAGCGGAAAGAGCACGCTCCCGAGCGTCGCACGCGCGATGCGATCAGCGCAGCTTAGCGATCTTGATGCCGTCCTGCTTGGCCCGGTCCTGCACCGATTCCTCGCTTCGGGTAAGCGCCTTGGCGATCGCCTTCAGGCCCATGCCCTTGGAGGCGAGGGTCTTCAGCTTCTGAAGCTCCTCGCTCTTCCAGGGCTGGCGGTGGCGGACGAAATGCTCGGCCATCAGTCCTTCGCGATCGTGCCCTTGGTGGAGGGGTTGGCGGCGATCGTCTTCTTCACTTCCTTCTTGGGCTTGCGCGTTTCCTTGTTCCCGCGAACCTGTCCCTTGGCCATCGTTTCTCTCCTAAGCGTTCCAAGCGATCTTAGTCTGGGCCGGCGCGGAGGCAAGCGAAGCTTCACGAACCCGGCGCATCGGGACCAGTGAACCTATTGGGCAAAATTCTTCTTGCACAATAGGATTTCGAATGTTCTACTTCTGTTCTGAACGGTCGTGGAGGGAGTGGAATATGTCGGGTGCGCTTGCCGAAGCTGCGGCGCCGGAGAGGGCGGAGGATAGCGGCCTCGTCATGTCCGCGCGGCTCAAGGCGGTGCCTGCAGCCGGACGCGCCGCATCACCTGTGGATGCAGTCGCGGCGGTCCTATCGTTACCCGACGAGCAGCTCGACTACGCCCGGGCCAAAATCGCCTTCGACCGGATCGTGGATCCGACGGTCGATGAGGATGCGGTGCTGGCGGAGCTCGACGGATTGGAGCGCGCTGTCCGGGCCTTTGCGGGGATCGACGCGGACGGAGGCGCGAAACTCGGGGCCATTCGCAAACTCCTCCATGAGAGCGGCCCATGGAATGATCATCGCCCCTTTTCCTACGATCAGTCGGATCCGCTCGGTCACCACATCCCCAACAAGCTGCTCCACGTCTACCTTGGGAAAAGGCGCGGCCAATGCGTCTCGATGCCGGTCCTGTTCCTTATCCTCGGAGACAGGCTCGGCCTGGACGTCGCGCTTGCCACGGCACCGGAGCACTTCTTCGTCCGCTATACCGGTCCCGACGGCCGCGTGCTGAACCTTGAGACGACGAGCGGGGGGCATCCGGCGCGAGCCGAATGGTTCCGCAAACACCTGCCGATGACCGATTTGGCGATCGAAAGCGGGCTCTACATGCGCAGCCTGAGCCGCCGTGAAGGCGTCGCGCTGATGGCTACCACGGTCGCGGAACATTTGCGGGAAGAGGGGCGATACGAGGAGCTGATCGCCGTCTGCGGGCTCATCCGCGAGAGCGATCCGCGAGCCGGAATGGCAATGCTGATGCAGAGCTGGGCCTACGGCACGCTGCTGCAGCGCGAGTTCGAACGGAAATACCCCGTCTCGTGCCTCGTCCCCGAACGTCTTCGCGCACGCCGGCTCCTGCTGATGGAGCGCAACAACTCACTCATGGAGGCTGCGGTCGCCCTCGGATGGCAGCCAGCCGACTGATGTTCAATTTTCAGATTTTGAAAGAAAGGAACGGCGAATGTTTTTGAACCCTACATCAGCGGACAGGAACCGGACGGTCCCCCTCCGCCGCAGAAGCCGCTCCGCGGACCCATATCGCCCCTACGGCCGCTTCATGCAAGCGGACCCGCTCGGTTACGACGACGGCATGAACATGTACGCCTATGTGAAGGGTGACCCGGTGAACTTCACCGACCCCACGGGTCTTGAGACTCAGTGCGTGTCGTTCCGGGAGAAGGGGTCGGTTACCGTGGACGCTTCGGGCAATCCAGTCGTGCAGTTGGGTTCGATGCGTGAGGTCTGCTGGAACAGCGGTGGAGGCACGGGCGGCGGTGGCGGGAATGCCGGCGGTGGCGGCAGTCAGCTGCAGCCACCTTCAGATTGTGGCTCGCCAGGCTCTAACGATCCTAACTGCAACATCGTCGTGACCGGGAGGCGCGACAGGTCTGCCACACGAAAATTAGCTCGATGTGCAGCGGATCAATTTGGGCTTACCACGCTCCTAGGGGGTGGATCAGTTGCTGCTGGTCAACCAGTTCGGGGTACTAAGCGATTCGTAACGCCAGGCAGCTCATCAGGAACATCATTAGCTGGCTTGGCAGCGAACAAGCTATTCGGGAATGCAAGGTTGCCTGGCCGCCTTCCAACTGTGGTCGGTGGAACTCCTGGTAGCCGGTTGCGCATAGCATATACTAAGAGTGCGGCTCGGTTTGCCGGGCGAGCTGTTCCGGTTTTGGGATGGGCACTGCTGGCTTATGATGTTGCAAGCATTGGCTACTGCTTCTCCCAAGGAGATTGACACATGGGTTGGTTGCTAGAAATCATCCAGCTCCCACTCCGTCGAAAGCAGAGATCTGCCTTGAAGAGCAGATATGACGTTACCAAAGACTCGTTCGTTCGGAGCATGGCTGATGACCCGCTAGACGAAGCGGTGGCAAGTTTCATTTGGGACTTCCTTGTCGACGCAGCCGTCGTGATCGACTTCAAGCCTCTCCCAGACGATAACTTTCTGAGAATGTACGGCCTCGCTGAGGAAGATTTGGACGATGATCTCATATTAAGAACGTTTGAGAACCTCCAGTTGCCACCCCCCAGCTCATCCACAATCGAACAAGTGGGCGAGATCAAGTGTCCACAGGACATAATGAGGCTCGTGCGGCTTTCACGATCTCAATAAGAGAACAGCTCTTAGAAATTCCTGGAAGCGATAATGAACTGGCCTGTTGCGTAGTGATTGGCCAAGACGGTTTGATTGGACCTCACCATCAGCCGCGCCCGGCGCGTCCCTGCGGGGCGGCGACTAAATCAGACGCGGACTTGTCCGGGTAGCGGCTCAGCTCGCGATCCGCGAGCGGCATGGCAATGCTGATGCAGAGCTGGGCCTACGGCGCGCTGCTGCAGCGCGAGTTCGAACGGAAATACCCCGTCTCGTGCCTCGTCCCCGAACGTCTTCGCGCACGCCGGCTCCTGCTGATGGAGCGCAACAACTCACTCATCGAGGCTGCGGTCGCCCTCGGATGGCAGCCAGCCGAATGAGATGAATTTCAGATTTCGACAGGAAGGAACGGAAAATGTTTTTGAACCCCAGGGACAGTAAGCGGGCGATCCCCCTCCGCCGCAGAAGCCGCTCCGCGGACCCATGCCGCCCCTACGGCCGCTTCATGCAACCGGACCCGCTCGGATA
>NZ_DASVUE010000275.1:0-13160 GCF_036387215.1 Allosphingosinicella sp. | reverse complement strand
CTTGTCCGGGTCCGCGCCTGATCACACGGCTGGCGACGCTGCGCAATGGTCTGCCGGGGCGCAGGCCTGTTGCAGATGCGTCACAGCCCGAAGAACCTTTTCGAACGCATGGAAACGGCCGATGCTGACATGCGTTAATGAGCCGCTTACCCCCGAGTACCCATTTGATGCCGCGCAAACAGCATGACGAAACGCTTGCGGAGCTCGAGAGCACGCAGGCCGCGCTCCGCGAGAATATCGAAGCGAGTAAAGAACTTATCGCCAGGTCCGCCGAATTGCTGGACCGGCACCGCGCCGAACAGGCGCGGACGAAGCCCGATCAGCTCTCGCAGCAGGACTGACGGGCCGCCAACCAGTCCCGGCCGCGTATCAGGCCCAGTAGAGGACGCCCCTGCTCCTGCAGGCGGGGGCGTCCTTCTGCTTTCGGGCTACGCGCTGAGTGCGCGGATCGGCTGTTCCGCCTCGACCGGCTGATCGCCGCACACTGCGACGATGGCGGCGGCCAGCTGCTCGGGCGCGAACGGCTTGGCAAGCACCGGCACATCCTCGGGCCGCTTCGAGATCGATCCCGCTTCCGCATAGCCGGTGATGATGATGGCCGGCATTCCGTCCCTGATGCGACGCGCCTGCTGGATCACTTCGGTGCCGGAGACGTGCGGCATCGCATAGTCGCTGATGATGAGGTCGACTGCCTCCGGGTCCTTCTTCAACAGCGCGATCACCTCCGGCCCGTCCGATGCCTCGGTGACCTGGTGGCCGAGGTCCTGAAGCAGCGCCGCAGTCGTTGCGCGCACGCCCGGATGGTCGTCGACCAGAAGGATGTTGAGCGAACGGTCGAACGGCTTCGTGCCCTCGCCCGTTACCGCGACGGAAGCGTCGGTCATCGCCGCGGGAGCGCGGGGGAGCCAGATTTCCACGCGGGTGCCGGCGCCGACATTGCTGTCGATCCGGATCGCACCGCCCGATTGCTTGACGAAGCCGTAGACCATTGAAAGGCCGAGGCCGGTGCCCTTGCCGACTTCCTTGGTGGTGAAGAACGGCTCCATCACCTGTTCCAGCATTTCGGGAGCGATGCCGCAGCCGGTGTCGGTCACCGCGAGGACGACATAGTCGCCGGGGGGAAGGCCGAAGTCGCCGGTGGTACGCAGCTCGCGGTTCGCGGCCGAGACCTTGATCGTGCCGCCGTCGGGCATCGCATCGCGGGCGTTGATGATGAGGTTCATCAGCGCGAGCTCGAGCTGCGCTTCGTCCGCATAGGCGCACCAGAGGCTCTCCTCCATCGCCCAGTCCAGCTCCACGAGCCCGCCGAGCGTGTGGGCAAGGAGATCCGTGACGGTGGCCGAAAGCCTGCTGATCTCGACCGCCGCCGGCTCCAGCTTCTGCCGGCGCGCGAAGGAGAGGAGACGGCCGACAAGCTCCGAGCCCTGCTCGGCCGCGTGCCTCGTCATCGTCAGCACCTTCCGCTGATCCTCGGCGAGCTCGACCCGCCGCTCCAGCAGCCCCAGGCCGCCGAGCACCGCTGCGAGCAGATTGTTGAAATCGTGCGCGATGCCGCCGGTCAACTTGCCGATCGCGTCCATCTTCCGCGCCTGGAGGAGCTGCGTCTCGAGGTCCTTGCGGTCGGTGACGTCGAGCAGGGTGCCTGCATATTCGACGGGATTGCCGCGCGGGTCGCGCAGCAGCACGGCCTGGTCGAGGAAATGCTTGTACTGGCCGTCGGCGCACTGCCAGCGATACTCGACCGAGAGCGAATTGCCGGACCGGCGGGCGCCGAGCGCAGCGACCACCCGGTCGCGATCGTCCTCGTGAAGCCGCTCGATCCAAAGCGTCGGCGAGGCGAGGATCTGGTCGAACTCGAAGCCTGTCAGTGCCGAGAAATTGCCGCTGACGAACTTCGGGATGCGCGGGCTGGCGTCGAGATCCTCGAGATAGAGGATGATCGGCAGCGACTCGATGATCGCAGCCTGCCGCTGCTCCGCAAGCCGAAGCTGCTGCTCGGCCCTGAGGCGCTCCGAATTGGCGCGAAGGTTCGCGTCGAGCAGCTGCTGCTCCTGCCGCGCCTTCCGCTGGATCTCCTTGCGCATCGTGAACAGGTCGACGAACACGGCGACCTTCGAGCGCAGCACCAGCGGCTCGACCGGCTTGAACACGTAATCGACCGCGCCCATCGAATAGCCGCGGATCAGGTGCTGCGTCTCCTTGTTGACGGCTGATAGGAAGACGATCGGGATGCGCTTGGTCTGCTCGCGGCTGCGGATGATCTGGGCGGTCTCGTAGCCGTCCATTCCGGGCATGTAGACGTCGAGCAGGATGACTGCGAACTCGCCCTTGAGGAGCTGGCGCAGCGCCTCCTCGCCCGACGTCGCCTCTACGACATCGGCCACATCCTCGAGCACCGTCCGGATCGCGAGCAGGTTGCGCTCGTCGTCGTCGACCACGAGGACCCTCGCCCGCTCGGCCGGTTCGATCTCGATGGGCACTTCTCCCATTGGCAGTGCGCTCTGCGGGGAGGCGCGGCCTCCCCGCATTCGCTGTTCGACCGTCATCTGTTACTCCGCCGCGTTCTTCTCAAGCGGCATTTCCGGCACTGCGTTACGCTCGCGCGACCGGCCGATCCAGACCCGAAGCAGCGCCAGCAGCAGCTCGATGTCCACTGGCTTGGCGATATAATCGGACGCGCCGGCATCGAGGCACTTCTGCCGGTCGCCCTTCATCGCCTTGGCGGTGACCGCAACCAGCGGCACGTCGGCGAGCTTCGGGTTGGCCCGGATGTGCTGCATCGTCTCGTAGCCGTCCATTTCCGGCATCATGATGTCGATGAGGCCGATGTCGATGTCCGGCGTCTCCTCCAGAATCCGGATGCCGTCGCGGCCGCGCTCGGCGTGAAGGACTTCCACCTCATAGCTCTCGAGCACGCTAGTGAGCGAGTAGATGTTCCGGATGTCGTCATCGACGATCAGGATCTTCGCGCCCTTGAGTTCCGGAACCGAGCGGCTGCTGGGAAGGACATCGTTCGCGCCTTCGGTCACGACCACGTGCGGCTCGCTGCTCTTGATGTGGCCGAACAGCTCCTGGAAGACCTTGGCCAGCTCCTCCTGGTCGGCCGGCTTCTCGGTCACTCCGAACGCGCCCATGTCCATCACCGAGGCGACCTTATCGGCGCCCGAGATGACGTGGATCGGCAGGTGGCTGGTCAGCGGGTCATGCTTCAACAGGTCGAGAAGCACGAAGCCGTCGATGTCGGAGAGGCCGAGATCGAGCGTGATGGCGTGCGGCTGGAGCTTGCGCGCCATTGCCAGCGTGCCCGCACCCGCCGTCGAGACGACACCCTTCAGCCCGGCATCCCGCGCCAGATCGAGCAGGATCGAGGCGAAGGTGGGATCGTCCTCGACGATCAGCACGAACGGATCGTCGCCGAGAGCATCGCGATCGTCGCTGACTTCGAAGCCGAGCGGAAGCGCCGAGGGCACCATCGCTCCGCTATTGTCGTAGCGGGCGGTGCTGCCGCCGGTGCTGGTCGTGGCCGGCGAAGCCGCCTGCAGCGGGACGAACAGGGTGAAGGTGGAGCCCTCTCCGGGGATCGACCTCACCTGCAGCTCGCCGCCCAGCAGCCGCGCGATCTCGCGGCTGATCGAGAGGCCGAGGCCGGTGCCGCCATATTTGCGGCTGGTGGTGCCGTCGGCCTGCTGGAAGGCTTCGAAGATGAGCTTCTGCTTGTCCTGCGGGATGCCGATGCCGGTGTCCGTAACCGCGATCTCGATCGCCCGCTCGGCGCCGCGAAGCACGGGATGGTTGGTGCTCCAGCCGCCGGTCGCCGCCCGCACCGCGAGGGTGACCCCACCCTGCGAGGTGAACTTGAAGGCGTTCGACAGAAGGTTGAGCACCACCTGCTGCAGCCTTTTTTCGTCGGTGCGGATGCTGGACGGCAGGCTGGTGTCGAATTCGACGTTGAAGTCGAGGCCTTTGTCCGCCGCCAGCTGCCGGAACGTACGCTCCATATGCTGCTTGAGGCCGCTCATCGGCATGTCGCCCACCTCGATCGACACCGTTCCGGATTCGATCTTGGAGAGGTCGAGGATGTCGTTGATGAGGCTCAGAAGATCCGATCCGGCGCCGTGGATGGTGCGAGCGAACTCCGTCTGCTTCTCGTTGAGGTTGCCCTGCGGGTTGTCGGCGAGCAGCTTCGACAGGATCAGAAGCGAGTTCAGCGGCGTCCGAAGCTCGTGCGACATGTTCGCAAGGAACTCGGACTTGTACTTGGACGTGAGCGCGAGCTGCTCGGCCTTTTCCTCCACCGCGCGGCGGGCCATTTCGATCTCGATATTCTTGGCTTCCACCTGCTTCTTCTCGTTCTCGAGAAGCTGCGCCTTCTCCTGAAGCTCTTCGTTGGTGTTGTGGAGCTCTTCCTGCTTGGTGGTGAGCTCGGTCTGGCGGGCCTGAAGCTCCTGCGTCAGCAGCTGCGACTGCTTGAGGAGACCCTCCGTCCTCATCGTGGCGGCGATCGTGTTGAGCACGATGCCGACCGATTCCATCAGCTGGTCGAGGAAGCTCTGGTGGGTTTCGTTGAACTCGCTGAACGATGCGAGCTCGATCACCGCCTTCACCTCATCCTCGAAGAGGGCGGGCAGGATGTTGACGTTGGCCGGCGCTGCGTGGCCGAGGCCTGAGCCGATGCGGATGAATTCGCCCGGCACGTTCTGCAGAAGCATCGCCCGCTTGTCCGCGGCCGCTTGCCCGACGAGGCCTTCGCGCAGTTTGAACTGCGGCTTCAGCTCGTCGATATTCTCGGCGCCGTAGCTTGCGACGAGGTCCAGCACCGTCTCGTCCCCCTCGCGCTTCGTCACGTAGAAGACGCCGTATTGCGCGTTCACCAGCGGAGCGAGCTCGGACATGATGAGGTTCGACACGGTCGTAAGATCGCGCTCGCCCTGAAGCATCCGGCTGAACCGCGCGAGGTTGGTCTTGAGCCAATCCTGCTCGGCATTCTTCAGCGTCTGATCCTTCAGATTCCGGATCATCTCGTTGATCGTGTCCTTAAGCGCGGCCATCTCGCCCGACGCCTCCACCGCGATCGAGCGGGTAAGGTCGCCCTTGGTGACGGCGGTCGCCACGTCGGCGATCGAGCGCACCTGGTTGGTCAGGTTCGCGGCCAGCTGGTTCACGTTGTCGGTAAGGTCGCGCCACAGGCCGGCGGCGCCCGGGACGCGTGCCTGGCCGCCGAGCCGGCCTTCGATGCCGACCTCGCGGGCCATGTTGGTCACCTGGTCGCCGAAGGTCGACAGCGTGTCGATCATGAAGTTGATCGTCTCGGCCAGCGCGGCGATCTCGCCCTTGGCGTCCACGGTCAGCTTCCGCTTCAAGTTACCCTGCGCAACCGCGGTCACCACGTCCGCGATGCCGCGCACCTGGTTGGTGAGGTTGGTGGCCATCAGGTTCACGTTGTCCGTGAGATCCTTCCAGGTGCCGCCGACGCCCGGCACCTGCGCCTGGCCGCCGAGCTTGCCCTCGGTGCCGACCTCGCGGGCGACGCGGGTCACTTCCGACGCGAAGCCGTTCAACTGGTCCACCATGGTGTTGATGGTGTCCTTCAGCTGAAGGATTTCGCCCTTCACCTCCACGGTGATCTTCTTCGAAAGATCGCCCCTCGCCACGGCGGTCGTCACGTCGGCGATGTTGCGGACCTGGCCGGTGAGGTTCTCGGCCATCAGGTTCACGTTGTCGGTCAGGTCCTTCCAGGTGCCGGCGACGCCGCGCACCTGCGCCTGGCCGCCGAGCTTGCCTTCGGTGCCGACCTCGCGGGCCACGCGGGTCACCTCGGAGGCGAAGCCGTTCAGCTGATCGACCATGGTGTTGATCGTGTTCTTGAGCTCGAGGATCTCGCCTTTCACGTCCACGGTGATCTTCTTGGAAAGATCGCCCAGCGCCACCGCGGTGGTCACTTCCGCGATGTTGCGCACTTGGCCGGTGAGGTTCGCCGCCATGGCGTTCACATTGTCGGTCAGATCCTTCCAGGTGCCGCCGACGCCTTCCACCTTTGCCTGGCCGCCGAGCTTTCCGTCCGA
Source organism: Allosphingosinicella sp. (assembly GCF_036387215.1). GTDB lineage: Bacteria > Pseudomonadota > Alphaproteobacteria > Sphingomonadales > Sphingomonadaceae > Allosphingosinicella. The sequence continues at coordinate 7,098 of NZ_DASVUE010000275.1, read as the reverse complement.
GCCCACTTCGCGGGCCACGCGGGTCACTTCGGACGCGAACGAATTGAGCTGGTCCACCATGACGTTGATGGTGTCCTTGAGCTCCAGGATCTCGCCCTTCACGTCCACGGTGATCTTCTTGGAGAGGTCGCCGCGGGCCACGGCGGTGGTCACCTCGGCGATGTTGCGGACCTGGGCGGTGAGATTGCCGGCCATCAGGTTCACCGAGTCAGTCAAGTCGGCCCAGGTGCCGGCGACGCCCTCCACCTTGGCCTGGCCGCCCAGCTTCCCTTCGGAGCCCACTTCGCGGGCCACGCGCGTCACTTCGGAAGCGAAGCCGTTAAGCTGGTCCACCATCGTGTTGATGGTGTTCTTCAGCTCCAGGATCTCGCCCTTCACCTCCACGGTGATCTTCTTGGAAAGGTCGCCCTTCGCCACCGCGGTCGTCACGTCCGCGATGTTGCGGACCTGGCCCGTCAGGTTCGCGGCCATCAGGTTCACGTTGTCGGTAAGGTCGGCCCAGGTTCCGGCGACGCCGGGCACCTGCGCCTGGCCACCGAGCTTGCCCTCCGTACCCACTTCCCTCGCCACGCGCGTCACTTCCGAGGCGAAGCCGTTGAGCTGATCGACCATCACGTTGATCGTGTTCTTGAGCTCGAGGATCTCGCCCTTCACGTCCACCGTGATCTTCTTGGACAAGTCGCCCGAGGCCACCGCAGTCGTCACTTCGGCAATGTTGCGGACCTGGCCCGTGAGATTGTCGGCCATCAGGTTCACGTTGTCCGTGAGATCCTTCCAGGTACCGGCGACGCCCGGCACCTGCGCCTGGCCGCCAAGCTTACCCTCGGTACCCACTTCCCTCGCCACGCGCGTCACTTCCGACGCGAAGCCGTTGAGCTGATCGACCATGACGTTGATCGTGTTCTTGAGCTCGAGGATCTCGCCCTTCACGTCCACCGTGATCTTCTTGGACAAGTCGCCCGAGGCCACGGCCGTCGTCACTTCGGCGATGTTGCGGACCTGGCCGGTGAGGTTCGCGGCCATCAAATTCACGTTGTCGGTGAGATCCTTCCAGGTGCCGCCGACGCCTTCCACGCGCGCCTGTCCGCCGAGCTTCCCTTCCGTACCCACTTCGCGGGCCACGCGGGTGACTTCGGATGCGAACGAGTTGAGCTGGTCCACCATCGTGTTGATGGTGTTCTTCAGCTCGAGGATTTCGCCCTTCACCTCGACGGTGATCTTCTTGGAAAGGTCGCCCGAAGCCACCGCGGTCGTCACTTCGGCGATGTTGCGCACCTGACCCGTGAGGTTGGTCGCCATCGCGTTCACGTTGTCGGTCAAATCCTTCCAGGTGCCGGCGACGCCCTTCACGGTCGCCTGGCCGCCGAGCTTGCCCTCGGTGCCGACTTCGCGGGCGACGCGCGTCACTTCCGACGCGAAGGAGGCGAGCTGCTCCACCATCGTGTTCACGACCTTGCCGATGCGAAGGAACTCGCCGCGAAGCGGGCGGCCGTCGATCTCGACCGTCATGGATTGGGAGAGATCGCCCTTGGCCACGGCACCGATGACGCGCGACACTTCGGCGGTCGGCTGCACCATGTCTTCGATCAGCTCGTTCACCGCGCGCATCTTGGTTTCCCAGCCGCCGGTGGCGCCGCGGACGCGCCCGCGCTGAGTGATCTTGCCTTCCTTGCCGACGACCACCGAGAGCCGCTCGAACTCCTTGGTCACTTCCTCTTCAATCGAGACCACCTCGTTGAAGAGGCGCGCGATCTCGTTGTCGGGGCCGGCAAAATCCTCCGGCAGGCGCACTGTGAAGTCACCCCGCCTCAGCGACCGCAAGGCGGTGACGAGCTGGCGGCGGTCGAGAAAATCGCGCTGGGTTTCGGCGTTCACTTAATGCTCCTTCAGCACCTCTTCCCCCCGGACTATACCAAACCGGCCCCCCGGCCGGCGCGCTCGAACATAACAGAGTCCGCAGCTTTCGCGCGGAAAAAATCTCTATGACTTTCAGCTGATTAAGCTCCCCTTACCGCACCGGTTTTCAGCGGCAAAGCAGGGTCGAGCGCACCCGCCGCAGAAAAAAGCCTGCCGTGGAACAACTTGCCGTTGAAAAGCCCGCAGAAGACAGCATTGGGTGCCGTTGCGAACAGGGAGATTCGGCTTTGTTATATCTCGGCTGGGTAGTCGGCGCTCTGGTCGCGACGGTAATCGTCCCCAGAGCTGCGAGCAGCGTCTACAGGCGCGCCCGCCGGCCGAATGGAAGCGGGCGCGGCTGATCGCCCGTTGCGTTGCCTGCAGCTTGTGCCACGTCCGGTACATGCCTGAGCTGCCGGAGCCGCTCCCGGCGTTGACATCCCCCTTCCCTTCCTGCTTCCCAAGTGGATGATGCCAAGGATCCCCTGCCACACATTGCTGCTGTTCGGAGCGACCGGTGATCTTTCGCAGCGCATGCTTCTGCCGTCGCTGTTCGGGCTGGACGGCGACGGGCTGCTTCCCGGCGACCTTCGCATCGTCGCAACCGCCCGAAGCTACCTTGACGCCGACGGCTTCCGGGCCACCGCCGCCGAAGCGCTCGAGCGTCATGTCGATGCCGAGCGGCTGCGGCCCGAGCAGGTGCGGCGTTTCCTCGATAGACTCAGCTATGTGCCCCTGGATGCGAGCAATCCAGACGGCTTCTTGGCCCTGGCGGAAGCGGTGGGACCGCTCGACAATGGCCTCGCCATCTTCCTTTCGACGGCTCCCTCCCTGTTCGGTCCCACCATCGAAGGCCTCAAAGGGGCAGGCCTTGCCGGTCCCGATGTCCGCCTTGCGCTCGAAAAGCCGCTCGGCTCCGATCTCGCCTCGAGCCGAACGATCAACGACGCCGTCGCTGCCGCCTTCCCCGAGGAGCGCACGTTCCGGATCGACCATTATCTGGGCAAGGAGACGGTCCAGAACCTGCTCGCGCTCCGCTTCGGGAACACCCTGTTCGAGCCGCTCTGGAATGCCGGCGGGATCGAGCATGTCCAGATCACCGTCTCGGAGACGGTCGGCCTCGAAGGCCGCGCCGGCTATTATGACGGCTCGGGCGCGCTTCGTGACATGGTCCAGAACCATATGCTGCAGCTGCTCGCGCTGGTGGCGATGGAGCCTCCCTCGCAGTTCAGCGCGGCCGCCGTCCGGGACGAGAAGGTGAAGGTGTTCCGCTCGCTCCGGCCGATCGACGGGTCCAGCGCCGCCGCCTCCACCGTCACGGGTCAATATACCGCCGGCGCGGTCGCCGGCGCTCCATTACCCGGCTATGCGAACGAACTCGGCAAGCCTTCCAGCACCGAGACCTTCGTCGCCTTGAAGGCGCACGTGGACAATTGGCGCTGGAAGGGGGTTCCCTTCTACATGCGGACCGGCAAGCGCCTCCCCGAGCGGCACACCCAGATCTTCATCCAGTTCAAGGGCGTGCCGCATTCGATCTTCGCCTCGCGCGGGGCGACCGTGCAGCCCAATAAGCTCGTCATCCGGCTGCAACCCGAGGAGACGATTAGCCTGCTGATGATGGCGAAGCAGCCCGGGCTCGACCGCGAAGGAATTCGCCTGCGCGAAGTGCCGCTCGATCTCGGCCTTGCCAACGCCTTCGCCGATTCCCGCCGCCGGATCGCCTATGAGCGCCTGATCCTCGACCTGATCGAAGGCGATCCCACCCTCTTCGTCCGCCGCGACGAAGTGGAGGCGCAATGGGAATGGATCGATGGCATCAGGAACGGCTGGCAAAGCAATGCGATCGTTCCCAAATCCTATGCAGCGGGAACATGGGGCCCTTCCGCCGCGATAGCGCTGACCGAGCGCGACGGAGTGACATGGCATGAATAGGATCAAACCTGCCGTCGAGGCGGTGACGGCGCGGATCGTGGAGCGGTCCCGCCCGACCCGCGAACGCTATCTCGCGCTCATCCGCGAGCAGCGGGAGCGCGGGATCAGCCGGGCAACGATGAGCTGCGGCAACTTCGCCCACGGCTTCGCCGCCGCCGAGGAGGACAAACCGGCCATTCGCGGCGTCCGCTCGACCAATATCGGCATCGTCACAGCCTATAACGACATGCTCTCCGCCCATGCCCCCTATGGCCGCTACCCGGAGCAGATGAAGCTGTTCGCCCGCGAGGTCGGCGCCACCGCCCAGGTGGCGGGCGGCGTCCCGGCAATGTGCGACGGTGTGACTCAAGGCCAGGCGGGGATGGAGCTGTCGCTCTTCAGCCGCGATACGATCGCGCTCTCCACCGCGATCGCGCTCAGCCACGGCATGTTCGAGGCTGCGGCTCTCCTCGGCATCTGCGACAAGATCGTGCCGGGCCTGCTGATCGGCGCGCTCCGCTTCGGCCATTTGCCGACGATCCTCGTTCCCGGCGGTCCGATGCCGACGGGCCTAGCCAACAAGGAGAAGGTCCGCGTCCGCCAGCTTTATGCCGAGGGGAAAGCGACGCGCGAGGAGCTGCTCGAAGCCGAATCCGCGAGCTATCACAGCCCCGGCACCTGCACCTTTTACGGCACCGCCAATTCCAACCAGATGATGATGGAAGTGATGGGCCTCCACATGCCGGGCGCCGCCTTCGTCAATCCGGGCACGAAGCTGCGCCAGGAGCTCACCCGCGCCGCAGTGCACCGGCTCAGCCAGATCGGCTGGAACGGCAACGATTATCGCCCGCTGGGCCTCTGCGTCGATGAGAAGGCGATCGTCAACGCCGCCGTCGGCCTGCTTGCCACCGGCGGCTCGACGAACCATGCGATCCACCTCCCCGCCATTGCACGCGCAGCCGGGATCGTGATCGATTGGGAGGATCTGGATGCCCTGTCGGCCGCCGTCCCCCTCATCGCGCGCATCTATCCGAACGGCTCTGGCGACGTGAATCACTTCCAAGCGGCGGGCGGCATCGGCTTCGTCATCCGAACTCTCCTGGACGAGGGCCTCCTTCACGACGACATCATGACCGTCGCCGGCGAGACGCTGGCCGACCACGCCAGGGAACCCGCTCTGGATGGTGGTAAGCTGGTGTGGCGCGATCCGCCTCAGGAGACGCTCGATCCGACGATGCTTCGCGCCGCGAACGATCCGTTCCAGCCCGATGGCGGAATGCGGCTCGTCCACGGCAATCTCGGCCGCGCCACCTTCAAGACCAGCGCCGTCGACAGCTCCCGCTGGACCGTGGAGGCGCCGGCGCGCATCTTCTCCGACCAGAATGAGGTCCTGGCGGCCTTCAAGGCCGGCGAGCTCGATCGGGACGTGGTGGTGGTGGTCCGCTTCCAGGGGCCGAGGGCGAACGGAATGCCGGAGCTCCACAAGCTCACCCCTTCCCTCGGCGTGCTCCAGGACCGCGGGTACCGCGTTGCGCTCGTCACCGACGGCCGCATGTCGGGCGCGTCCGGAAAGGTCCCGGCGGCGATCCACCTGACGCCCGAAGCGCTTGGAGGCGGTCCGCTGGCGAAGCTGCGCGACGGCGACATCATCCGTCTCTCGGCCGAGACCGGCGAGCTCAGCGCACTGGTCGACGATCTCGATGCGCGGGAGCCCGCGGCAATGCCCCGGGCTCAGCTCGGCACCGGCCGTGAGCTGTTCGCGATGATGCGGAACGGGGCGGACGGCGCCGAGCAAGGCGCATCGGCCATGCTTCACGCGATGGAGGAAGCTGCGTGAGCGAGGTCGTTGCCGTCGACATCGGCGGCACTCACGCCCGCTTCGCGATCGCCGAGGTCGAGAACGGACGAGTCCTCCATCTCCACGACGAGATCACGTTGAAGACCGCCGCCCATGCCAGCCTTCAGACGGCTTGGGAGGATTTCGGCTCTCAGATCGGCCGACCCCTCCCCGGTGCCGCCTCGATCGCGGTGGCAGGTCCCGTTCAGGGCGAGGTGCTGAAGCTCACCAATAATCCTTGGGTGATCCGTCCGGCCTTCATCCCGCGAAAGCTCGGCGCCGAACGCTACACGCTCGTCAACGATTTCGGAGCGGTGGCGCATGCCGTCGCGCAGCTCGAAGACAGGTGCTTCGCCCACCTTTGCGGGCCCGAGCGGCCGCTGCCTGAAGAAGGCGTGATCAGCATCATCGGACCCGGCACCGGCCTCGGCGTCGCACAGTTGCTCCGGCGCCGTGACCACTATCACGTGATCGAGACGGAGGGCGGTCATGTGGATTTTGCGCCGCTCGACACGCTGGAGGATCAGATCCTCACGCATCTGAGGAAGCATTACCGCCGCGTCTCCGTGGAGCGGGTCGCCTCCGGCCAGGGCCTGTCCAACATCTACGAGGCTCTGGCGGCGATCGAGGATCGCCCAATCCGCTTCCGCGACGACAAGGAGCTTTGGCAGGCGGCCATGGCCGGCGAGGACAGTCTTGCCGCAGCCGCGTTCGACCGCTTCTGCCTCGCTCTCGGCGCCGCTGCCGGAGACATCGCCCTCGCCCAGGGCGCGCAGGCGGTGGTGATCGCGGGCGGGCTCGGCCAGCGTCTTCTCAATCACCTCCCCCGCTCGGGCTTCAGGGATCGGTTTATCGCCAAGGGGCGTTTCGAGCGGATGATGGACGAAATCCCGGTGAAGCTCATCACCCACCCACAACCAGGCCTGTTCGGCGCCGCCGCAGCCTTCGCAGCGGAGTATGGCCAGTGACAGACATCGGCAGCATCATGCGCATGTGTCCGATGATCCCGGTGCTGATCGTCGAGGATGTCGCCCAGGCACGCGCCATTGCGGAAGCGCTGGTCGCCGGCGGGCTCCGGGTTCTGGAGGTCACGCTTCGGACGCCCGCGGCGCTGGATGTGATCAGGGAGATGTCCCGCGTGGAAGGCGCGGTCGTCGGAGCGGGAACGGTGCTGAACGAAACGCAGCTCCAGGAGAGTATCGACGCCGGCGCCCGCTTCGCGGTCTCGCCCGGCCTTACCGAGCGGATCGGCCGCGCCGCCATTGCGTCCGGTCTTCCTTTCCTTCCGGGGGTATCGTCGCCCGGAGACATCATGCGCGGCCTCGACCTCGGCCTCAGCCACTTCAAATTCTTTCCGGCGGTCGCATCGGGCGGCATTCCGGGCCTGGCAGCGCTGTCCGGCCCGTTTGCGGAGGCGCGCTTCTGCCCGACCGGCGGAATTACGATGGAGACAG
>NZ_DASVUE010000274.1:0-7067 GCF_036387215.1 Allosphingosinicella sp. | reverse complement strand
AGCCGTCGACGCTGTCGATCGTGGTCTCGATCAGGCTGTTGAGCACGGTCACGTCATGCGCGCTGCCGCCGTCGCCGCCGATCCCGCCGCCGCCTGTACCTGGTTCCAGCATTACTATTCTCCTCGATTTGGAAAAGCCCGGCGACGTAACGCGTGGAGAACGAAAAGAGTGCCGCGCGAAGCCCGCAAAACAGCGCTTCCGGCGCGCCGTCCGGCGCATCCCCGGAACGGCCCGGTCCGGCAGCGCGTTCATCGGCGAAACCACCGAGGAGACATTCATGCCGGAGCGCCAGAAGCCCGAAGAAAGCGAGCGCGGCAAGCGCGCCAGCTTCGATCCCAAGACGGGGGAGGTCCATGGCAGCGGCTCGGGCGCCGGCGGCAACGGCAATCCGAGCGAGGATCATGACAGCGATCCAATGGGGGGCGGCGGGCGCACGCCCGCCGGCGGCCCGCGCCCGATCGAAGAGTCGGTGAACCGACCGATCGATCCGGACGAAGGGGTCTGACCGATGGCGGAAGGAAAGGGCCATCCGCTCCCCGAGAGCGACGAGGCGCGGCACAACGAGATTCCCGAGGATATCGCCGAGGAGAAAGGGCGGGGCGAGGAGGGGCGCGAAGTCGTCACCCCCGATCCGACCGGCGTCAATCCCGATGGCGAGCCTTACCGCTACGACGATCTGGGGCGCGGCCCCGGGGATGAGGAACCGCCGAAATAGGGCCTTCGTTGCCCCTCCAAAGGAGACTTGAACATGGCAGACGAATCCACCTCAGGCGGCACGCAAATCGGTGGCGGTCCCGGTCAGAGCGACATGGCGAGCCCCGGCGGAAGCAGCGGCACGGGCGGCTACGGCAACGCCCAGAACCAGGCCAATCACCAGGGCCAGGAAGTCCGCCCCTCCGGCCACGACATGCACCAGAGCCGCGGCGAGTTGTTCGACGAGCAGCAGGGCGGCGGTCGCGATGCCGAGAGCGTCAGCAGCGACGATGTCGCCCAGGTCGGCGGAAGCGACGGCAGCTTCGACCAGGAAACGGACGATAACGAGCTCTCGCGCCAGGCGGACGAGCTCCTCCGCGATCAGCAGGCGCATCAGGATCGCGGCCAAAGCGCCGCCGAGGCCGCCGATTTCGAACGCGACGCCGATTCCTGATCCGCCCGCATCAGGGAACTGTTCCCGGCGCCGCTCGTCTGTTACGCATCAGTTATGAATAACTGGGAGGATGCTATGGCAGAAGGATCGTCCGACAAGGGTTCTGAGAACAAGGGTGCTGAGAAGGGCAAGTCCGGCGGCGGCTCGGGCGGTGGCGGCGGTAGCCGCATTGGCGCCGGCATGGGCGATCTCGGCCAGAAAGCGGTCGAGCTCGCCAACAATCCCGTCGCTCGAAGCCTGATCGCCGCCGGTCTCGTCACCGCCGCCGCGGCGCTGACGGCCAACCAGAAGGTCCGCAAGGGCGCCAAGCAGGCGACGACCGACGCGATCGAAGGCGTCGAGGCGGCCGCCGACAGCGCCAGCAAAATCGGCGCCGCCGTGGTCGGCGCGGTGGCGGACGCCTTCCGCAACATCTTCACCGGCTCCGGCGGCTCCGAGAGCAGCGGCGGAAGCAGCTCCGGCGGAAGCAGCTCTGGCGGAAGCGGGAAGCGTTCTTCAAGTGCCAAGAGCAGCGGCGGCGGCCGCAAGGCAGCCTCTACGGCAAAGTCGGGCGCGTCCAAGGCTTCCGGGGCCAAGTCCGCGGCTTCCAAGGCATCCGGCGCCAAGTCCGCCGCAAGCCGCACTTCCGGTGCGAAGTCGGCCGCGGCCAAGAGTGCCGGCGGCAGGAGCTCTAGCTCGAAGAGCTCGGGCGGATCAGGCGGAAAGGCCGCTTCGGCCGGTTCGGGTTCCAGCTCCGGCGGCTCGGGAGCGCAGGCTTCCGGCTCCGGAGGAGGCCGCGGCAAGAGCGCGTCGGCTTCGGGGGGATCCAAGGCCAAGAGCGGCGGATCGCGCAAGAAGAACGGCGGAAGCTCCGGCTCCAGCGGTGGCGGCTCGAGCGGCGGTTCCGGCGGGGAGGGCGGCGGCAGCTGATCCCGGGTGGGGCGCTGCTAGAGCGGCGTACCCGCCTGGCAGCGCTCCAGCTCCACCACGTCGTGCGCGCAGAACACGCGCACGTCCGCCCGATGCTCCACTGAGAGCCTCCGCAGCCTTTCCTGGTTCGCAAGCCGAAGCTGGCGGTCCGTCTCCATGAGCGTCTGGTAGGCGCGGAGGCCGGGCGTGCAGTGCCGCTTCGCTTCCCGCATTTCGCCGCGGTAGAAATAGGCATCGCCGGCGTGGAGCAGCCATCCTTCCGACCTTCGGATGGCCACGCCCGCATGGCCCCAGGTGTGGCCGGGCAGCGGCACCAGCAAAATCTCTGGGGGCAGGCCCTCGAGGTCGCGAACCGTATCGAAGCCGAACCATTGCTCGCCCCCGCTGCCGTAACGCCGCCAGTTGGCAACCTCGTCGAGCTGGCTCGGGCGATAGCGGTTGCGAGGCACGAAGCCGCGGCGGGGGCCGGTCGCGGCGCTATATTCCTTGTCCATGACGTGGATCGTCGCGTGCGGGAAGTCTTCGAGGCCGCCGGCGTGATCGAAATCGAGGTGCGTCAGCACGATGTGCCGCACGTCCGAGGCGGAGAAGCCGAGCGCCTCGACCTGGCGGATGGCGGTTTCCTGCTCGCGAAGCTTGATGTTGAGCAGCGATCGCATCGTCTTCGTGATGCGCGGCGAGGGTGGCCGGTGCGGGTGGTGTACGTCCCTGAGGCCGTAGCCGGTGTCGATGAGGACGAGCCCGTGCGCGTCGGTTTCGATCAGCAGGCAGTGGCAGACGATGTGGCCGGTAAGGCCCTTGCTGCGCCCGTCGAACAATGCGCCTCCGATCGGACAATCGGTACCGCAGTTGATGTGGTGAATGCGCATTCGTCTCTCCCTCGAATGCGCCAACGAAAAGCGGGGCGCTGAGTTCAGCGCCCCGCTTCGATTGCCTAAGCTAGTCCGGAAGCGGACTTAGCGGCAGCGGCGTCCGCCGCGGTTGCGGTCGACATGGCGGCCGAGCAGCGCGCCCGCCGCAGCGCCGACGAGGGTGCCGGTGGTGCGCTCGCCGCGCGTATCGATGGCACGGCCCGCAAGCGCGCCGGCGGCGCCGCCGACGATGAGGCCGGTCGTTCCGTTCCGCTTGCGGCAGCGCAGACGACCCTGCGAATCCCGCCAGGTCTTGCCGGTGTAATAGCCGTTCTGGGCCGCAGCCGGAGCCGGCATCGCTACCGGCATCGCCAGGCTCGCGGCGGCGAAAGCGAGAGCAAATTTACGCATAACCTAATCCTTCTTCTGGGTACTCGTCCGAAACAACGCCCCCGCCGCTGCAGCGGTTGCATGAACCTAAAACAACAACAGCTGCGGGTGCCGTTCAGCCGCACGGGTCAGCCGCTCAGCCGGTGCTCCAGGCTCATCTCCGCATTGAGTAGCTTCGAGATCGGGCAATTCGCCTTCGCATCTTCGGCAAGTTCGGCGAAGCGGGCTTACTCGATCCCCGGCACGGTCGCCTCCAGGCTGAGGTCGGACCGGCTCACCTTGAAGCCCTGCCCGTCCTGCTCCAGCTTAACGCGCGCGGTCGTCTCGAGCGTGCCGTCGGTGAGGCCCTCCTTCGCAAGCGAGAACGACAACGCCATTGTGAAGCAGGCGGCATGGGCGGCGGCGATCAGCTCTTCGGGGTTCGTGCCCCGCTCCTCGCCGAAGCGCGTGTTGAAGCTGTAGGGGGTGTCGGCGAGCACGCCCGATTGCGTCGAAACATGCCCTCGCCCCTCCTTGCCGAAGCCTTCATAGCGCGCGGATCCTGTACGGGTGAACATGTGCCCCTCCTTTGCTTGATGTCGCGCGTGAAACGGCTAACGCCCCGTTTGTTCTCCACGGAAAGGCGACAATGAAGCTCTCGGACACGGCCGATACCGCGCTCCTTCGATTCCTCTCCCTCCTCGACCGCGCCGGCTACGACTTCGTGCCAGTGACGCCCGCAAGCCACACGAGGGTCCTGGCGCGGGCGCCGAAGCTCGAGGCGCGGACATTGAGGGACGTATTCGGGTGGAGCATGCCCTTCGCGCCGGATCTGCTGCCGCCCGAGATGCTGGAGCTGCTCGAAGCCGCCGGCACCCTCTCCCGCGAAGGCGATCGCCTGAAGAGCAGCATCCGGGTGGGGCGCATCCACAATGCGCTCATCATCCATTCGGCTTTCCCGACCGAGGCCGAGGATGCGGTTTTCTTCAGCCCCGACACTTATCGTTTCGCCGATTTCGTCCGCTCGGAGCTGGGCCGCGTCGGCGGAGTGAGGCGCCTCGTCGATATCGGCGCCGGCCCGGGCACAGGCGCGATCACGGCTGCGCCCCTGCTCCCCGGAGCGCGGCTGACGCTCTCTGACATCAACCCGGCCGCGCTCCGGATCGCCCGCATCAACGCACGCCACTCCGGGCTCGACATCGAGACGGTGGAAGGGGGGCTGGAGGAGGTGAGGGGCGCCTTCGATGTCGCGATTGCAAATCCGCCCTTCATGATCGACGAGAAATCCCGCGCCTATCGCGACGGCGGCGACATGCATGGCGCACGCCTTTCGCTCGATTGGTCGGTTGAGGCGCTTCGGCGGCTGGATCCCGGCGGCAGGCTTATCCTCTATACGGGGTCCGCGGTCGTGGGTGGACGCGACCAGCTGCGCGAGGCGCTGGAGCGGGAGGTGGCGGCCCTTGGCGGATCGCTCCGTTACCGCGAGCTGGATCCGGACATTTACGGGGAAGAGCTCGCCAAACCGGCTTATGCCGATGTGGAGCGCATCGCAGCGGTAGGAGCAGTGGTGGAGGCCGCCGGTTAGGGCGGCCTCCGGTACGCGTTACAAATTCAGCCGGCGACGGTGATGTCGACCTTTTCCACCCACTCGGGGAAGAAAGCCGGTTCGCGGTTCGACCAGCCGGGCGCGGTCGCGGCCGCTTCGCTGATCGACTGAAGAAGCACGCGCCTCTTCTCCGGATGGAGGTGCGGAAGCGCCGCGGCCGCGCAGAAGGCGCCGGGGAGCCACGGGCGGATCGCAGCGCCGATCAGCCGCTCGTAAAGGAAACGATAGGACGCGAAATCGGGGAGCTTGTCCTGGCCGAGGTCGAATGCGGTCATCGTGATCAGCGGGCCCATCATCGGCTCCATCTGATCGAGGCCGCTATCGTCCGGCACATGGTCGCGGATATGGTCGAGCCGCTGGTAGATGCGGGCCTGGGCGCGGATGCTTGCGGCTTCGCCGACATCGCGCGACCAGCGCTTCATTGCGTCGCGGCGGCCGAGGCCGACGTCGAGCGAGCGCCGGATGTAACGCTGGGTGCCTTTCGGGAAACTTCCGAATTCCTTGATCTCGACCAGCGTCAACGCTCCGTCGGCTGGCCTCGTACTCGTAGCCATGATCCCACTCCTCTTGCCCTGGTGAGGATCATGCGCCCCTATTGGTTACCAAGCGCTTAACCATGACCCCGCTCCCCGTTAAGAATTGAATCAGAGATTGATTCTGGCCGCAACAGATTAAGTTCCCGCCAATTTCACGTGCCGCCGAACTGTCACATCCGGGCAACAGCACGCAGGCGGGATTGGCGGAAACGCGCGGGATCGGGCGCGTCCCCTTCGATTATCCACAGAAAAAAAGTGGAGTGGCTCAGCCGTAGCCGGGGAGGGTGGTGCCCGGCTGGTCCGATCCGCCCTCGCCGTCGGCGGCGGGCTTGGCCGAACGCTCCTCCTCTTCGTCGCGTCCCTGCCGAAGCAGCTCGCGATCGTTATCGGGATTGTTGTCGGGCTCCTGCGGAGGCGTGTCCGGATTGCCGCTGAGCGCCCTCTCTTCGGGATCCGTGCCCTGCCGGTGGTTCTCGCCTTCGATCATCCTAGCCTCCGCTTGCCGGACGAACTGAACGACCGGTGGCAGGGCTCGTTCCGAACGAAGAAGGGCTCGCCGGCATGGTAAGCAGCCGGCGAGCTCGCGGGGAACGATGGAGAGTTGTTACTCGGCGCGGAGCGCGAGCCGCACGTTCGAGCTGGTGGCGCCCATTGCGAGCTCCGCCTGGCTCATCGCGCTGGCCCGGACCTGCTCCTGGCAGTCGATGACCGACTGGCGCAGGCTGAGGTCGCGGGTCGGAACGGCGCCGCAGACCTTGTTGGCGGCCTGGCGGACCCGGCGCTCCAGCGTCTGCATGCCCTGCGGCGCGTGGAGGTTGAGGTCGGCGATCTGGATCACGGCCGTGCTCTGATCGGTGTCGGCGGCGAGCACGGGGGTGCTGAGAGCCACCATGCCGGCGGCAAGGGCAGCCCCGGCAATCGCGGAGAAAATGCGTGAGGTCATGTCGGTCTTCCTTCCTGGCAAAAATTCGGTTGCGGCGAGGAGGCCCTGTGGGATGAAGCAGGAAGCCCCCTGCGCCGCTGATTTGGGGGTATCCGAGGCGCCGGGTCAGCGCCCGCCGATTTCGATACGGGTGCGCAATCGAGCGTCGAACCCGCCAGCCAGCGACGAAAAGGGCCGCCGGCGCGACGAGCGCGAGCGGCGAAGCGCGAAACAGTTGCGCTCCGGCTTCGTTGGGAGCGGGAGCAAAGGAGATTCGAATGCGCAGCAACAGCGGCGGCGGAAAGAGCAGCAACAATACCGGCAATCCCACGCTCGAAGAGCATGAGCGGACCAACAAGGGCGTCAGCGGCAACGCCATCCACGGCGAGAAGAAGTCGAAGGGCAGCGACCGCCTCCGCACGGATGCGAACGACAAGTCACCCTGATCCCGGCTGGTTTACCGCCGCACCTTCGGCGGACAGGGCGCAGTGAATGGCGACTGCGGATTTCCTCGTGATCGGCGGCGGCATCGCCGGCCTTTCCGCCGCTGCGCGGCTTGCGCGGCACGGCAAGGTCGTGGTGCTGGAGGCTGAGGAGGCGCTCGGCCGTCACAGCTCCGGCCGGAGCGTGACCTTCTCGCATTACGGCATCGGCGATGCGGCGGTGCGCGGCCTCACCTCCTACAGCCGCGCCTTCTTCCTCGATCCTCCGGCGGCTTTCAGCGAT
>NZ_DASVUE010000273.1:0-5663 GCF_036387215.1 Allosphingosinicella sp. | reverse complement strand
TGCGAGCCGCTTCAGGCCTTCGATCTGGTCGCGGCTGAAGCCCGCCTGCAGAGCCTGGCGGATACTGGTCTCTGCCGGCTCGCCCCGGGTGGCGAAGGTGGTGCAGGCAAGGCGGCGGAGCGCTTCGAGCCGCTCGTTGGCAAGCGGATTGGCGGAAGTGTCGCCGGCGAGCTTGCGCACCAGCCAATCCAGGCCGCGGCGGGCGGGGTTGGACGAGACGGAGACGCACTCCCGCGACGAACTCGCCGCAAGCACGATCACCTGCCGTTCGATGTCCGTGAAAAGCTCGAGTTGCTCGGGCATGTCGTCCTCCCTGTAGAGAGACTAGATGGACCATGCAGGGAGGTGCGGGTAGCCCGCCCGAATGAACTACGGTGTTGCTCATCGCGCAACAGTAGATGGTGGTGGGCCCGGAGGGATTCGAACCCCCAACCTAGCCGTTATGAGCGGCCGGCTCTACCGTTGAGCTACAGGCCCTTAACACGCTCGAAGCCGCGATAGCGGAGGCCGGCGCGGATTGGCAAGCAAGCGCCGTTCCTCTGACGCAATCTCCTCGGTCGGGCTATTCCGCCGCGTCGAGGACGTTAGGCGCGGCGAGCTTCGTTAACGGGCGCGCGGCCACGTCAATGGCTGACAGCGTGCTCAGCTTTTTATCGCCCAGGTCGATCTTAAGCTCTTCAAACCGCCGGGCCTGAGGGATGACGTTTCGTTCAAGACTGCCAATCATCTTATTATAGTCTTTGCCAGCCTTCTCCAGGCGATCTCCCAAGGCCGCAACATGCTCAGTTACCACGGCCAAGCTTCCAAACAGCCGTTTGCCTGCTTCTCCCACCTCTTTCGCCTGCGCAGCCAAGCTCTCTTGGCGCCACATGCCGGCCATGATCTTGGCGAGTGCGAGCATGTTGATTGTCGACGCGATGATCACTCCATTGCGAAAAGCCGTCTCAATCAAGTCAGGTGCCCTCTCAGCGGCGGCAGAAAGGAAATGCTCACCGGGAATGAACATGATTACAAAGTCGGGCGACAGGTCGAACTGACGCCAATAGCCCTTCCGTCCAAGATCGTTTGCGTATGTCTTCATCGCTGCTGCGTGCTGGAGCAGCAACTCCCCCCGGCGACCCTCGTCCTCCTCGTCGAATGCTTGTTCAAAGGCAACCAAGGGACATTTAACGTCAATCACGATACAGCGGTCACCTGGTAAACTGATGACGCAGTCGGGACGGAGCTGCCGCTCACCATCATTGACCGTACTTTGCAAACTAAAATCTACGTTCTCAGCCAGGCCGGCTGCCTCCAAAATGGTGCGAAGCTGCTCCTCGCCCCACCGCCCGCGGGCCTTTGGACTCGATCGCATAACATTTGCTAAGCGCTGCGTTTCACGCCGGACATGCTCGTTGCCCAAGGAGAGCTGTGCCACTGCTTCGCGCAGCGACTCGTATGTGCCGACCCGATCCTTCTCGACCTCCTTGAGGCCTTCTTCATAGCGTTTTAGGGTAGCCTCGACGGGCTGTAGCAAATTCCTGAGTTTCTCCACGTTTTGCTGACCCGCATGGCCGAACTTCTCCTCCGCCCGCTTTAAAAAGCTATCGTGAGCGCCTTCAACTGCTTTTCCTGCAAGCTCACCAAAACGCTTCTCGAGCTTGACTTCAAATTCCCCGAGCTGCGCGAGCTGAGCCTCGTGCGCGCGCTGCCGCTCCTGCTCGCCTCTTTCGTAGGCAGCAACCTTGGCGCTGAGCTCCGACGAGATCACGCGCTCTGCGCGCAGCTCCGCTTCGACGGATTCGACCCGCTCGGCGGTTTTTCGTTCGGCGGCAAGGTTCACAATCGCCTCGTTGAACTTACTTCGCCAATGCTCAATTTCACCTTTGAGCTGATCCTGTGCCTGCCGCCAAGTCTCAGCATCCTCCTGTAGCTGCTTGATTGGCCTACCCCCCAGCAGATAACCGATCACCAGCGCGGCTATGACGGCCAGCGCCACAACAATTATAACTGTCGTCTCCACAAGCGCAGCTCCCAAGAACGTACCAAGAACCTAGAGCAGCCGTGGCCGCCGCTCAAGGCCCGGTTGGAACTCTATCCACAGAAAACCCGTTCGTTTCAGCGGGCTCAGGAGAATGGCATGTCGATCGGGAAGATGATCGCCTCTCACCCGGATGTCGGCGGCGACTTCAACGAGGCGCTGGCGAAGGCGGCGCGGCATGCGATGTTCTGCTCGGCGATCTGCACGAGCTGCGCCGACGCCTGCCTTGCCGAGAAACATGTGGAGCAGATGCGGCAATGCATCCGCACCTGCCTCGATTGCTCGGACGTCTGCGCCGCCACGTCGACGCTCGCGATCCGGAGGACGGGCGGCAACGAGATCCTGCTGGAGGAGATGCTCCAGCTCTGCATCACCGCCTGCGACATCTGCGCTGAGGAATGCGAGCGGCACGACCACGATCATTGCAGACGCTGCGCCGAAATGTGCCGCGAGACGGCGCAGGACTGCCGCGACGCGCTGGAGACGTTCCACTGATCCTTAGAGAATGGCGGCCTTGTCGCGTTCCTTGCGGGCTTTCAGCACCTTCTTGACGACCATGTCGCGCTTCAGGCGCGAGAGGTGGTCGATGAAAAGCACGCCGTTCAGATGGTCGACCTCGTGCTGGAGGCAGACGGACATGAGGCCGCCGAACTCCCCTTCCCTCTCAAGCCCCTTCTCGTCGATCCAGCGGGCGGTGACGATGTCGGGCCGCTCGATCTCGGCATATTGCTCGGGGATTGAGAGGCAGCCTTCGTTGTAGACCTTCCGCGCGTCCGAACTGTGGACGATCTCCGGGTTGATGAAGACGTGGGGATCGCGGATCGGCTCGCCCGCCTCATCCTCTTCCTCCTGGAGATCGATCACCAGAAGCCGCTTCGGGATCGCCACCTGCACCGCCGCAAGCCCGATGCCTGGCGCCGCGTACATCGTCGCGAACATGTCCTGGATGAGCTTCTGGATGTCGTCGCCCACCGATTCCACCGGAGCGGATTGCGCGCGGAGCAGCGGATCGGGGATTTCGATGATCGGCAGGAGGCCCATGCGGGCGGAGCTAGGTTGAGGCCCGGGCGGCGTCAAGCGCCGCCCGTTTCCGCTCCCTACTTGTAGGCGATGGCGGCGCTCGCGGGACCGCCCAGGGGCAGGATCTCGCAGCGGGAGAAGCCCGCCTCGAGGCACCATCCCTTGAAATCGGCGCCGGTGAAGTCGAACGCGTCGCCGAACTCGATCAGCATGTTGAGCGACATGAGCAGCCCGAACGCATTCTCCCGGCGCTCGTCGTCGATGATGTTCTCGATCGCCACGAAGGCGCCGCCTTCCGGAAGAGCGTCATAGGCCTTACGGATGAGCATCTTCTTCACCTCGAGGTTCCAGTCGTGAAGGATCATGCCCATCGTGATCACGTCGGCCTTCGGGAAGTCCTGCTTCATGAAGTCGAGCGCGCCGGCACTGACCCTTCCTTCGAGGCCGGCATCGCGGATCCGCCGCTCGGCGATCGGCTGCACCACCGGAAGATCGAACGACCGGCAGGTAAGGTGCGGGTGGCGGGCCGCGGCGATGCAGGAAAGCTGACCCGTCGCGCCGCCGATGTCAGCGAGCGTACGATAGCCGGAGAAATCGAATTTCTCCGCGAAGGCCACGAAATTGCCCATCGAGACGCCGCTCATCGCACCCATGAACTGCTCGAGCCGCGCCGGATCGCTGTAAAGCTCATCGAACATCGGCTTGCCCGAATGCTTCACCTCGTTCTGCGGCTGGCCGGTCTTCAATGCGGGTGTAAGGTCGGCCCAGAATGGGTAGAGCCGCGCATTGGCCATTTCGAGGATGCCGCCGACATAGGTGGGGCTGCCGCGCACCAGGAAGCGCTGCGCCTCGGGCGTGTTCCGGTAGAGCGCGGAAGCGCCGTTTCCGTCGCGGGCGAGAAGGCCGAGCGCAACCAGCGCGTCAAGGAAATCATAGGTGCCGCGCGGATGGAGCTGGAGCGCGCTCTCGATCTCGCCGCCGCGTCGGGGGCCGGACGCAAGCTCGGTGAACAGGCCGAGCTCGACGGCGCTCAGCAGCGCCTTGGAGCCCCAGAAGGCCATTCCCACCTGAAGGATGTGCGCCGGCGAAAGCTCTGGTGCCGCCGCTGCCCGGTGGGAAGCTTCCCCGTCCTCGGAAACGGCGCGGAGCGAGTGCGGGTCGTCGAGATCGGCGAGAATATCGGTCATCGTTTCGGTCTCCATGCGGGATGTGCCGGATCGGGAGGCGCCGGCGCTCGCATTCGGCCTAGCAATGACCCCGCTACGCCCGCAGGCGCTGTTCGACGAAGGTTGTAGCCGCAGAGACGACGTTGCACGCTACGCCACGAATGCCGCGCCCGGCGCGACGAACGGTTGCTATGCGACGGGCCGCCGCGCCCTCAGCGCCTGGGCCAGCGTGCCTTCGTCCAGATAATCGAGCTCGCCGCCGACGGGAAGGCCGTGGGCGAGCTGGGTGATGCGGACGGGATAGGTTTCGAGGCGCTCCACGAGGTAGTGGGCGGTGGTCTGGCCTTCGAGCGTGGCGTTCATCGCGAGCACCACCTCGTCGATGCCGCCTTTCGAGACGCGGCCGATCAATTTGTCGATGCTCAGATCCTCCGGGCGGACGCCTTCGAGCGCCGAAAGGCGGCCGCCGAGGACGTGGAAGCTGCCGGGGAAGAGGCGGGAGCGGTCGAGCGCCCAGAGATCGGAGACCTCCTCGACGACGCAGAGCAGGCGCGTATCGCGGCGCGGGTCGGCGCAGATGGTGCAAGGGTCGGTCGTATCGACATTGCCGCAATTGGAGCAGACGGAGAGCCGCTCATTGACCTTCTCGAGCGCCCGGAGGAGCGGCGCCATCGCCGCCTCCCGCTTCTTGAGGAGGTGGAGCACCGCCCGTCGCGCCGAGCGCGGCCCAAGCCCCGGAAGCCGCGACAGAGCCTGCGTCAACGCCTCGATTTCGGGAGATGCCATGCCTTCCCTCTGTCATTGCGGGCGCAGCGAAGCAATCCGGCGTGGGAAGTGGATTGCTTCGTCGCTACGCTCCTCGCAATGACAGCGGTCATGCGCCTCGCCTTCATGGGAACGCCGGACTTCGCGGTGCCGACGCTCGATGCCCTCATTGCGGCGGGCCATGAGGTGGTGGCCGTCTATTCGCAGCCGCCGCGGCCGGCGGGCCGAGGCAAGGCGCTTCGTCCCTCCCCTGTGCAGCAGCGAGCGGAGGCGGCCGGGATCGAGGTAACGACGCCGCTTTCCCTCAAGGCGCCCGAGGAGCAGGAGGCGTTCGCCGCGCTCGGCCTCGATGCGGCGGTGGTCGCGGCTTACGGGCTGATCCTGCCGATGCCGATCCTGGAGGCGCCGCGTTTCGGGTGCCTCAATGTCCACGGCTCGATCCTGCCGCGTTGGAGGGGGGCGGCGCCGGTGCAGCGGGCGATCCTCGCGGGTGACGAGACGACCGGCGTCACCATCATGCAGATGGAGCGGGGGCTCGACACCGGCCCCATGCTTGCGGTGCGGGAGACGGAAATCGGGCGGAAAACCGCGGGAGAATTGACTGCGGAGCTGGCGAGGATCGGCGCAGAGCTGATGACGCAGGTACTCCGAACCCTCCCCGGCACCGTGCCAGTGCCGCAACCGGAGGCAGG
>NZ_DASVUE010000272.1:0-6265 GCF_036387215.1 Allosphingosinicella sp. | reverse complement strand
GCGGCCGTTCCCGGCGTCGTCCTGTTCGGGCGGCAGGAGCGGCTTCGGCTGGTCCAGGGCTCGCCGCGCGACAAGATCAACGTCTCGGTCGATTACGAGCATGACTGGCTGGGCTTCACCGCCCGCGCCAACCGCTTCGGCAAGGTCTTCGCCGCGGGCGGCGAGCTCGGCCCGGCCGGGAGCGGCATCTTCAACGATCTCGAGATGGAGCCCAAATGGGTCACCGATCTCGAGCTCCGGCTGAAGGCGGGAGATATGGCGACCTTCGCACTCGGCGCCAACAACGTGTTCGACGTCTATCCCGATCAGGTCCCGATGGGCCTTGCCGGCACGTCGGGAACCACGAACGTCTTCTACCCGGCGACGAGCTACATCGTGCCCTTCTCGCAATATTCGCCGTTCGGCTTCAACGGCCGGTTCGTCTACGGGCGCATGTCGGTGAAGTTCTGAGGCTGTCGGGGCGGGCCAGCGCCCGCCCCGGCTCTTCTTCGAGCGGATAACGGCCTGTTAAGCAGGCGCTCTAACCTCCCGTAAAGCATTGTACCTTAATCGCTTTGGCTGAAGTCCGTTAATCGAGGATATCAGTCATGCGAGCTTTTGCCTGGGCAAGGAAGCTTCTCAGGAGCGAGCGCGGCAATGTGCTGGCAATCGGTGCGGCGGCGATGCCGCTCATGATCGGCGCGGCCGCGGTCGGTCTCGATACCATCCAATTCAGTCTCTGGAAGCGCCAGCTGCAGCGGATGGCCGATTCGAACGCGCTGGCGGGAGCACATGCGCTCGTCCAGGCGAAGAGCGTCTCGAGCGCGGTCACGCGAGACCTCCTGCTCAACAATCAGCTTACCTTGCTTACCGGTTACCCGATCGTCGAAAATGCGCCGACCACCGGGGACTGGGCAGGAAATACCAAGGCGGTACGAGTCGTGCTGAGCGCGAAGCGGGACCTTCCCTTCTGGCGCTTCTTCCAGGGCGAATCGCCGACCGTCACCGTCGAAGCGACCGCCGCAGTCGTGAACAGCGGCAGATTCTGCCTCCTGACGCTCGAAGAGGGCCCGGTTCAGGCGATCAACTTCACCGGCAACGCGACCGTCAACCTCGGCTGCGGGATCGCCACCAACTCGACCGCCGTGCCGGCGATCGACGCGGGCGGCTCCTCCTCGCTGATCGCCGACCCGATCATGGCGCGCGGCGGGCTTGATGCCACCAATCCCTATTACGGCAACTCGACGATCATCCCATATTCCGACAAGCAGGAGGATCCGTTCGCCAGCCGGCCCGATCCGAGCGCAGCCGCCAACGGCATGGGCTGCGACGACGATTTCGACGATCTCGCCTCGGTTACCCTGAACGAGACTGGGCCGAACGGGGTCGCCAACACCGCCGTCTGCTTCAACAGCATGACGATCGATCGGACGATCAACCTTCCCGCGGGAACATATTACATCAAGAACGGCAACCTGAACCTCGGTTCGCACGCCGCCGTCACCGGTACCAACGTCACGCTCATCTTCACCGGCACCGGCGACAGCATCGGCAAGATCGAGATGAACGGACAGGCGAGCCTGACCCTCAGCGCGCCGGAGACGGGCGTTTACAGGGACATCGTCATCTTCCGCGACAAGGATCGCGCGACGATGGACGACTGGCACCTGAACGGCGGCAATTCACTGAACCTCACCGGTGCCCTCTATATGCCGAAGACGAACATCCTCATCAACGGCAACTCCACCATGACCTCCAGCTGCCTGCAGATCGTGTCGCAGCGGATCAGCTTCTCGGGCAACCTCAACCTTGCCAACGGCCTGACCGCCAACTGCTCGAACAAGCCGGGTGAAACCTTCACTCTCAGCCAGGTAAGGCTGGTCGGCTAGGCCATGGCGACAGCGATCCTCTCCCGGCTACGGAGCCTCCGCGACGACGAACGCGGCGTGAGCCTCCTGGAATTCACGGCGATGGCGCCGATGCTCGGCCTGCTGATCGTCGCGGTGGCGGATATCGGCCGCGGCTACACCGAGCGTTTTGCCCTCCAGCAGGCGGCGAACCGCACCCTCGAGCTCGCCCATTCAGGCACGAAGACCAATGACTACAGCTTCCTGGCCACGCATGCTCAGACAGCCGCCGGCACGGATGCGACGGTGACGCTGACCCAGTGGCTCGAATGCACCGCCACGAACGGCACCCGGACGACCAAAACCATGGGCAGCACCTGCTCTGCGGGCGAGGAGACGGGCCGCTACGTCACCCTCAACATCGCCAAGCCCTTCGATCCCGTCTTCACCACCATGGGCTATCCGACGGAAGCCGACGGCTCGATCAAGCTCAAGGCCCGCGCATCGCTGAGGGTGCAATGACGGGGCGGCTCCTCAAGCTTCGGCGGAGCGAGAGCGGATCGAGCGCGGTCGAGTTCGCGCTGGTCGCACCGGCTTTTCTGGCGCTGGTCCTCGGGATCGCCAATCTCGGCATCTTCTTCTTCGCGCATGCGGGGCTGAAGAGCGCGGTCGCCGAGGGTGCGCGCTATGCCAGCATTTCGCCGAAACCGGACAACGACCTCATTGCCGCCCGCATCACCGATCGTCGCTTCGGCCTCAATCCGGCCGACATTACGGCTCCGACTGTTACCAATTGCACCGACGGCGGCCGCCCCTGCGTCGACATCCAGATGGGCTATCAGGTGAAGATGAACTGGATCTTCGTCGGCAGCGGATCCTGGTCGACATTCAACCTTACGGAGCGGCGGCGCGCCTTCGTCTACAAGGATAGCCTCTCCAGCACCTAGCGACGCTTCGCGAAAAGCCGTGCCTCCGCCGGCGCCGCGTAACGCTTGAATCGAAACGCCCCGGCCTCAGGGAGACCGGGGCGCATCGGAGATCCTGTCAGAATCGTCGTTCTGAACCGGCGACCGCTATTGCGGTCCCTTACTTCGGGCCGAAATTCTTGTCGGCCGGACCCTTGTAGCTCTCGCCCGGAGCATGCGCCGGATTGCGGAAGCTCGGGTGCCGGCCCGGCGGGAAGGGATGGCTGGCAGGCTTGTTGGCGCCGCCGCTGACGGCCTTCAGTTCGTTCAAATCGAGATTACGCATATCTTCTCTCCTGATGCGGGGAGGCAGGCTTACGCCGGCTTCCCAGTGGTCTTGAACGTGAACGTGGTGGTGTTCGGGTTCTTGAGTGCGCTCTTGTTCACGACGCCGCCGGGATTGGTGGTGACGGTGGTAAGGTGCGGATTGGCGCCGCCGGCGACGGCGGTGAGTTCGTTGGTGGTGAGCTTACGCATTTTGTTCTCCTTGGTGCCCGCCGGGGAGGCGTGCGGGTGGAGAATGCTGCGAGCGGCGAATGGTTCAATGGCCGGATTTCACCCGGCCACGAATGGGACAAACGTCAGCGGCGGTATGAACGGAGGGGGAGCGGCGCCTTGTCAGCCGGTCGGGGTTCCTCCCGGCACGGTCGCCGGAGCGGCGGTTCCGCTCGGAGCCGGCGTGTCGGGCGGGCTGTCGCGCCAGGCCCAGAAGAGGGCGCCGCCGATCACCACCACCAGGATGAGCAGCATCAGGACGTTCGTCCCTGCGGATCGCCTGTCGCGGGGTCTTTGCGCCATCTCTCTTCCTCGCGCTGCTGATCGTGGAACCGAGGTGAACCCACTCCCGTTGGTGAGGTTCCAAGCTATTCCCGCTGCTTGACCCATATAAGGCGGAGCGCCGCCGGAGGGTGCAATCGGGGCGATGAAGCCCCCATATCGGAGCCTATGCGAAGCCTCGTCAGCATCGCCGCCCTCGTCGCACTCGCGCTGGCCGCTCCGGCCGACGCGCAGGAGAAGGCCGATGGGCAGAGCCATGCGGATTATCTCGCCTGGCTCGCCAAGAGCCCGGCCGCGCGGGCACAGGTGATCGGCTTTCGCACCTATCTCGAGATGAAGGACGTGGAGGACGTGGTCCCCACCTGGCAGCTCGTCCGGACCGCGAGCATGTGGAAGGAGTGCAACGGCCCCCGCTTCGAGGTCGCGCCGTTCACGGAGTGGAACCACATCGCGAGCACGCTCCGCTTCATCGAGAACCATGTCGAGCCGGTGATCGGCAAGGTCGAGGCGCTGTCGGGCTATCGCAATGCCGAGCTCAACCGATGTTCCGGGGGTGCGAGGGAAAGCGCCCACCGCCACTTCTTCGCGCTCGATCTGACCCCGCTTCGCGCGATCGCCCGCGACGGGATGATCCGCAGCATCTGCAAGATCCACGAATGGCGCGGCCGCGGCTACGACATCGGGCTCGGCTTCTACACCGGCCTTCGCTTCCACGTGGATTCGAAGGGCTTCCGCCGCTGGGGCCCGGACGGGAAAGGCGCGACCAGCCCCTGTGCGAGCGTCGTCTGAGCGACTTCTCGCACTACACTGCAGCGTGCTATTTTGCTGGAGCCGTTGCCGGGGCGGGCAGGGTGCCGGCCTGAGCGACGATCTGATTATAGGCTTCGGCAAAGGCGCCGCTCAGCAGCTTCCCGTCCTTGGAGCTGGTATATTGGCCCAAGGTACCCGAACCCCCTGAAGACCAGTCGCCCCAGGTGAGTTGGGATTTGCTCGCTTCGCCTTGCCCGACCAGCAGCGTAAGTCCGGTGGCGGGGCTCAGTACGCGGAGGCCCGCCGCCACAATCTTCTTCTTGCCGCCGAACCCGTTGAACATGCCCATTGCCGCCCCAAGGCCGGGCACCGCGCCAAGCGCTCCGCTGCGAAGGGCGCCCTCCGTAAGAGCGGCGCGCGCCACGTTCATGCCTTGCAAGACGACCGCTTTGTCGCCGGCAATCGCACTCATCAGATAATCCGCAGGCTTGCCCGAAGCCGGGTCATGCACGTTGAAGCAGTTCGATTCCCGCACCATCGCGCCGAGCAGATCGCGCGGACTGCCGAGGCCGAACTTGGTCCACCCCTGAGTGTCGCCGTCGGTCACGGCGATGGTTCCGTGCTGTGCACTGCACTTGGCGATGGCGATGTCTTTTTCAGATGCCTGAGCGGTGCTGCTGGCGAGTGCCGCGACCATGAAGGCACCAGTGACGATTGGCTTGCGCATTTCTGTCTCCCCGAAACCAGAACACGCAACAGAGGGGGAGCGCCAATACGGCCTCTGCCCCGGATACCGTGGCTATACGGTATCCGAGGCATTGGCAAACGGGGAGGACAGCGGCGCTCGGATCGTTGCGAGCGCCGCCAACCTCGACTTCAGCGGAGTGGAAATTGCTCCGGCTCGCGCAACGACGGCTTGCGAGCTTCAGGCGCCTTACTGGGCCTGAGGTGCCGCGGCGCTGGCGTTGGCGGGAAGGCCGCCGAGCTGGCCGACCAGATCCTTGTAGGCGTTGAGATAGGCAAGCACGAGCACTTGGCCGATGTCCGTATTCTGATAGCCGGACGCCCCGACGCTCGCGAAGCCGCCCCACCAGCCGGCGCCGCCGCCGCCGCCGAAGCTCCAGTCGGACTTGCGGGCATAGCCCTCGGTCATCCGCTCCTGCTCGGTGGTGCGGGCGTTGACGAGCGTCAGGAGCACGTTGGCTTCCTTCTTGTTGACGCTGATATTGCCCGCGAGGTGGCCGAAGGTGCTTCCGCCGAGGAAGCCGCCAAGCGCAGCTCCGATGCCGCCGCCGCCCGAACGGTCGTTCTTCGAGACGATGTCGGGGACGATGAAATAATCCGCGGCCTTCACCTGCTGGCGGCCGATGTTCGAGCCGCGCTGCAATTCGCCGCTGTCGGCAAGCGCGCGCTCGATGTTGCGGCTCGCGAGGCCCTTGTTCCGGTCGACGAGGCTGAAGCAGCCGGATTTCATCACGAACAGCTTCAAGACTGCTTCCGGGCTGCCGAGGCCGAGGCCCTGCCACCAATTGTTGTCGGGCTCGACGATCGCGATCGTTCCGAGCTTCTTGGTGCAGACCGGGATTTCGGCCATGCCTTTTTCCTGGTCCTTGCGGCCCGAGGATTTGGAGCCGGCGAGAGCCGGCGACGAGGTGAGTGCGACGGCAGCGGCCGCGGCGATGAAGGCGAGCTTGCGCATTTGGAGTATCTCCCCCTTTGGAGCTTTGATTGGTTGCCTCACGGACCACCCGGATGAGGCGATGTCCGGCGTTTATGCGGGGAGGGGGGAGCGGTCGCGGACCTTTCGGCTGAAGCGGCGATCCCTGCTACCAAGCGGCAGGAAAGCGACGAAGGCGCGTATTTCGGCGACGAGCAGGGTGCGCGGCGCCTGCCGCGAAGTGTTAAGGGCCGGCTTGCGTTGGAGGCCGGGAGCACCAACATAGGTTG
>NZ_DASVUE010000271.1:0-4040 GCF_036387215.1 Allosphingosinicella sp. | reverse complement strand
GGGCAGGCGCGGCTGTCGGCGGCCTTGCTCGCGGAGGAGACGGGCGTTCCGCTGCCGACGGCGCAGAAGCTGATGGGGCGGCTCGCCTCGGCCGGCCTCCTCAGCTCGGCGCGCGGGACGGGCGGCGGCTTCCGCCTAGCGCGGGAGGCGAACGGCATCAGCCTCGCCGACATCATCGAGGCGGTCGAAGGGCCGATCGCGATGACGGTCTGCGTGGACGAGAAGAGGAACGATTGTGCGCTCGACGGGCACTGCCTGGTGAAGCCGCACCTCAATGTAGTGAACGGCGCGGTGCGCGGAGCCCTCCAGGGCGTTTCGCTCCAAAGCCTTGCAGGTGAACTGAAGTGACGGACGTAAGGAATCGTGAAGCCCAGGAGGCCGCCGACCGCGCCTCCACCTACGAATGGGGCTTCTCCTCGGACATCGAGCAGGAATTCGCGCCCAAGGGCCTTTCCGAAGACACCGTCCGCTACATCTCAGCCAAGAAGAATGAGCCTGAGTGGATGCTCGACTGGCGGCTCAAGGCCTATCGCGCTTGGCTCGAGATGGACGAGGTAAGCTGGGCGAAGCTCAGCATCCCGACCATCGATTTCCAGGACGCCTATTATTACGCCGAGCCCAAGAAGAAGCCGGAGCTGAAGAGCCTCGACGAGCTCGATCCTGAGATCCGCCGCACCTACGAGAAGCTCGGAATCCCGATCGAGGAGCAGAAGGTCCTCGCCGGGGTCGAGGGTGCGCGCAAGGTGGCCGTGGATGCGGTGTTCGACAGCGTCTCGGTCGCCACCACCTTCCGCGCCGAACTCGAGAAGGCCGGCGTCATCTTCCGCTCCATCTCCGAAGCGATCCGCGAGTATCCGGACCTCGTCCGCAAGTATCTCGGCTCCGTGGTGCCGCAGCGCGACAATTACTTCGCCTGCCTCAACAGCGCCGTCTTCTCCGACGGCACCTTCGTCTACATCCCCGAGGGCGTCCGCTGCCCCATGGAGCTGTCGACCTATTTCCGGATCAATGCCCAGAATACCGGCCAGTTCGAGCGCACTCTGATCGTCGCCGACAAGGGCAGCTACGTCTCCTATCTGGAAGGCTGCACCGCGCCGATGCGCGACGAGAACCAGCTCCACGCAGCGGTGGTCGAGCTCTACGCCCACGAGGACGCGGAGATTAAGTACAGCACCGTGCAGAATTGGTACCCGGGTGATGCGAACGGCGTCGGCGGAATCTACAATTTCGTCACCAAGCGCGCGATGTGCGCCGGCGACCGCTCGAAGGTGAGCTGGACCCAGGTTGAGACCGGCTCCGCAATCACCTGGAAATATCCGTCCTGCATCCTAAAAGGGGACGGCAGCGTCGGCGAATTCTATTCGGTCGCGCTCACCAACAATCGCCAGCAGGCCGATACGGGCACCAAGATGGTCCACATCGGCAAGAACAGCCGCTCGACCATCGTCTCCAAGGGCATCAGCGCCGGCCGCTCCGACAACACCTACCGCGGCCTCGTCCGCGTCAACGCGGGCGCCGAGAATGTCCGCAACTTCACCCAGTGCGATTCGCTGCTGCTCGGCGATCAATGCGGCGCCCACACCGTTCCCTATATCGAAGTGAAGAACCCCACCGCGCAGATCGAGCACGAGGCCACCACCTCCAAGATCAGCGACGACCAGCTCTTCTACGCCATGCAGCGCGGCCTCAATCAGGAGGACGCGGTGGCGCTGATCGTCAACGGCTTCGCCCGCGAGGTGCTGCAGCAGCTCCCGATGGAGTTCGCGGTGGAAGCGCAGAAGCTGCTGGGGATTAGCCTGGAGGGAAGCGTCGGATGATTGCAGCGGCCATTACTCTAGTCTTTTTGCAGGCTTCCGCGGCCGGGGCTGCCGCGCAGCAAAGCCAGCCCGTTGTTCGGCGGCAAGGCTTCGTCACCGCAGCTCCGGAGGCTACATATCCCGAAGCCCTGTTGCCGATGGTGCAGGAATACCAGCGCTGCCTTCATCCGGCCGGCCGCACAGTTTATGATCCTGGTGCCGGCTATGAGGGGGCCACCCGTGCTCGTTTGGCAGACTGCAGCGCGGTGCGCGATTGGGCGATATCAAGCGCTCTGACCGCTTACAAAGCAGGCCACAAAACCGAGCAGAGGTCGAGCGAACAGGTCGAGGCGATATTCGAACGCCTTGATAAGCAGGCGCTCTTGAATGCCCGATATTTTGACAAGCTAGAGGCTGGAGAAGTGCCTCCTCCCCGGCCCGGCGAGGTTATCGTTCTTTCGGAAGATAATGATGCTCCAAATCAATAACCTGCACGCCGAGATCGACGGAAAACCGATCCTCAACGGCCTCACGCTTAGTGTCGGCGCGGGCGAGGTCCACGCGATCATGGGGCCGAACGGCGCCGGCAAGTCCACGCTCGGCTACGTGCTCGGCGGTCGGCCCGGCTACGAGGTGACCGACGGCTCCGTCACCTTCGACGGCAAGGACCTGCTCGACATGGCGCCGGACGAGCGCGCCGCCGCCGGCCTCTTCCTCGGCTTCCAATATCCGGTCGAGATCCCCGGCGTCTCGAACGTCCAGTTCCTTCGCACCGCGCTGAACGCCCAGCGCCGCGCGCGCGGCGAGGCGGAGCTCAGCGCCGGCGACTTCCTCCGCCTCGCCCGTGCCCAGGGCGACGCGCTCGGCGTCTCGATGGACATGCTGAAGCGGCCGGTGAATGTCGGCTTCTCGGGCGGCGAGAAGAAGCGCAACGAGATGGTCCAGATGGGCCTCATCAATCCGCGCCTCGCGGTGCTCGACGAGACCGACAGCGGCCTCGACATCGACGCGCTCCGCGTCGTCGGCGACGGCATCAACCGCATCATGCGCGCGCCGGACAAGGCGGTGCTCCTCATCACCCACTACCAGCGCTTGCTCGACATCGTTCAGCCCGATCGCGTCCATGTCCTCGCCGCCGGCCGCATCGTCCGCTCCGGCGGCCCCGAGCTTGCCCTCGAGCTCGAGCGCGAAGGCTATGGAGCGATCGCGGCATGATTTCCGCCCTCCTGCAAGGCGTCGCTCATGCTCCGTTCAAGGGCATGTCTCCGTCGCCCTTCCCCCTGAAGCGCCGCCCGAATCGAAAGGTTCGGCGCCGAAGTTTTTCGGCCTTTGGGGGGATGAACTTTATGAACCTTCCGGCCGCCGAGGCGCTTTCCTGATGCTGCTCGATCTCCCTTCGAATCGGAGCGAAGGCTGGCGCTGGAGCGACCTTTCGGCCTTGCCGGAGATCGCGGCCCGTCAGCCGAGCGGCACCGTGCCGGAGGCGCTGCCGTGGATCCACTGCGCGGGCGAGGGGCCACGGCTGCTGTTTGTCGACGGGAAGCTGGCGGCCGAGCAGAGCAACCTCGGCACCATCGAGATCGGCAGCATCCAGGTCGATCCCGCCGATCACGCGCTGGCCCGGCTCGTTGGCCGCGAAGGCTGGAAGCTGAAGCTCGGCCCCGACCAGGCGCCGCAGGGCCTGGTGCAGGTGATCCACCTCTCCACCGGCGCCGCGGACCACCTTCCGGCCGAGATCGAGCTCGACGTCGATGCCCAGGCATCGGTGGTCGAAACCTATGTCGGCGAGGGCTGGATCAACCGCCTCTCCACGATGACCCTGTTCAGGGGCGCGCGCCTGATGCTGAGCCGCCGGCTGCTCGGGCAGGGCGGCTATGTCAGCCTCACCGACCGTGCGACGGTGGGCGAAGGCGCCAGCCTCGTCCTCACCACGCTCGGCGCCGGAAGCAGCGATGCGCGGCTCGACGGGCAGATCACTATCGCCGGCGAAGCCGGTTTTGCGGAGGTGGGCGGCGCTCTCCTCGCCCGCGGGCGGCAGCGCCATGACGTCAACCTCGTCGTCCACCACGGCGGGGTGCGCGGCATGAGCCGCCAGGTCTGGCGCTCGGTCGCCGACGACCGGTCCACCTGCTCCGTCGCCGCACGGGTGGAGGTCGCGCGCGGCGCTCAGAAGACGGACGGCGAGCAGTCGCTGAAGGGGCTGCTCCTGAACCGCGGCGCCACGATCAACGCCAAGCCGGAGCT
>NZ_DASVUE010000270.1:0-26767 GCF_036387215.1 Allosphingosinicella sp. | reverse complement strand
GGCCGCAGGAATTCCGGTTCCCCACGTCGAGGGCGAGCATTCCGGCGTGTTGCTTCTCGAACATGTGCCGAATGATGGTGTGTTCAGCGCCAACGCATGGTCGGACATCGGCGCCGCGCTCCGCCGCCTCCATGGAAAGCTTGGCGAGCATTACGGCTGGGCGGTCGATTACCGGCTCGGTACGGTCGAAGTGGACAACCGGGAGCGGGTGGATTGGCCCGGTTACTGGGCGGAGCAGCGGCTGGTTTCCACCGCGCGAGTGCTCGATCGTCCGTGGCGCGAGCGCGTGGAGCGCGTTGCCGCCGGGCTGAGCGCTCTGCTACCGCACCGTCCAACGCCGTCGCTGCTCCATGGCGATTTGTGGAGCGGCAACATTCTCGTTCAAGGCGGCAAGCTGGCGGCGCTCATCGATCCGGCCTGCTATCATGGCGACGCGGAAGTAGACCTGGCGATGCTCACCTTCTTCGGCGAGCCGCCGCCTCACTTCTGGGAAAGCTACGGCGATCTGGATCCCGGTTGGGAGGAGCGGCGTCTTGTCTATCAGCTCTTCCCTGCGCTCGTGCATCTTCGGCTCTTCGGCGCCAGCTATGGGTTGGTCGTGGATCGCCTGCTGGGGAGGCTTGGCGCCCGAACGAGTTGACCCGCGCCCCGAATTTCGCTATTTGCCTAACAATCGAATAAAGGAGAGCTGTTTATGCTGACCTTTCCCGCCGCTGTGGCGGCCGCTGCACTGACCTTGCCGCCGCAGGAGACGGCGATCGAGGCGCCGGGCCCCGCCGGAGCGTTGCGCGGCACCATAAGTGGCGAGGCGGCCGGTGCGCCCGTCGTGCTGATCATCCCCGGCTCCGGTCCCACCGACCGAGACGGCAACAATCCGCTTGGCGTGAAAGCCGCCACCTACCGGCTTCTTGCGGAGGGGCTGGCGGAACGAGGCATCACCAGCGTTCGGATCGACAAGCGGGGCATGTTCGCCAGCGCGGGCGCTACGCCGGATGCAAATGCCGTAACGATTCCCGATTACGTCGCCGACACGAGAAGCTGGATCAAGGCGATCCAGGCGCGGACCGGAGCGTCCTGCGTCTGGCTGTTTGGCCACAGCGAGGGCGGCCTGGTCGCGCTTGCCGCCGCGGAACAGACGGCAGGCATTTGCGGTATCATCCTCGCGTCGGCTCCAGGGCGGCCCGTTGGCATGGCCCTCCGCGAGCAACTCCGTGCCAATCCCGCCAACGAGCCGCTGCTCGAGCAGGCCTTCGCAGCAATCGGCGCCCTCGAAGCGGGGAAGCGGGTCGATACGACCAACCTTCATCCGGCGCTGATGCCGCTCTTCGCGCCGCAGGTGCAGGGCATGATGATCAGCCTCCTGTCCTATGATCCCGCCGTCTTGCTCGCAAAATATCCAGGATCGGTGCTGGTCCTGCAGGGCACGCGAGACATTCAGGTGAGCGTGGATGATGCGCTGAGGCTGAAGGCGGCCCGCGCCGGCACGAAGCTGGCGCTGCTCCCGGACGTGAACCACGTCCTCAAGGCTGTCACGTCCGACGACCGCGGCGCGAATGTCGCTACCTATGCGGATCCCGCGCTGCCGCTCGCGGCGGGAGTGGTGGACACGGTCGCTGACTTCGTGAGGCCCCGCAAGTGAACGCTGTCTTCGAGGCGCTGGCTCACCCCACTCGACGGGAGGTTCTGGAAATGCTGAAGAGCGGCTCCAGAACCGCCGGCGAGCTCGCCGACGCCTTCACAGTGTCGAAGCCGACGATGTCGGCTCATTTCGCCAAACTGAAGGAAGCGGGCCTTATCCAGGCGGATCAGCGCGGCGCCACTATCATCTACAGCATCAATTTGAGTGTGCTCGAAGAGGCGCTGCTCGGCTTCATGGGGCGCATCGGCGTGGCGGAACGGCAGAGGGGAGAGGCGACATGACGCGGAGGAACATGGCTTTGGCATCATTTCTGATGGTCCTGGGCCTCACCATAGTAGGTGTGCTGGTGGCGCTGGAGCTGCCGGCCGACCGTCGATTGCCGATCCACTGGGGACTTGATGGCCGGCCGGACGGCTGGGCGGATAAATGGACTGCATTGCTGCTGCCGCCCGGTATCACCGCCGCAACCGCGCTCCTCTTCTACGCGCTCCCGGCGCTGGAGCCGAAGCAGGAAGGCCTTTCGCGAAGTCAGGGGCTGTATCTTTGGGGATGGGCCGCATTGCTGCTGATCATGGCAATCATCGAAGTGTCGGTGCTTTCGGTGGCGTTGGGTTGGGGCGTGCCTGTCAACCATCTGATCACCGGCGGGCTGGGCGTGGTGCTGGTGATGATCGGCAACCAACTGGGGAAATCCCGCCGGATGTACATGATCGGGCTGCGTACGCCCTGGACGCTTTCGAGCGAGGAGGTGTGGATCAAGACGCACCGCCTGGCGGGCAAGCTGATGGTGGGGGCGGGCGCGGTCGCGATCCTGTCGGCGCTGCTGCCGCTTCCTGCGGGCCTGCTTGTGACGATCGTCGTCACCGGGATCGGCGCCGCGGCCCTGATCCCGATCGTGTACTCCTATCTGCTCTGGCGGGATGAGAGAAGGTCCGGTCAGGCGAGCGAGTAGCGCTCCACGATCGTGTAGCTGGCGCCTTCGGACCCGAGCCGGCTCTCGTACAGGCAGAGGCTGTCGACTGGAAAGGCGGCACTCGAGAGGCCGGCCCAACGTCCAATGAAGGGCCCCACGGGACCCGCGCCCCGTCCGAGCCGCGCAATGGTGATGTGTGGGTGATAGGCCCGCATGTCTGGAGCGATGCCGGCGCGCAGGCACGCCTGGTCCACCTTCTTGTGGAGCGCCTTCAGGTCGCCGTGCGGGGCCACACCCGCCCACACCGCACCCTTGCCGCGCTTGCCGAAGCTTCCCACCCCTTCGAGCGCAATCTCGAATGGGGGATGCCGAACCGATGCGAGAGCGGCGGCGAAGTCCTCGGCCTGGTGGCGGTCGACCTCCCCGATGAAGCGCAGCGTCAAATGGAGCTGGGCTTCGTCCTGCCACCTCGCGCCGGGGATGCCGCCCATGATGCCGAGGAGGCGCTCCCGGATCGAGTCAGGTGGCTGGATGGCGACGAACAGGCGGTGCATGGCCGCTGCCCGATAGCCGATCCCAAGGCTCCGGCGAACCGGTTTCGCTTGAAACACCCCCCCGGAACCACGATATTGCACCTCAACGGCAAGGATTTCTGCCGTCAAAGGAGAGTAGGGAAAATGGCTAACGGATTTGACCCGCGCGCGACAGCAGCGCCGCCTTCGGCGACCACCGCCGGCCGCGAAGGCGTCGCCTACGATGCGGGCCTGCGGTCCTACATGCTGTCGGTCTACAATTACATGGCTTCGGGCGTGCTTCTGACCGGCATCGTCGCGATGCTCTTCGCGAACAGCGGCTATGCGCAGACCATCTTGGGCGGGCCGGGTCTGCTCAAATATCTCATCATCTTCTCGCCGCTCGCCTTCATCATGGTGCTGAGCTTCGGCATCAATCGGCTTTCCACCGGTACCACCCAGCTTCTGTTCTGGGCCTTCGCCGTGGTGATGGGCCTGTCGATGTCGTCGATCTTCCTCGTCTACACCGGCACTTCGATCGCGCAGACCTTCTTCGCGACCGCCGCTGCATTCGTCAGCCTCAGCCTCTGGGGCTACACGACGAAGAAGGACCTGTCGGGCTTCGGCACCTTCCTGATCATGGGTGTGGTCGGTCTGCTGGTGGCGATGATCATCAACATCTTCCTGCAGTCGAGCGCGATGGCGCTGGCGATCAGCGCGATCGGCGTTCTTCTGTTCGCGGGCCTCACCGCCTACGACACGCAGCGGATCAAGAGCCTGTACTTCTACGTGCAGGGGACGGACATGCTCGGCAAGACCGCCATCATGGGCGCGCTGAGCCTGTATCTCGACTTCGTGAACATGTTCACCTTCCTGCTCAACTTCATGGGCCAGCGGGACTAAGCCCTCAATCTACGCGAGCAGAACCGGGCCCGGTGGAAACACCGGGTCCTTTTTTTACGCCGGCTAGGCGAGATGGGTGCGGAAGAAGTCGATCGTTGCCGCCCATGCCTTGTCGGCGGCCGGCTTGTCGTAGCGTTCGGCCGACGTGTCGTTGTGGAAGGCATGCTCGACGCCAGGATAGACGATGCTGGTGACGTTCTTCCCGGCGGCCTTCAGCGCCTCCGCCCACGGCAAGGCGGTCGCGTTCACCCGCTGGTCCCGCTCGGCGAGGTGGATCAGCATCGCAGCCTGCACCTTGGCAGCTTCCGACGGGGCCGGAGCAGGCCCGTAAAAGGGCACTGCTGCCTTGAGGGTAGGGCCGGCCGCAACCGCCAGCCGGTTCACCATTCCGCCTCCCCAGCAGAAGCCGACCGCGCCCACCTTCCGCGAGCCGCCGGCGGGCGAACTCAGCCAGTCGATCAGCGCGCGCCCGTCGGCGACGGTGGCACCGAGATCGAGCTTCCCGATCATCTCCCGTGCCTGGTCCTGGTCGGCAGGCGTCCCGCCGGAAGGCGCCAGGAAATCGGGCGCCACCGCCGAAAAGCCTGTAAGCGCCACCCGCCTCGCAACGTCTCGTATATGGTCGTTGAGGCCCCTGTTCTCGTGGATCACGATCACCATCGGGAGGTCGGCGCGGGCCCCGACGGGCGCGGCGCCGTAGCCGCTCATCATGCGGCCTGGGATCAGCTGCCACTTGAGCGTACGGGTCTGGAGCCGCTCGTCGCCTTCCGACACCATCGAAGCGGCGGCAGGGCTCGCCGCGATCGCCGCCAGCAGCGCGCTCGCCGCGGCAGCGCTTCCCGCGATCTTCGTCAATTCGGCCATGAAGGCGCGCCGGTCCATGCCCTCGTGCGTGAACCGGTCGTAGAGCGCTAGCGCGGCTGCGCGGATCTCGGGCTTCACGCGTGCCGCTCCTCTTTCGGCGGCATCGCCGCATCGTCGATCTCGCGAGCGCGCTGTGCCGCCGGACGGCTCTGGAGGCGCCCGACATAGTCGACGAACGCCGGACGCTTGTCGATGCTTCCGAACATCATTCCCCAACCGATTTGGGAGCCGACATAGACGTCGGCGGCAGTGAACTGCTCGCCGCAGATATAGGGTCCCTGCGATACCGCTTGCTCCAGCGCCGCCATCGTCTCGTCGAACGTGCCGTAGCCGGCCATCGTCTTCTTCTCCTCGGGCGCCAGCAGGCCGAGAGACTTGCCCGTGACGGCCGCCTCGACCGGTCCAGCCGCGAAGAACAGCCAGCGGTAATAAGGTCCGCGCAGCTGGCTCGCCGGCGGCGGCGCGAGGCCTTTGTCGGGGAATATGTCCGCCAGATAAGCGCAGATCGCCGCCCCTTCGGTCACCACCGTGTCCCCATGCTTGATCGCGGGAACCTTCCCCATCGGATTGACGGCCAGATATTCTGGGGCCTTCATGCTGGTGCCGTAGTCGAGAAGCACCGTCTCGTAGGGCTCACCAACTTCCTCAAGCATCCACCGCGCGATCCGCCCGCGCGACATCGGGTTGGTGTAGAATGTGATGATGTTGGACATGACTGCTCCCCTGCGGCTGAAGAAGCAGCAATAGCGCGGGGAGGCGGACTGCGGGAGTCCGGCGCAGGGAAGAAAGCGGCTCCGCCCGCTGCCGCCATCTAGTCCCCAACAAAAAAGGCCGCCCCGAACGGGACGGCCTTTTTCTTTAGGCCTGAGCTTCGGGCTGGCCCTCTCCGGGCTGGCCTTCGCCACTTTCGCCAGCGGCTTTCTTGCCCTTCTTCTTGCCCGCCTTGGGCGGTGCCGGGATGATCTCGAAGGCGGGCTCGTTGTCCTTGATGCGGACCTTCACCTCGCCGCCGTTCACCAGCTTGCCGAACAAGAGCTCTTCGGCCAGCGGCTGCTTGATCTTCTCCTGAACGAGGCGGCCCATCGGGCGCGCTCCGTACAGACGGTCATAGCCACGCTCGGTGAGCCACTTCTTCGCTTCCTCGTCGAGCTCGATATGCACCTGGCGGTCGGCCAGCTGAAGCTCGAGCTGCAGGATGAACTTGTCGACGACGCGGGCGACGACTTCCGGCGGCAAGTAGCCGAAGGGAACGATTGCATCCAAACGGTTGCGGAATTCCGGAGTGAACATCCGCTTGATCGCTTCTTCGTCCTCGCCCTCGCGGGTCATGGCCCCAAAGCCGACCGCTTCGCGCGCCATGTCGCTCGCCCCCGCATTGGTGGTCATGATCAGGATGACGTTACGGAAATCGACCGTCTTGCCGTGGTGATCGGTGAGCTTGCCGTTGTCCATTACCTGGAGAAGGATGTTGAACAGGTCCGGATGGGCCTTTTCGATCTCGTCCAGCAGCAGCACCGAATGCGGATGCTGGTCGACAGCGTCGGTCAGGAGACCGCCCTGATCGTAGCCGACATAGCCCGGAGGCGCGCCGATGAGGCGGCTCACCGAATGCCGCTCCATATATTCCGACATATCGAAACGCTGGAGCGGGATGCCCATGATCGAGGCGAGCTGGCGGGCAACCTCGGTCTTGCCGACGCCGGTGGGGCCGGAGAAGAGATAGTTGCCGATCGGCTTGTCCGGATCGCGGAGGCCCGCGCGGCTGAGCTTGATCGCGGAGGAGAGGACCGAGATCGCGGCATCCTGGCCGAACACGACCCGCTTCAGGTCGCGGTCGAGATGCTCCAGCGCCTTCTTGTCGTCGCTCGACACGCTCTTCGGCGGGATGCGGGCGATCGTCGAGATGACCGACTCGATCTCCTTCACGGTGATCGTCTTCTTGCGCTTGTTCGGCGGCACCAGCATCTGCATTGCGCCGACCTCGTCGATCACGTCGATCGCCTTATCCGGCAGCTTGCGGTCGTTGATGTAGCGCGCCGACAATTCGACCGCGGCCTTGATCGCATCCGGCGTGTACTTGACGCTGTGATGCTCCTCGAAGGCGGAGCGGAGGCCGGCCAGGATCTTCACCGTGTCCTCGATCGTCGGCTCGTTTACGTCGATCTTCTGGAATCGGCGGAGGAGTGCGCGGTCCTTTTCAAAGTGGTTGCGGAACTCCTTGTAGGTGGTGGAGCCGATGCAGCGGATCGTACCGCCGGAAAGCGCCGGCTTCAGCAGGTTCGACGCGTCCATCGCGCCGCCCGAAGTCGCGCCGGCGCCGATCACCGTGTGGATCTCGTCGATGAAGAGGATGGCGTGCGGAAGCTTCTCGAGCTCCGTCACCACCGCCTTCAGCCGCTCTTCGAAATCACCGCGATAGCGGGTGCCGGCGAGCAAGGCGCCCATGTCGAGCGAGTAGATCACCGCCGGCTTCAGAACCTCGGGAACGTCGCCCTCGATGATCTTGCGCGCCAGGCCTTCCGCGATTGCCGTCTTGCCCACGCCGGGATCGCCCACGTAGAGCGGGTTGTTCTTCGAGCGGCGGCAGAGGATCTGTACGGTCCGGTCGACCTCGGCCGAGCGCCCGATCAGCGGATCGACGCGGCCTTCGGACGCCTTCTCGTTCAGGTTGACCGTGAACTGCTTCAGAGCGCTTTCGTTCTTCTTCTTGCCGTCCTCGGACTTGGTTTCCTCGACGCCCTTCACTTCGGGCGGCTCGGATGAAGTCTCGCCCTTGCCGACACCGTGGCTGATGTAGCTCACCGCATCGAGACGGCTCATATCCTGCTGCTGCAGGAAGTAGACGGCATAGCTCTCGCGCTCGGAGAAGAGCGCGACGAGCACGTTGGCGCCGGTCACCTCGTCCCGGCCGGAGGACTGGACGTGGAGGATGGCGCGCTGGACGACGCGCTGGAAGCCGCTGGTGGGGGAGGGGTCGGTTTCCCCTTCCACCTTCAGCGCTTCCAATTCGCTATCGAGATAGAGGCGAACGGCTTCCCGAAGCTCTTTGAGGTCGACGCCGCAGGCCTGCATGACCTTGGAAGCGTGGGTGTCTTCGGTGAGCGCGAGCAGAAGGTGCTCGAGCGTCGCATATTCGTGCCGGCGGCCGCTCGCCTCAGCGAGGGCTGTGTGCAATGTCTGTTCGAGTTCGCGGGCAAAGGACGGCATTTCTTACTCCTACGTGCCCGCGCGCATCACGGGCGACTTCGCTCTAATGTCGTGCCGCTTCGGCCCTTCATCAAGCACGCTTCTACAAACATGGGCGATTTAACGCCGATGATCCGAGTCGGGTTCATTTGCGGAAGATCGCATCGGCACTGGCGCGAAAGCTTACGGCGGTGTCGATTTTCATCCTGGCGCGGGCGATCTCGGCCTCCAGGATTGCGATCCGCCCTTCAAGTTCTTCGACCGACATCGGATCCAGGTCCTGACGCGTCAGCAGCGTCAGCGGATCGTCGGGCTTGCCCGGGAAAAGTTCGTCCAGGTCCATGCACCGAACGTTGACCGGAGCCGGCATCCTGTCAACAAGAGCGGCGCCATCCTGAGCGATTGATCGGACAGCGTGACCGAATGAACACCCTCCCGGCCAGCATGATCGCGATCGATCCCGATGCGCCGGGCTGTCCTGAAGTGCTGGAGCCGGTGGAGCGGCCGGTTCCGCGACCGGCTTCCGGCGAGGTGCTGATCAAGGTCGAAGCCGCCGGAGTGAACCGTCCGGACGTGGCCCAGCGCCTCGGCCACTATCCGCCGCCGCCGGGCGCGCCCACCATTCCTGGCCTCGAAGTTGCCGGCACCATCGTCGCCGGGCCGAACATCGGCGCCCGCGTCTGCGCACTGGTGGCGGGCGGCGGCTATGCGCAATATTGCGTCGCACCGCTGGGGCAGTGCCTGCCGGTGCCGGACACGCTCTCGATGATCGAAGCCGCGGCGATTCCCGAGACGCTGTTCACCGTCTGGAGCAATGTCTTTCAGCGGGCCTATGCGCGGGAAGGGGAGACGATCCTCGTCCACGGCGGCACCAGTGGCATCGGCACCACCGCCATCCTCCTGGGGAAGCTGTTCGGCCTCACCGTCATCGTCACGGGCGGGTCGCCAGAGAAGTGCGCCCGCGCGCTCGAAATCGGTGCCGCGCACGCCATCGACTACCGAAACCAGGACTTCGTTGAGGAGGTGAAGCGGATCACCGGCGGCCACGGCGTCGAGATCGTGCTCGACATGGTCGGCGGCGACTATTTGCGGCGCAATC
This sequence comes from Allosphingosinicella sp., assembly GCF_036387215.1. Lineage (GTDB taxonomy): Bacteria > Pseudomonadota > Alphaproteobacteria > Sphingomonadales > Sphingomonadaceae > Allosphingosinicella. Next base: position 17,651 of record NZ_DASVUE010000270.1, on the reverse strand, counting down.
TCGCCTGCCTTGCCGAGGAGGGGCGCCACGTTTCGATCGCCGCCCAGCGGGGTGCGAAGGTGGAGCTTGCGCTCTGGAACGTGATGCTGAGGCGCCTGACCCTCACCGGCTCCACCCTTCGCGCCCGCTCGGTCGAATTCAAGACCCTGCTCAGGGACGAGATCGAGCGTCTCCTCTGGCCGGAGGTCGAGGCGGGCCGGTTCAGGCCCGTGATGGACAAGACCTTCCCCCTGGAGCAGGCGGCAGACGCCCACCGCCGAATGGAAAGCGGCGACCATGTCGGCAAAATCGTGTTGGAGGTGAGATGACCGAGAAGCTGGTGCTTCACGAATATGCGCTGTCGGGGAACTGCTACAAGGTTCGGCTCACCGCCGCACTGCTCGGCCTTCCGCTGGAGCGTCGGGAATATGACATCGCGAAGGGAGAGACGCGGACGCCGGAGTTCTTGACGAAGGTAAACCCGAACGGCCGGATACCGGTGCTGCAAGTTGGGGAGCGCTTCATTCCGGAAAGCGACGCAGCGATTTTCTTCCTCGCCGACGGCTCCGAACTCATCCCGGACGACCGCTTCGAGCGCGCGGACATGCTTCGCTGGATGTTCTTCGAACAATATAATCATGAGCCCAACATCGCGACGCTGCGGTTCTGGATCGCCTTCCTCGGCACGAGCCAGCTGAGCGACGAGCAGCGGGCGCTGTTGCCCGCGAAGAAGGCGGCGGGCGAGGCGGCGCTGAAGCTCATGGACGAGCATCTGGAGCGGCGCAGCTTCTTCGTCGGCGAGCGGCTCAGCCTCGCCGACATCGCTCTATACGCTTACACGCACGTGGCGGAGGAGGGCGGCTTCGACCTCGCCGGCCTTCCTCACGTAGGTGCCTGGCTGGAGCGCGTCGCCAATTCGCCGCGCCACATCCCGATAACGGCCTAGTCGCTGGAGTCCCTGACCGCGTCGATGAACAAAGCGGCGCCGACGATGATTGCGACGCCCGCTCCGATCGCTACCCAGCCGATCGTCGAGACGCCGGCTTTCCGCCCCTCAGGACCGCGGCCGAGGGGCTGCATGCCCAGCCGGTCGAGCTGCCGCCCGGCGATCGATACCTGCAGCTTCTCACTGCCGGCAAAGCCCACTTCGATGCCTTTGGAAAACCTCCTTGCGCCGGAGCCGTCCAGGCGGACGTTGGTAAAGGCGAGGCCCGCCTTGGGCTTTTCGCTCCCGCCCAGCGGCATACGCAGGCGAGCCCCGGCAAAGGCTCCGAAATGCGCAGGGCCGGCAGTGCGGCCGTCCTCGATGTCGGCACCGAAGGCCGGCGCTGCGGGAGACAGAACCGCCCCGCTCAGGATTGTCGCAATCATCAGCTTTTTCATCGAGCCCCCCCTTCTGACCCTCAGGCTTCCCAACTGCGCGAGGTTCACCCGAAATTGCGGCGACTCTGCGGCAGTGAGGCGCTGCCCCGAACAAGCTTGCCCTCCGGGCCCCTCGCATCTACATGGGACCTAACGCTTCGGCCGCTCCGTGAGGGGCGGCCCTTATTTTATCTGGAGGATTTCGTGGCCCAGCCGCTCATGCCACATGCGACCGCTTCCTGGCTGGTCGACAACACCGCGCTCACCTTCGAGCAGATCGCCGAATTCTGCGGGCTCCACATCCTCGAAGTCCAGGCGATTGCGGACGACACCGCGGCGACGAAGCTCACGGGGCGCGATCCGGTCCGTGCCGGCGAGCTCACCCAGGAGGAGATCAACCGCGGCCAGGACGATCCTTCGTACCGCCTCGTCATCCAGAAGGAGCCGGACAAGGCGACCCGCACCCGCGGCCCGCGCTATACGCCGGTCTCAAAGCGCCAGGACAAGCCGGACGGCATCGCCTGGATCATCCGCAACCATCCGGAAGTCTCCGACGGCCAGATCTCGCGCCTGATCGGAACGACGCGCACGACCATCTCGGCGATCCGCGACCGCAGCCACTGGAACATCGCCAACATCCAGCCGAAGGATCCGGTGACGCTCGGCCTCTGCTCCCAGCGCGAGCTTGACGCAGTCGTCGCCAAGGCCGCCAAGGCCGCCGGCCTCGAACCCGCTCCGCAGGACAGCCGCCTTGCCGGCGACCGCGAGGCTTTGCTCGACGAGCTCCGCCGCGAGCGCGAGACCAACGCACGCGAAGCCGAAGCGGCGCTCGCTGCCGAGCTTGCCGGCCCGGCGGGCGATGAGAGCGCTGCCGGCGATCGGGGCTTTGTCGATCCCTTCAAGAGCTGAGCCGCCGGCCTCGGACGCCTCGCTGGCGGACGCGGGCGGCGCTTACAGCCACAAGGGCCTCACCTACCCGCTCGGGCGGAAGGCGCCGGAGCCGGGCGAGGCCATAGAGCTCGCGCCGGGTGTCCGATGGGCGCGGCTGCCGGTGCCGGGGTCGCTGAAGCACATCAACGTCTGGCTGCTGGATGACGGCGACGGCGTCGCGGTCGTCGACACCGGGCTCGACATCACGCCCTGCCGCGAAGCGTGGGAGGCGCTGCTCGCGGGCCCCTTGCAGGGGCGGCGGCCGACCCGGATCGTCGTCACCCATTTCCACCCCGATCATCTCGGCCTCGCCGGCTGGCTGGTCGAGCGGTTCGACGTCCGGCTCTGGATGACCCGCGGCGAGTGGCTGTTCGCGCGCATGCTCACCGCCGACGTTCGGGACGCGCCGCCGCGCGAGGCCTTCGCTTATTGGCGCGGGGCCGGCTGGGAGGAACAGCGGATCGCCGTCGAGGCGGCAAAGGGCTGGGGCCGCTTCGCCTCGGTGGTGACCGCCGTCCCCGTCAGCTTCGTCAGGATGAGCGAAGGCGACGTGATCCGCATCGGCAGCCGCGACTGGCGGGTGCTCGTCGGCAGCGGCCACAGCCCCGAACATGCCTGCCTCATCGACGAGGCCGGGGGGCTGATGATCGCCGGCGACCAGGTGCTTCCGCGCATCACCTCCAATGTCTCGCTGAGCCTCAGCGAGCCGGAAGCCGATCCGCTCGGCGAGTGGCTCCACTCGATTGCCAGGCTGAAGACGCTCCCCGACAGCCTGTTCGTGCTGCCATCGCACGGTGAGCCGTTCACCGGCCTCCACGCCCGTCTCGATGCGCTCGACCGCGGGCATCGCGGACGCCTCGACGCTCTTTACGAGCATCTTCAAGAGCCCCGCCGCGCCGTCGACTGCTTCACGGTCCTGTTCGGCCGCCGGATCGAGGACAACAGCCTCGGCCTCGCGACCGGCGAAGCGATGGCGCACCTCCGGCGCCTCGAAGTCGAACGACGGGCCGTCCGCGAAGTGCGGGACGGCGTCTACTTCTTCTCGCAGGCCTCAGCGCCTTGACCCCCGCCACCGCCAAGGCCAAAGCTCGGGCGCGATGTCGGACCAATCCCAGGCAATTACCGAACTCTCGTTCGAAGCGGCGCTGAAGCGGCTCGAGGAGATCGTGCGCAAGCTTGAGAGCGGCGATGCCACCCTCGATGAATCGATCGATCTGTACAGTGAGGGCGACCGCCTGAAGCAGCAATGCGAGGCGCGGCTGCAGGCGGCGCAGGCGCGGATCGAGAAGCTCCAGTTCGGCCGCGACGGGAGCCCCAGCGGCACGGCGCCCTTTGACGGCGACTGACGCCCCGGTGGCGGACGCTGCGATCGATCTGAGGCCGGCGCTGGCTCAGGTCAGCGACGAGATCGACCGGCTGTTCGGAGCGCTTCTGGCGGTGCCGCCGGATCCGCGCTCGAAGCTCTACGAAGCGATGCGTTACGCAGCGATCGGTGGCGGCAAGCGCCTTCGCCCGCTGCTCGTGCTCGCCGCCTCGAGCCTGTTCCATGTCGACCGGCAGCGCGCGCTCCGCGTGGGCCTCGCGGTCGAGTGCATCCACGTCTATTCGCTGATCCACGACGATCTGCCGTCGATGGACGACGACGATCTCCGCCGCGGCAAGCCGACCGTGCACCGGGCATTCGACGAAGCGACCGCCATCCTGGCCGGCGATTCGCTCCACGCGCTTGCCTTTGAAGTGCTCGCCGACGAAGCGACGCACGAGGATCCGTTCGTTCGCGCCGAGCTGATTGCCGAGCTCGCCCGCGCCTCCGGCCCCTCCGGCATGGCCGGCGGGCAGATGATGGACCTGGCGGCCGAGGAGACGCAGCTCGACATCGCCGCCGTCACACGGCTCCAGCAATTGAAGACCGGCGCCCTGATCGGCTTCTGCCTCGAGGCCGGCGCGATCATGGGGCGCACCCCGCCCGAGGGGCGGACCCGCCTTCGCGGCTATGCCCGTGACGTGGGCCTCGCATTCCAGATCACCGACGATCTTCTCGACTTCGAGGGCGAGGAAGCGAAGACCGGCAAGCGCGTCGGCAAGGACAGGGCAGCGGGCAAGGAGACGTTCGTGTCGCTGCTCGGCGCCGATCGCGCACGCCAGCAGGCGGCGATGCTGGTTGCCCAGGCGACGGAATATCTGCAGCCTTATGGCGCCGAAGCCGATCTCCTCCGAGCCATCGCCCGCTTCGCCGCCGAGCGGGACCATTAGGGAGGGAGTTCATGCGCACAGGCGTCTATCCCGGCACCTTCGACCCGGTCACCCTCGGCCACATGGATATCATCCGCCGCGGCGCCAAGCTGGTCGACCGGCTGGTGATCGGGGTCACCACCAATCCTTCCAAGTCCCCCATGTTCACGGTGGAGGAGCGGATGGCGATGGTCCGGCGGGAGATTGCCGACGTGGACGGCGACATTCACGTCGTCAGCTTCGATTCCCTGCTGATGGACTTCGCGGAGCGGGAAGGGGCGTCCGTCATCGTGCGCGGGCTCCGGGCGGTCGCCGACTTCGAGTACGAATATCAGATGGCCGGCATGAACCAGCAGCTCAACGACCGGATCGAGACGGTCTTCCTGATGGCCGACGTCGCGCTGCAGCCGATCGCCTCCCGGCTTGTGAAGGAGATCGCCGTCTATGGCGGCGACATCCGCAAGTTCGTGTCGCCCGCCGTCGCCGAGGATGTGCGCGCCCGGGTGGAGGCGACCGGCCGCAAGGGATCATGATCCGTTGACCTTGAAGTCGCCAAGAGCGTTCCCTTTCGCGCGGCAAATAGGTTAAGAGGCGCGCGGGGCGAAGAGATTCGGGCGAGGGAAGCTATGCGTTTGAAAACATTGGTTGCCGCGTTCGCGGCCTTTGCCGCTATGGGCTCGGCGTCGGCACAGAAGCCGCAGGTCCTGCCCACCTCCCGCCAGGAGGTGAAGGTGCCCGTGCAGCGGACCAACTGGGCGGTGACGCCGCCTCTGGCGCCCGAGAACACCCTGAATTTCGATCTCTCCACCGGCGGCCGGGTCTCGATCCAGCTTCGGCCCGATGCCGCGCCCCAGCATGTCGAGCGTATCAAGACGCTTGTGCGCCAGGGCTTCTACAACGGCCTCATCTTCCACCGCGTCATCGAAGGCTTCATGGCCCAGGGCGGGGACCCCAAGGGCGACGGCACCGGCGGCTCTCCGCTTCCCGACCTGAAGGCCGAGTTCAACCCGCTGCCGCACGTCCGCGGCGCCGTCTCCGCCGCCCGCGCCGAGGACGAGAACAGCGCCAACAGCCAGTTCTTCATCATGTTCGCCCCGCGCCTGTCGATCGACGGCAAGTACACCGTGTTCGGCCGCGTCGTCTCGGGAATGGAATATGTCGACCTCATCGAGCGCGGCGAGCCGCCGGTGAACCCCACCCGCATCGTCCGAGCGTCGATCGGAAGCGACAACGTGCCGCCGCTTTCCGCAGCCGAGCTCAAGGCCGCGGCGACGCCTGCGCCCGCTGCCACGGTCCCGGCTTCCCAGCAGGCTGCCACTCCGGCCGGCACGGCGCCGCAATAAGCGGCGTGCGCGTCGACCTTTTCGATTTCGATCTGCCGACTGATCGAATCGCGCTCAGGCCAGCAAGCCCGCGCGACAGCGCCCGTTTGCTCATCGTTCGGGGCTCCACTCTCGAGGACCGGATCGTCACCGATCTCCCGCTTATGCTCCGGGGGGGCGACGTCCTCGTCTTCAACGACACGCGCGTAATTCCGGCGCAGCTTGAAGGCCGCCGCGGCGAAGCCCGGATCGGGGCCACGCTCCACAAGCGGGAAGGGCCGCGCAGCTGGCGCGCCTTCGTGCGGAATGCCAAGCGCCTCCGCCCCGGGGAGCGGGTGGACTTCGGAAGCGGCGTGACGGCGCTTGCTGAAGAGCGCGGAACGGACGGCAGCATCCTGCTGAGCTTCGACGGGGAGGAGCCGGTCGAACTCCTGCTGGAGCGGGCAGGACGGATGCCGCTTCCGCCTTACATTGCCGGCAAGCGCGAGGCTGATGAAAGCGACGCCGACGACTATCAGACGATGTTCGCGCGCGAAAAGGGCGCAGTCGCCGCCCCGACCGCCGCCCTCCACTTCACGCCGCCCCTGATGGAAGCGGTTGCAGAGGCTGGCCTAGGTCACGAAACGCTGACGCTCCACGTGGGCGCCGGCACCTTCCTTCCGGTGAAGGTGGAGGACACCGAAGATCATGTCATGCACAGCGAGTGGGGCCGGATCGAGCCCCGCGCTGCCGAGCGCCTGAACGCCGCCCGCGCAGCCGGCGGACGCGTGATCGCCGTCGGCACCACCTCGCTCCGACTGCTCGAAAGCGCCACCGGCGAAGACGGCATGATCCGCCCGTTCGAAGGCGATACCGACATCTTCATCACCCCCGGCTACCGCTTTCGGGCGGTGGATGGGCTCCTCACCAACTTCCACCTGCCGAAATCGACGCTCTTCATGCTGGTTTCGGCGCTGATGGGGGTGGAGACGATGCAGGCCGCCTACGCCCATGCGATCGAACAAGGCTACCGCTTCTATTCCTACGGCGACGCGAGTTTGCTTCTGCCAGGCTAGTGGCTAGGGAGCGGCCGCATGTCCGAGCGCCCCCGCTTCTCCTTTTCAATCTCCGCTACCGACGGCGCCGCCCGCACCGGCACGCTTTCTATGAAGCGGGGCGACATCCGCACGCCTGCCTTCATGCCGGTCGGCACGGCGGCGACGGTGAAGGCGATGAAGCCGGCTGATGTCCGGGCGAGCGGCGCGGATATTATCCTCGGCAACACCTACCATCTGATGCTCCGCCCGGGCGCCGAGCGCGTCGCCCGGCTTGGCGGGCTGCACAGGTTCATGGGCTGGGATCGGCCGATCCTTACGGACAGCGGCGGCTATCAGGTGATGAGCCTGTCGGAGCTCACCAAGCGGAGCGAGGAGGGCGTGGCCTTCGCCTCCCACCTCGACGGGACGCGCCACCTCATCTCGCCTGAGCGGTCGACCGAAATCCAGCGCCTGCTCGGCTCCGACATCGTCATGGCGTTCGACGAATTGGTGCCGACCAGCTCCACGCGCGACGTGCAGGCGGCGGCGATGGAGCGGTCGATGCGCTGGGCCAAACGCTCGCGCGATGCCTTCCTCGGCGGCGGCGCCCATGCCGAGGCGGCGGCGCAGTTCGGCATCCAGCAGGGCGCGCTGGACGAGGAGCTGCGCCGCACCTCGGCCGAGAAGCTGATCGAGATCGGCTTCGACGGCTATGCGGTGGGCGGCCTCGCTGTAGGGGAGGGGCAGGCGGAGATGTTCCGTGTGCTCGATTTCGCGGCGCCGATGCTCCCCGCCGAGCGGCCCCGCTATCTGATGGGCGTCGGCAAGCCCGACGATATCGTCGGTGCGGTCGAGCGCGGCGTCGACATGTTCGATTGCGTTCTTCCCACCCGCTCCGGCCGCACCGGTCAGGCTTTCACCGCCGACGGCCCGATCAACCTCAAGAACGCGCGCTTCGCGGAGGACCAGGAGCCGCTCGATCCCGCCTGCGGCTGCCCAGTCTGCGGGGCCTGGAGCCGCGCCTACATCCACCACCTCATCAAGGCGGGCGAGATGCTGGGCGCCATGCTGATGACCGAGCACAACCTCAATTTCTATCAGCAGCTGATGGCAGGGCTCCGGGCAGCGATCGCGGAGGGCCGGCTGTCCGCTTTCGCCGATGCCTTCCGCGCCCGCTATGGCGGTGCGCGCAAGGGCACGGACGAGCAGCCGGGCTGCTAGGCGGCGAGGCGAAGACCGGCGAGTTCCGCCGTCGAAAGGATCCGGCAGAATTCGAACGCGAGGGTCGCGACATGAGCGGCCTGAACGTCTTCCGCCCGGATCGTCCCGCCCATTCCGTCAGGAAGGTCGAAGCAGTCGCACGCGTCGGGCACGAGGATCATGTCCCAGCCCATGTTCGCGCCGGTACGGATCGTGGTCGAGACGCACATGTCGGTCGAGATTCCGAACACGACCACGTGCCGCGCGCCGAGCCGCTTCAGCCGGAGGTCGAGATCCGTCCCGATAAAGGCCGAGTTGACGCTCTTCGAAAGCACCGGCTCGTCGCCTATTGGGCCGAAGCCCGGCCGGAAGGAATTGCCGATCGTCCCCGGTGCCAGGGTCGATCCGGGGGTGACGCTGTTGTGCCGGACGTGGATGATCGGCCGGTTCGCGGCGCGCCAGGCGCCGATCAGCGCGAGCCCGTTCGCATCGACGCTGGAATTCCACCGGCGCGGCCATTGCGGGTCGTCGAAGGCCCGCTGCATGTCGATCGGCAGCAGCACGGCCCGGTCAAGATCGATGTCCATCTCTTGCCTCCATCTTCCGTGCTCCGCCAATCGCAGTTTCTTCTGCCGGTTTCATTCGGCATGATGCCGGAAGCGCCGGCAGATTGCCGGTTCGGGGGGCGAGCGCATGGACGAAAAGGACAAGCTGCTTCTGACCTTGCTCCGGCGCGATGCGCGCCGGTCGATCGTGGCGCTTGCTCGCGATCTCAACCTCTCCCGGAGCGCTACCCAGGAGCGGCTTCAGAAGCTTCAGGCGTCCGGGGCGATCGGCGCCTTCACGATCGTCGAGGGGGCGTCCGCCGCCGCTCGCCAGACCGCATACATGATGGTGAGCTTCGAGCCCGGCTATCGCTGCGCCCAAATCGTGCCGAAGCTGAAGCAAATATTCGCGATCGCGATGATCCATTCGCTGACCGGGCCGGTGGATCTGATCGTCCGGGTGGAAGCCGACAGCATCGGCGACATCGAGAGCAGCCGTTCGGCGATCGCCGCCTTGGCGGGCGTGGCTTCGGTCTCGACCTCGATCCTGCTGGAACGGCACCTCGGCTGATGCCGAGGCGGCGTCAGCCGCCGAAGCCGGCGCCCAGGAACGAGGGGATGGGGCCGTTCCAGCCCTCTTCGGCCGGCTCGGGAGCCTGGCTGCGCGGCTCCCGCTTCGGCGCGGCTTCGCGCTCCGGCTTCGGCTGCCGCCGCGGTGCCCGCTCCGCCTTTTCGGGGGCCGTCTCTTCAGCCTGCTTCGCCGCCTTCGGCTCGGGCGCCTTGCGCTCGCGCCGCTTGGGTTTGTCCTCAGCGGGCGCTTCTTCGGCAGGGGTAGCCTTGCCTTCCACTTCAGGGATCTTGCTTCCGATCAATTTCTCGATCGAGGCCAGCGCTTCGGCATCGTCCTTCGTAACGAGCGTGACTGCGGTCCCGGTCTTGCCCGCGCGGCCCGTGCGGCCGATGCGGTGCACGTAATCGTCCGGCTGCCAGGGCACGTCGAAGTTGAAGACGTGGCTGACGCCCTTGATGTCGAGACCGCGGGCGGCGACGTCGGAGGCGACGAGGATGTTGATCTCGCCGGCCTTGAACCGATCGAGCTCCCGGATCCGCTCCGGCTGCTCCATGTCGCCGTGGATCGGACCGGCCTTGAAGCCGCTGCGCTGCAGGCTGGTGGCGAGCTCGCGCACCGTCGTCTTGCGGTTCGAGAAGATGATGGCGGTGGTCACGTCCTCGGCCCGCAGGAGGGCGGCGAGCGCGTCGCGCTTCTTGCGCGCGTCCACCCTCAGCACGCGCTGATCGATCAGCAGGTTCGAGGAGGCGGGGCGCGACACCTCGATCGTTTTCGGGTTGGACAGGAACTTGTCGGCCAGCTTCTTGATCGGCGCGGGCATGGTCGCCGAGAAGAGCAGCGTCTGGCGCTGCGGCGGCAGCTTGGTGCAGATCTCCTCGATGTCCGGGATGAAGCCCATGTCGAGCATCCGGTCGGCCTCGTCGATCACGAGCAGGTTGCAGCCGTTGAGCATGATCTTGCCGCGCCCGAACAGGTCCATCAGCCGCCCAGGCGTCGCGATCAGCACGTCCACGCCCTTTTCGAGCTTCTTGATCTGATCGGCCATGTTCGTGCCGCCGATCAGCAGCGCCATCGAAAGTTTGTGATACTTCCCGTATTTTTCGAAATTCTCAGACACCTGCGCGGCGAGCTCGCGGGTCGGCTCGAGGATCAGGGAGCGGGGCATCCGAGCGCGGCTTCGGCCTTCGCCCAATATGTCGATCATCGGAAGTACGAAAGCGGCGGTCTTGCCGGTGCCGGTCTGAGCGATGCCGGTGATGTCGCGGCCCATCAGGACGGACGGGATCGCCTGCCGCTGGATCGGAGTCGGCTCGTCATAGCCTGACTCGGTCACGGCGCGAAGAAGTTCGTCTGAAAGGCCCAGATCGGCAAAAGTCATTCAAAAGGTCCGGAAGATCGCGGTTGATGTCCATCCGCCTGCACTCGCGCTTGGGCGCGGCGGCAGCGAAATGTCAAGCAAAGCCCTAATCGCGCTTTGCTGCTTTCAATGTCCTGAACCGATCGATTTCACACTGGCCGCCCATCCTCGAGCGGATGGAATCGCGGTCCGCGCAGATTTTGCCGTCGGCCGTCTGGCGAATGTAGAAGCCATAATAATAATCGAGGGCGGGGCAGCTCTTGTCGAGCTTGGCGCGAACCCGGGTTCTATCGCGGAGCAACAGATCGAAGCTGTCCTGGCTGACAAGTGCGCCGCCGACGATGTCGCCCATGCCCACGCATTTGACGCCCCGGCCTTCCTTCCACTCGATCGGAGCAGGAGGCGGGGGACTGACCATGTTCCGCACGCGCGCCGGCACCCGGATCAGGATCTGCTCGCGGATCATCACCTGCGCGAACTGCATCGGGTCCGCAGGCGAGGGTTCGCCCGCCGCCGGCGCCAACGTCATCAGCAGGAAAGCCGCAGGGCTCCAGTCGATCAAATGCCAAACTCCATCAGGCGCGGCATCGCCGCCAGCGCTTGAACATGCGATTAATTTTGCCCCGCTTCTGAGCCCCCGCTAATAGACGGCTCGCGCGCCATGGCCAATCCTCCCTCGATGCAGCTGCTCGAAACGCTCGCCGCTCGGCTAGGCCCGAAGGGCTTCACCCGCGACGAACGTGATCTGACGCCCTGGCTCGAGGACTGGCGCGGCCGATACCGCGGAGCCGCGGCCGCGATGCTGTCTCCCTCCACCACCGCCGAAGTTGCCGAGATCGTGCGGCTTTGCGCGGCTGAGCGGGTGCCGCTCGTGCCGCAGGGCGGGAACACCTCGATGGTCGGGGGAGCAACCCCGCCAGCGCAAGGCGGCGCGCTGCTGCTTTCGCTGCGGCGGATGACCGCCATCCGCTCCCTCTCCGACGTCTCGAACAGCGCCGTCTGCGAAGCGGGGGTCATACTCTCCCGGCTGCACGAAGCGGCGGCGGAGGTAGGGAGGCGCTTCCCACTCACCTTGGGAGCGCGGGGCAGCGCGACGATCGGCGGCCTCGTCTCCACCAATGCGGGCGGCACGCAGGTGCTTCGCTTCGGAACGATGCGCAGCCTCGTACAAGGCATCGAGGCGGTGCTGGCCGACGGAAGCGTCTTCGACGGCCTCACGCCGCTCAAGAAGGACAACCGCGGCTACGATCTGCGCCAGCTCCTGATCGGCGCGGAAGGGACGCTCGGCATCGTTACCGCGGCCAATCTGAAGCTGGTCCCGGCGATCGGCTCGCGGAGCGTCGCCTGGATCGGACTTTCCTCCGCCGAAGCCGCGCTTCGCCTGCTCCGGGAGCTGGAGGTGAGCCTTGGCGATGCCGTGGAAAGTTTCGAGCTGGTGCCGGAAACGGCGCTCGACCTCGTTCTTGCCCATGTCGTCGGCACGCGGGCGCCGCTCGGCGGGCGGCATCGCTGGCATGTGCTTGCCGAGGCCACGGCGCCCGCAGGCGCTCCCAGTCCCGAGGCAGAACTCGGCAAGGCCCTCGGCGAGGCGCTGGAGCGGGGCCTGATCGAGGATGCGGTGATCGCTTCCAGCGAAGCTCAGGCGGAAGCCTTCTGGCGGATCCGGGACAGCATCTCGGAGGCGGAGCGGAAGGACGGCCCTGCCGCAAAGCATGACATCTCGGTCGATGTGGCCGCGATGCCGGACTTCATGACGGGCGCGGCCGCGGCCGTGGAGGCGCGCTTCCCCGGCACGCGGGTGATCGCCTTCGGCCATCTCGGCGACGGGAACGTCCACTTCAACGTGCGGGCACCGGAAGGGGCGGGTCCCGAGTGGCTGGAAGAGGCTGCGCCGGAAGTGACCCGCTTCGTGCACGATCTGGTCACGGAGGCGGGCGGCTCTATCTCCGCGGAGCACGGGATCGGCCAGATGAGGCTTTCGGAGCTCGCCCGGCTGGCGGATCCGGCGCGGCTCGGAGCGATGCGTGCGATCAAGCAGGCGCTCGATCCCCACGGCATCATGAACCCCGGAAAGCTCGTCCCGCTCTTCGACTTGGCTCAGGGGAGCCTTGCAGAATAGCCCCATCCCCAATAGACGGGGCGCCACATCGGGCGGCACCGTGGTTGCCGCTCCCCAAGCTTCAGACGGAGACTAGAATGGCGAGCGCGCCTAACCTTCAATTGCCGCTTCTCTACAATGGCCTGGAGCCGCTTTCGAGCAACGCCCACGGCAATTACAAGGCGCGCTCCAGCGATACGCTGCCGATGCTGGCGCGGGTCCACGCAGTGCCGATCACGATCGACGAATTCGTCACCGCCCAGCGCCATTTCCCGATCGTCTTCTCGGTCGGCGATGCGCCGGTGCCGCTGGCGCTGATGGGTCTGAACGAGGGCGTCAACGTGTTCGTCGATGACGAGGGACGGCTTCTGAACGAAGTCTACGTGCCGGCCTATCTGCGCCGCTACCCGTTCATGCTCGCCAGGCTACGGCCGGACGCGGACGACCTGTCGCTCTGTTTCGATCCGCAGAGCGGCGTGGTCGGCGATTTCGAGGACGGAACGCCGCTGTTCGACAACGGCCAGCCGAGCGAGACCACCCAGGCGATCCTCAAATTCTGCGAGGAGTTCGAGCTTTCCGCCCAGCGCACCGCCGCCTTCATCAACGAACTGAAGGAATCCGAGCTGTTGATCGAAGGCGAAGCTTCGGTGCAGCCGACGGGAAGCGAGCAGCCGTTCGTCTACCGCGGCTTCCAGATGGTGTCGGAGGAGAAATTGCGCGAACTTCGCGGCGATACGCTCCGCAAGATGAACCAGAACGGCATGCTGCCGCTCGTCCTGGCGCACCTCTTCTCGCTCTCGATCGTGCCCGAGCTGTTCGGGCGCCAGCTGCAGCAGGGCAAGGGCCCGCAACTCCAGCCGGCGGCGGAGCCGGTCACCGCCTGATGTCGGGCGCGGTCGATGCCATGAGCCTGGAGGGCGAGCGCTATTCGCGCGTCGCCATGTGGCTCCATTGGGTGATCGCCGCGCTGATCGTCGCGAACCTGCTGCTCGGCTTCCTGCGCGAGGACGTCCCAAAGCCGACGGCAGCCTCGATGATGTATTACCACAAGGCGACGGGGTTCGCGATCCTGGCGCTCAGCCTCGGCCGCCTCGCGTGGCGGCTGACGCACCGGCCGCCGGCCTTCGATCCGGCCCTTGCCCGCTGGGAAGTGACGTTCGCGCGCACCGCCCACTGGCTCTTCTATGTGTTCATGATCGTCATCCCGATCACCGGCTGGCTGGTCGTCTCGTCCGGAAGCGGCAAGCCGACCGATTTTTTCGGCCTGTTCATGATTCCCGCGCTGCCCGTTTCACGGGCGGAGGACGCTCATGAGCTGTGGGAGGAGATGCACGAGCTGCTCGCCTGGGGGATCATCATCCTCATCGCACTGCACGTGCTGGGGGCTGCGAAACATCATCTCCAGGGGCATCGCCACCTGATCGGGAGGATGGGGCCCTGGCTTTACCGGGGCCGCTAAGTTTTTGTTTTTGGCCTTGAAACCCGAAGGCGCCCTCCTAAGTTAGTATAGACGCTGCTGTTTCCCCCTTTTACAGCGCGCGTTACGCCCCTCGTGGGCGTTCCTCCCTGAACCTGGCCACCTCGCCCCCCGCGAGGTGGTCATTTTTTTGCGCCTATTCGGCGGCGATCGCCTCGGGAGGCGCAAGCGCCTTGATTGCCAGCGCCGCGGCCACGTGCGCGATCATCTCCGCGGCGGCGTCGAAACCGGGGCCCGGCGAGCGGAGGGACCGGTCAAGGTAGCGCGAGCGGTCGATCTCGAGCTGGAGGGCATGGATGTCCCGGGCGGGATTGCCGTGCCGCGTCGTGATGTAGCCGCCGGCATAAGGCGTGTTGCGGCCGACCTTGAAGCCGCAGGCGCGTGCCGCCGCGACCGCCGCGTCGAGAAAATCGGGCGCGATGCTGGTGCCGTGCCGGTCCCCGAAGATCACCGAAGCGCCGCTGCCGTCCTCCTGCGGCGGCATCGAATGGCAATCGAGGAGGATCGCAACTCCGAAGCGGTCCCGCGCCGCCGCCAGCGCGCCTTCGAGCGCCCGGTGGTAGGGAGCGTGTATCTCGGCGATCCGGCGGTCGAGTTCGGCAGCGGGGAGGCGGCGATGCCAGATCGACCCGGCGCCGTTGATCCGGGACGGAACGAGGCCGAGGCCGCCGCGGGTGCGGGCCGATTGAAGCACCGAGCCGGGGGGCGGCGGCGGAGTCACCATCAGTGGATCGATCTCGCGCTGGTCCCGGTTGAGGTCGATCTCCGCCCTCGGCGCGCGGGCGACCAGCGCCACCGCGCCCGAAGCCTGCGCCCGCCACACCAGCCGGTCGACCAACCTGTCCTCGAGCGCCTCCAGCGTCCTCAGCGGCAGCCGCGAAGCCTTGAGCAAGGCAGGCGAATAAGCGCGCCCCGCATGCGGAACCGACAGGACCACCGGCGAGCCCGGAACGTCCGGGCCGATGCGCAGGAAGTGAGGTTCGGCGGTGGGCTCGGCCATTCGTGCGCATAACGTTAGCGGCGCGAACTGTGTCCCGCAATTTTGTTGGCGAGAGAAAAGTCTCCGAACGGGCCGTCTGGAATATCTTAAGCCCTTCGGGCATAAGAGAGCCTCCGGCGGCGCATTGGGCGTGGCGGCTTGTTCCTGGGAAGCGGATGATCAAGATCCTCCTCGCTGAAGACGACGAGTCGATGCGGCATTATCTGTCGCGCGCGCTCGAGCGGGTCGGCTATTCCGTGCGCTCGGTCGATCGGGGCACCGCCGCACTGCCGCTGCTCAAGGACGAGAGCTTCGACCTGCTTCTCACCGATATCGTGATGCCCGAGATGGACGGCATCGAGCTCGCCCAGAAAGCGGCGGTGATCGCGCCCGACATGCGGGTGATGTTCATCACCGGCTTTGCCGCGGTCGCGCTGAAGGCGGGCAAGGCGGCTCCGGAAGCGAAGGTGCTTTCGAAGCCCTTCCACCTCCGCGATCTCGTCGCCGAGGTCGACCGGCTGTTCCAGACCGAGGACCAGCACGGGCGGCTCTAGCTTGCAGCGAGCGCCGGCCGCCGGTCCGGCTTCCGCTCAGCTCCCGTAACGACAATGCGAGGCTCAGCAGAAGGAGCCCGCGATGCGCAGCCTTGCCGTTTCCGCCATTCTCCTGGGGCTTATAGCAAGCGCTCCCGCCGAAGCGCAGATTGCAGGCCCGTTTCCGCGCGGCGACGTGCGGCCTCCGAACCCGTTCCTCAGCGACAGCCGCCTGCCGGGACCGGGCATCGGCCGCGACCTCGGCGACATCCACGATCGTGCGGAGCGGGCGCGGGATAGCGGCGCCCTGTCGAAGCGTCAGGCGCGGCGGCTGAAGCGGGAGGCCCGGCGGACCGGCAGGCTTGCGGAGATCTACGGCAGCGACGGCCTGTCAGCTTCGGAAAGGGCCGAGCTGGAGGCGCGGGCGCAGTATCTGCGCGGCGCGGTCAACGCGCCGCTGGCAGGGGCGGGCAGGAACGAGGGTCGAGCGAAAAGGCGCTGAACGGCGCCGGTCAGCTCGCCATATCGAAAAGGCGATTATAGGGCTGGAAGCCCTTTTCCTCCGCGAGTGCGACCACTTCCTGCTCGGCAAGGATCTGCGTTCCGACCACATACTGGCCCTGGAACTCCTTGCCCTCGATCACGCGGTGATAGACCGGGCGGTGGGTCTTGCGGAGATACTGGGCCGCTTCGCTTGCAAGGCCGGGGCTGATCGAAGGCACGTGCTGCTTCGGCAGCGCGGCGGTCGCGAACGGACGGATCGTGGCGGTGCAGCCAGTCTCCTTGCGCCAGCGCGTGATCGTCTTTTCGCCGACGCCGTATTTCTCGGCGAGCTGGCGGTTGGTCTTAACGGGAGCGTGATCCGAAAAATCGGGCGGGCAGGTGAGGATCGGCATGAAATGTTCTTTGCTGTGGGGGCCGCAGGAGAGGCGCGGCGCGTGAGCCCGATTTGGTGATTGGAGCCCGAGAGTCAAGGATAAACAGCGCTATCCAAATAGGATAGGTGCCTCTCCGGTTCGCGCAGCGCTGGTACTCAGTGGCGGAACCGAACTGAAGTTGCCAGCTTTGCCGGTTGCAGAGCGGGAGGGGCGTCGCTAGATACGCGCTCAGTGTGGGCGTGTAGCTCAGTGGTAGAGCACTGTGTTGACATCGCAGGGGTCGCAAGTTCAATCCTTGCCACGCCCACCATTTTCTCCTTCAGCGCTGATCCTTGAAGACGCGGCCGCTCTTCATGACGAAGCCGACCTGCTTCAGCACCCTCACGTCGCTGAGCGGATCGCCTGTGACGGCGATGATGTCGGCGGTCTTCCCCGGCTCGAGCGTGCCGACCTCGTTCGCGAGCCCCAACAGCTCCGCAGCGTTCACCGTCGCCGCCTGGATTGCCGTGGCGGGCGTCATTCCGTGCTTCACCATCAGCTCGAACTCGTCGGCGTTGCGGCCGTGCTTCGAGACGCCGGCGTCCGTGCCGAAGGCGATCTTGACGCCGGCGGGGACCGCCTTTGCGAGCGCCTTGCCGGTGATCCCGATGCGCCAGTCGATCTTGGCCCGGACTTCCGGCGAATAGGCGTTCGGGTCCCTGGCGATCCGCTCCAGATAGCCGTTCACCGTCGAAAGGGTGGGGACGTAATAGGCGCCGGTCTGCTTGAACAAGCGGATGCTCTCGTCGTCGATGAGGGTCCCGTGCTCGATCGAATCGGCGCCGGCGCGGAGCGCGACCGCGATGCCGTCCGCGCCGTGGGCGTGGACCGCGACCTTCTTGCCATAGAGGTGCGCGGTCTCGACGATCGCCTTGGCTTCATCGTCGAACATCTGCTTGCCGAGGCCGGCGCCGATGCGGCTGTTGACGCCACCCGTGGTGGCGATCTTGATCACGTCGGCGCCCCGCCCGATCTGCCGCCGAACCGCCTTGCGGCACTCCTCCGCGCCGTCGCACAGATTGTCGTGGGGGACGGCGTCGTGAAGCTCGTCCTTGAGGCCGAGGCGCGCGTCCATATGGCCGGACGTGGTGGAGATTGCGGCGGCGGCGTCGATGATCCGCGGACCTTCGGCC
>NZ_DASVUE010000269.1:0-2377 GCF_036387215.1 Allosphingosinicella sp. | reverse complement strand
GCCGAGCGACGACACCGTCTCGCGCCATGGCGCGTCCGGGAGCCCCTTGTGCAGCGCCGCCTGCGCCGTGACGGACGCCATGATCGCGAAACCCGCCGCCACCCCGGACCAGAAGAGAGAGGAGATCGGCCGCTGAAGCTCGTCCTCGCCCTGCTTGCTGACAGCGGCATGGACGATCCGAGCCTCGGGCGGGCTGCGCTCCTCGATCTCCTGCTCTTCGGCTTCGGTCAGCTGGAGAGATTCATCGGCCATGTCAGCGGCAACATCGGGCGGCCCCGCTCGGTTCCTAATCTTCCGGCCAGGTCTCCAGCACCTCGACGAAGCGGCTCAGCCAGCCATTGGTCTGGTGACCGTCAACGACGCGGTGGTCGATTGTGAGCGAAACGTAGGCCATCGGCCGGATCTGGATAGAATCGACGCCGTCGACCTCCCGCACCACCACGCGCTTCTCCAGCTTGCCGACGCCGAGGATTGCCGATTGCGGCTGGTTGATGATGATCGGCGAGGCGAACAAGGATCCCGAGACGCCATGGTTCGAGATGGTGAAAGTGCCGCCCTTCACGTCCTGCGCCGTCAGCTTCTCGGCGCGTGCCCTTTCGACGAGCTCGTCCAATCCGGCGGCAACGCCCTGAAGCGAAAGCCGCTGCGCCTGGTGGAGCACGGGCACGATCAGGCCCTTGTTTCCGAGCGCGGTGCCGACACCGATGTTGATGTCGTCGAAGATCTCCAGCCGGTCCTCGTGCCAGCGGCTGTTGATCGCCGGCGCGACCTTCATCGCTTCGATGCAGGCGGCGACGATATAAGCGGTGTAGGTGAGCTTCACGCCCTGCTTCGCCCATTTATCCTTGTGGGCCGCGCGGTGCCGCATGATCGCGCTGAAATCCGCCTCGAACATTGCGGTGACGTGTGGTGCCTCGGTCACCGAATTCAGCATGTTCTCGGCGATCTTGAGCCGCATGCGATCGTGCGGGATCGAGTGCGAGGCGATGCCGGTGTCGCTCGGTGAGGGTGCGGGCGCCTTCGCCCCAGCCTCCACAGCACGATCCACGTCAGCGCGCGTGATGCGCCCGTCGCGCCCCGTGCCCTCGATCTGCTTGGGATCCAGATTGTGCTGCAGAAGCGCTCGCTTCACGGCGGGCGAGAGGCGCAGTTCACTGTTACGCACCTCGCTCGTCCCGAGCGAAGTCGAGGGGCGTGGCTCCGGCGGCTGTGCAGGCGCCCCTCGACTTCGCTCGGGACGAGCGGACTCTGCAACTGCTTCAGCCACATCCGCCACCGCAGCAATCCGAGCCAGCACCGCCCCCGGCTTCGCCTCGTCGTCCGAGTGCAGCAATATCTCCCGAAGCACCCCCGCCACCGGCGCCGGCACTTCCACCGCAACCTTGTCGGTCTCCAGCTCCACCAGCGGATCGTTCACCTCCACCCGGTCGCCGACCTGCTTCAGCCACGCCCGCACCACCGCCTGCGTGCCTTCCTGCTCCAGGGGTACGATGACGTCGATCATGACAAGCCCTCTCCCTTGAGGGAGAGGGTTGGGTGAGGGTGTTCGGCGCTGGAGATTATTCTCAGAGTCACGACGCTCGCTGAACGCTCGCTCCCCCTCACCCTACCCTCTCCCCGCAGGGGAGAGGGAATCTCGGACCGCCCAAGGCTTAGCATCTAAAACCCCACCAGTTCGTCGATCTTGGCGCGAATGCGATCCACGCTCGGCACCGCCCAATTGAGCAGCACCGAATTGTGCGGGCTGGGGATGTCCGGCATCGTCACACGCGCCACCGGAGCGTCGAGATCGAGGAACGCCTCGTCAGCCACCACCGCGGCAATCTCGGCGCCGAAGCCGCCGGTCTTGAGATCCTCGTGGACGATCAGGCAGCGGCGCGTTCGGCGGACGCTTTCCAGGACCATCTCCTTGTCCCACGGCATCAGCGTTCGAAGGTCGATCACGTCGGCGGAGAAATCCTTCGCCGCCTCCTCGCAGCGCGGGACCATTGCGCCCCAGGTAACGATGGTGATGTCGTCGCCCTGCTTCGTCTTCTTCGCGCGGCCGAATGGAAGCACGTAATCGTCGCCCGGATAGGGCCGCCGCGCCCAGGCATCGTCGAGCATCGAGCGGTGCTCGAAGAAGATCACCGGATCGTTGCCGCGAAGCCCCGCCCGGAGCAGACCGACCGCATCCTCCGCGTTGGAGGGCACCGCCACCAGCCAGCCCGGATTGTGCACGAACTGCACTTCGTTGGTCTGGCTGTGCCAGGGATCGCCGACCTTGAAGAAGCCGCCGGGAATGCGCAGCACCATCGGCGCGGCGAAGCGGTTGTTCGTCCGCCAGCGCATGGTGCCGCAATCGTTGATCTGCTCGAGCGCCGGCTCGGCATATTTG
>NZ_DASVUE010000268.1:0-6305 GCF_036387215.1 Allosphingosinicella sp. | reverse complement strand
CGACGTCGCCCGGTGCAAGGATCCGGCCGCCATACAGGCAGTGAATGCATTCGACGCCCTCGTCCTTCCCGAGATCCGCTATGCTCTGGCCGGCATGTCGCCCGCCGAGACGAAGGCCGCAGTCGATTTCGCACTCGAGCGCGAAGCCGCGCTGCCGGGCGACACGCGTCCCTGGTGGGTCTGCTACTCGGGCATGGAAAGCTATGCCGCCGCGACCGACGGGAAGCCGGTCCCTCTGCCGCTGAAGCCGAAAAGCCAGTGGCCGGCGCTCCGGTCCGAGGCAAGGGAGGGGCTGAAAGCGCTTCTCACCGCCGCTCCGGCGCAGTAACCGCACCGGATGATCATCGCCGTCGACGGACCCGCGGCGAGCGGCAAGGGCACGATCGCCCGCGCGCTCGCCCGCCATTTCGAGCTCCCCCATCTCGACACCGGCCTCCTCTACCGCGCCGTGGGCCTCAACCTGCTGCGCTGGGGCGGCGACCCGGAGAGCGAATTCTCAGCCCTCCGCGCCTGCGATTTCTCGCAGACCGACTTCGCCGATCCTGAACTCAAGAGCGAGGCCGCGGGCGGCATCGCGTCGCGCATCTCCGTCTACCCCTCGGTGCGCGCCGCCCTGCTCGAGCGCCAGCGCCAGTTCGCCGCCCAGCCCGGCGGCGCGGTCCTCGACGGCCGCGACATCGGCACCGTCATCGCTCCCGAAGCCGACGCCAAGCTGTTCGTCACCGCCAGCCCGGAGGTCCGCGCCCAGCGCCGCTTCGACGAGCTCCAGCGCCTCGGCCTCGAGGTCCACCTCGCCGACGTCCTCCTCGACATCCAGGCCCGCGACGAGCGCGACAGCAGCCGCTCCTCCGCCCCCCTGCGCGCCGCCGAGGACGCGATCCTGATCGACACCAGCGCGCTCACCGCCGAAGCCGCGATCGCCGAAGCCCTCGCCGGCGTCGAGCGCCGCCTCGCCCGCTAGAGCAGCCGCACCCGCGGCTCCGGCGCCCGAGCCCTCGGCCTCCGCCCCTGCTTGCGCGGCCGCCCGCCGGCAAGCGGCCCGGCAAGGTCCTGCCCGTAGGCGCGCAGCAGGCTCAGCCCCACCTGCGGGTCGATGTCCTGAAGCTCGGGCGCGTCCCAATCGCCTTCGATCTCGGTCGGCCTGGCCTCGGCCTTGGTCTCGAACATCTTCGCCCGCACCCGCGCCGTCCCCTGCTCCAGCGCCCGCTCGAAATCGGCGAGGAACAGCGGGTCCTTCATCCGGTGCTTCCAGATCGTCTGGTAAGCGATCCCCACCCGCCGCGCCGACCAGGCGACGTTCGCGGTCGCAGCGAACCATTCGAGGAACTCCTGCCGAAGCTTCCCCCTGAACAGCTTCCGCCGAGGCGCGCGCACGATCTGCGCCTTCCGGTTCTTCCCCGCCGTGATCCGAACGGCCCCGCCCGCCCCGCCGTCATCGCGAGCCGCCTCGCGGCGCGGCGATCCAGCCCTGCCTCCCCGCTCCGCTCGTCCCGAGCCTGTCGGACTCGAAGAGGACCGCAGGTCAACGCTGCCTTTCCCCCGCTTCGCTCGTCCTGAGCTTATCGGACTCGAAGAGGACCGCAGGTCAACGCTTCCTTTCTGCCTGCCCTTCTCCCCGCCTCCACTCGCTTCCCTACCCATATCACCCTCTCCCACTCGTCCCCGCTGCGAAGCGCAAAAAAAGGGCCGCGAGGCACTACGCCCCACGACCCACCAAAAAACATGTCCTGAGCCCGTCGAAGGAGCCGCCCGGCAATGCCGCGCGGCCTGTTCTCCTCTGTGTCTGTCCTGAGAGCTACCGGAGGCTCGATCCAGCCCCGGCCGAACCCCACCTACACTTCTCCAGCGTTCCCGTTATGTACCATAACAGCGTCACGCTGTCAAGCAAATTATCCGACTAGGTGAGCTGTTTCCGCCGGCGGCAGCAGATGACTTCCCTCAAACCTCCTCTGTATCCATCTGAAGATGTATCCTTTTCGGAGACAACGACTTTCCTGTCGGTGAAAAAATCGCCAAAGTGGGCGCTGAAAGGGATGACGATGACTTTGCAAGAACTGGCTCAGCAGTATGGGATTAAAAATGAGCGACAGGTGTTGATCACGGAGGTGACGCGAATGTCCGGTGGACTCGTTTGCGTCGCTGGTATCGATCTTCATAGCCGCACCATGACCAGGCCCCTTCAGACTGACGGCTCCAACTGGGAAGAGAACGATTGGGTCGAAACTGGATTTATGGAGGTTGGGAATGTTGTCTCGCTCAAGCCAGCCAATGCGGGGAACCCGGCGTATCCGCATGCCACGGAAGATCATCGAGTCTCTCACGTAACACTACTCGGCCAAGCTGCGGCGAAGGTTTTGCACGCGGCATGCGCTGAGACTGCCGACGCGGACGTGGATAGCATCTTCGGCGGACATCTGCAGGAAGGCAAATACGTGGTAGCCGACACCCAATGCCGCTCCCTTGGCTGTGTGCTGATCGAAGCCGGCAGGCTCAGAGCAGCGGAATTTTACGGCAAGCCACAGGTTTCATTTCAAGATAATTGGGGCATCTGGCACAATTTCACCGTGACTGAACTATTCGCAAAAAAAGCCGGGGATGCGCACGCCGGCGCAGCCTCCTTGAAGCAACGGATTGGAAGCGTGAATCCGTTACAGCCGATTGCGCTCAGGCTGGGCCTCGCCAGAGCATGGGACGGAGGGGATCAGGCGTTCGATCCAAAGCGCTGCTACCTGCAGTTGAACGGATTGGTGTTGCCGTCGTAAGGGGCACCGATGAGTGGACTGTGCACGATTGGCTATTCGGGCCAGAATAAGGATAGCTTCACGGCCTTACTCAAGGCGCACGCTGTGGATGTGGTTTGTGACGTTCGGTCAACGCCGTACTCATCTTACAAGCCGGATTTTTCACGCGGTCCCTTCCGGAAATTCCTCAATGAAGCGCGGATCAAGTACGTCTTCATGGGTGATCAGCTCGGTGCCCGGCCGAAAGATCGAAGCTGTTATGTGGGCGGCCAGGCAAGGTATGACCGGATTGCGCAGGCATCTTTTTTTCGAGAGGGCTTAGATAGAATTCGTTCTGGAGTACGCCAATTGAACTTGGCTCTGGTGTGCTCCGAAACTGACCCTCTCGAATGTCACCGGGCGGTGTTAATATGCCGGAATCTGCCCGAGCTGTGGGGCTGCATATCGCACATCCACAGCGACGGCCGCTTAGAGACACAGGAAGAGTTTGACGATCGCCTAGTAAATTTTCACCGTTTGGCACCGCCTCCTCTCCTTAGACAGCCCTCCGATTGGCAAACTTTCGTCCTACATGCCTATGAGAAGCAAGCGGACGCGATTGCTTATCGTGAAAGAGACTGGGAGAAAGACGAGGAGCGCGTCGGATGAAACTGTTCACGATCGGATTCACCAAGAGTAAAGCCGCGAACTTTTTTCAGCGCCTTGAAGTCTCTGGAGTGCGGCACGTTGCCGACACACGCTTGAATAGAGTCTCCCAGTTATCGGGTTTCGCCAAGCAAGACGACCTGAAGTTTTTCTTGGAGAAGCTGGCCGGCATCGGCTATTCCGTCCAGGACGTTCTCGCCCCTACAGCGGACATTCTTGAAGCTTATCGAAAGAAGGAGATCGGCTGGAAGGAATACGCCGATCGCTACATGACCTTGCTTTCTGTTCGTAGGGCTGAGAAAAGAGTTGATCTCAATAGTCTCGACCACGGGTGCTTATTGTGCAGCGAGGCAACTCCCGACCACTGTCATCGAAGATTAGCAGCAGAATACTTGGCGGATACAGTGAACGGATTGAAGATCATTCACCTATAGGTATCTATGTCTTGGTTCGCCGCCATCCCTATTTAACTGCATACAGACCAGGCTTGGTTCTGCCCAGAGAATTGCCATAGATGTTGAGTAGGTCCTGCGTCGATGTATGCAGCAGGCTTTGCAGGCTTGGAAGATCGTACTCCAGATCCTCTGAGTGGAGTCTTAGTAGCCTCGGAAAGACAGTTGGCTGCTCGTAGGGAAAATCGGTCTCGTGTGGCTCACGCGAACGCCACCCAAGTGCGGAAAGCTTTTTCCAGATATACTCACTTTGATGTCTTGAGATTAGCCCAAGATGACCAGATCGGTAGAGAATAAAAGCCATCGATACGCGCCAGTACGCCTTCATCCGAGCGAGCAGTTCTAGCGTAACGCGTTGACCGATAAGTGCACGGTGGAGCGCCCGCTCTGGCAGAAGCAACTCACCCGCAAAGGCGTTTGCCTCATCCTCGATGTCGTCCGTGGGAACGCGGTGCATGATCGCGTGGCCCAGTTCGTGAGCCAACGAAAACCGCATCCGGTCAGGTGGCACGTTTCGATTGAGGAAGATGCAGGGGGGAAGGTCCCGCACACTCATCGAAACGCCATCGATCCCCTTTTCGAGATCGCACCAGATTATCAGGATGCCTGCTCGCTCACAGTGGTCCGTGAGATTGGTGACTGGTCCGTCGGGAATGCCCCACGCTCTTCGAATCCCCCGAGCGATCTCTTGCGGCCCGCCCCCCTCATCGACGTCGATGCGCAGCAATGGTAGCTCCGGATGCAAATCGGCAGCTCGAAGATAGCGTCGTAAGTGAATGAGCCGAATATTCAGCTCAGCATGAATCTGCTTCAATGCCCTCTCACTGACGGCGCTTTTTTTACGGTTCATTGGATGAACGCTGAGTGGCAAACCAGAAAGGCCATCATGGAGGTAAAAAAAGCTGGGCGGAAAATTCAGCGCCTCCGCGATGCGCCGCACACTCTCGGCGGAAGGCCCCTCCGGGACAAGTCCGTTTTCGATGCGAGAATAATGCCCTTGGTTAAGCCCGGCGGCCGTCGCCACCGCTGATTGGCTGGATCCCCTATATTGCCTCGCGAGAAGCAGTAGGGCCGGATTGAAATCCGCTGGCAGCATTATTCTTCTTCTTTTTCACGCTTTTCGATTTCCGGCTTCGTCGGTCGCAACACAGTATCGGCTGCCGGCGCCGGCCGCGGAGCGGTCGGTAGCTCAAGGATGGTCGCTCCGCCAGAGCGCAGTTCATGCTCCCAGAGCACGTTCCGCTTCTCGTCCCGGGCCACGAGACCGATCCATAACAGATTGGTCTGCAGCGGGTTGAACACGTGCACGAGTTCCACGCGCTGGTGCCCCTGATGTCCGAAAAGATCTCGTTCATGGCGATGAAAAAGTCCCGCCAGCGGCGTCGGGTAGTTCTTCGTCACCAACTGATTATCCGCCTTCTTGAGTCGCATCAGCACCTTATCTTGGATGATGAACGATACGGTGTCATGATGCGGAACTGCCCGGATATCCCGGTCCTCTTGGAGAGCGGCGATCACGCCCTGCACCGAATATTCCCACATTAACGCCCGCGCGGTGGATTTGCGCCGAAACCATGCCAACGAGTCGTATTTGCTTTTGACCGTGGCCCAAGCCTCTTCAATGGCAAGGCGGCAGCGAATGTCACGGTCGCCCCTCTCGATCAAGGCGACTATGGTCTCGCGATCCGGAACAGGCATGGTACCTCCGCTTTGAGTGCGCACTGAACTCTGCACCTGATTTCCGGAAATTTATACTAAAATATGCGCGCCGTTATGCTTTTCGCTTGGAAGCGCGGCCGATTTGTCACAGCCGGGAGAGCTAGTTTGCGGGAGTCGTTTCTCCACCGAACGGAGAGACAGCGCCCTCCCCCGGCCGCAAGTACCACTTGCGGACGTAGTGTCGCTTCCCCTATACGCCCACCCGTCCAGCGGGTGCGGGTATGCGCTTGCGGAGGCTCAGGATAAGGTAGCGCGTGGGGGTTGAGGCCGGGAGGTCCGCTTCCGACGCGCTCTTTTTGCTTATCCGCCTCCGCTTGCTCTCGCCGCTCCCAAGGGCGCCGCATCGGCATGAGGCCGTTGCGGCAAATAACTCTGGCCCGGCCCGCGCTTCATTCGACCGCGGTGCGGACCGGTAAGTGAAAGACGATCAACTCTATGGCCACCATGGCAATGCCGACCCGCGACGATTTCGCGGCAATGCTCAATGAATCGCTCGGCGGCGAGAACGAAAGCTTCGAAGGCCGCGTCGTAAAAGGCACCGTCACCGGGATCGAGAACGACATGGCCGTCATCGACGTCGGCCTCAAATCCGAAGGCCGAGTGGCGCTCCGCGAATTCGCTGCGCCCGGCCAGAAGGCCGATCTCAAGATCGGCGACGAAGTCGAAGTCTATGTCGACCGCGTCGAGAACCACCAGGGCGAAGCGATGCTCAGCCGCGACCGCGCCCGCCGCGAAGCCGCCTGGGACA
>NZ_DASVUE010000267.1:0-2913 GCF_036387215.1 Allosphingosinicella sp. | reverse complement strand
GAGCGGGTCCTTCGTCTCCAGCGCTTCCAGCTCGCCCTGCGGCATCGAGAAGGGGTTGTGCGAGAAATCGACCTTCTTCGCTTCCTCGTCATATTCGTACATCGGAAAGTCGACGATCCAGCAGAAATCGAAGCGGTTCTCGTCGATCAGCCCCAGTTGCTCGGCGATCCGGGTGCGGGCCAGTCCGGCGAGCTTGGCGGCCTGCGCTTCCTTGCCGGCGGCGAAGAAGATGCCGTCGTCGGGGCCGAGGCCAAGGTCCGCGACGAGGCGGCGGGTCGCTTCCTCGCCGTGGTTCTTGGCAATCGGTCCGCCGAGCTCTCCGCCCTTTTGCGTGATGTAGCCGAGGCCGGCATGGCCTTCCGAGCGCGCCCACTCGTTCATTTCGTCGAAGAACTTGCGGCTTTTCTCGGCCGTATTCGGCGCCGGGATGGCGCGGACCACGCCGCCCGAGCCGACGATGTTGGCGAACAGGCCGAAGCCCGAGCCTTCGAAATGGCTCGAGACGTCGGAGATGAGGATCGGGTTGCGCAGGTCCGGCTTGTCGGAGCCGTATTTCAGCATCGACTCGCGATACGGGATGCGCGGGAACGAGCCTGCGGGCGTGACGCTCCTGCCGTTGGCGAATTCCTCGAACACGCCTGCGAGCACCGGCTCGATCGCCTGGAACACGTCTTCCTGGGTGACGAAGCTCATCTCGAAATCGAGCTGGTAGAATTCGCCCGGGCTCCGGTCGGCGCGGGCGTCCTCGTCGCGGAAGCAGGGCGCGATCTGGAAATAGCGGTCGAAACCCGCGACCATGATCAGCTGCTTGAACATCTGCGGCGCCTGCGGGAGCGCGTAGAATTTGCCGGGATGGACCCGGCTCGGCACCAGATAGTCGCGCGCGCCTTCGGGGCTCGAAGCCGTCAGGATCGGCGTCTGGAACTCGGTGAAGCCCTGATCGACCATCCGGCGGCGGATCGAGGAAATCACGTTCGAGCGCAGGATGATGTTCTGGTGGATGCGCTCGCGGCGAAGGTCGAGATAGCGATAGCGAAGGCGGATATCCTCGGGATAATCGGCCTCCCCCGCCACCGGCAGCGGAAGCTCGCTGGCCGAGGACTGCACCACCACTTCATCAGCCGAAAGCTCGATCTCGCCCGTCGCGAGGTTCGGGTTCGACGCCTCGGGCCCACGCGCCACGACTTCGCCGGTAACGGTCACGACCGATTCCGCCCGGAGCCCGTCGAGGATCCGGAGCGGCTCGCTGCCCGCCTTCGCCACCACCTGGGTGATCCCGTAATTGTCGCGAAGATCGACGAACAGAACACCGCCATGGTCGCGCTTCCGGTGCACCCAGCCGGAAAGCTTCACCCGCTCGCCGACATTCGTCGCGCGGAGCTGGGCGCAGGTGTGGGTGCGGTAGGCGTGCATCGAGGATCGCTTTCAGTGTCGAGAATTTGGTGAAAATGCGAGGCGTGCGCTTCCAAGGTGAGAGGCGCTTTGTCAAGCGAAGAGCCCGCCGCTATGACGGCGCCCGCATGCATATTCACCCACTGATTACAGACAGCGACTCGCTTCTCCAGCTCTGCGAACGCCTCGCCAAATCGGACTTCGTGGCCGTCGATACCGAGTTCATGCGCGAGAACACCTATTGGCCCGATCTCTGCCTCGTGCAGATCGGCAACCTCGAGGAAGCCGCCGCGATCGACCCGAAGGCGGACGGGATCGATCTCGCGCCCCTGCTCGACCTGATGGTGGACAATGAGGACGTGCTGAAGGTCTTCCACGCCGGCGGTCAGGACCTGGAGATCATCTACAACCTCACCGGCAAGACGCCCCATCCGCTGTTCGATACCCAGATCGCCGCGATGGCTCTGGGGCTCGGCGAGCAGGTCGGCTATTCGAACCTGGTCGAGAGCCTCATCGGCAAGAGCCTCGACAAGGGCGCCCGATTCACCGACTGGGCGCGCCGCCCGCTCGACAAGCGGCAGATCGATTATGCGATCGGCGACGTCACCCACCTTGCGGCGCTCTTCCCGAAGATGCTTCAGCGGCTCCGGAAGACGGGGCGCGGCGACTGGCTGGACCAGGAGATGGAGCGGCTGGGCGATCCTTCCAACTATGCCAACGATCCCGCGCAGGCGTGGAAGCGGGTGCGGGTGCCGAGCCGGAAGCCGGAGGTGCTGGGCCGCCTCAAGGCCGCCGCCGCCTGGCGCGAGATCGAGGCCCGCTCAAAGAATCTCCCGCGCGGCCGGATCATGAAGGACGAGACGCTGGCCGACATCGCCTCGCACCCGCCTTCCAGCCAGGAGGCGCTTGGAAGCGTCCGTGGGCTTTCGGCAAGCTGGCGGTCGAACGACATCGGCGCTCGGCTGATGGACGCGCTCGCCTCCGCTCAGCCGCTCCCCGCCGACGAGATGCCGGTCCGAGAGGACAGGCAGCCGGGGCTCGGCAAGGAAGGCGCGCTGGTCGCGGACCTCCTGAAGCTGCTGCTGAAGATCCGCGCACGGGAGAGCAATGTCGCCGCTCGCCTCATCGCCCGGACCGAGGAGCTGGAGCTGCTCGCCGCCGGACGGCGCGAGGGGCTGCAGATACTGGAAGGCTGGCGTTTCGAGGAATTCGGGCGCGATGCGCTCGACCTTGTCGAAGGGCGGCTCGCCTTTGCGATCAAGAACGGTAAGCTGGCCATGACGAGGACGGAGCTCGAACCGCAATGACGAAGCCGGCGCTGGGAGGATTGCTGCTCATGACCGCCGCCTGCACGCCGGTGCCTCCCGCTGAGCCCGCGGGGGAGCCGGTCCGCGAGTTCGGCGGCGGCCGCGTATGCGACGCCGCCAAGGCCCAGCCGCTGGTCGGCCGCCACGGCACGAGCGAGCTCGGCGCGCAAGCGCTCCGCCTTTCCGGCGCCGGCACGATCCGCTGGATCCCGCC
>NZ_DASVUE010000266.1:0-2654 GCF_036387215.1 Allosphingosinicella sp. | reverse complement strand
GTGGATCTGCGAGACCGAGCGGTTGACGCCCCATTGCGTGCCCATCTCCCCCCAATGGAGGATGAAGGCTTTGACGTCGGGATGTTCGATCAGGGACATTACTCTTCTTTCTGTAAATCCAGAAATAACAGTACGTCTCCTGTATGGCAAGCCTTATTCCGATATCGCTAGCGCACCGCAGGCAGGAAGCGCGGGTTGCGCAGGAGCGCTGCTGCGACGAGGCTGACCAGCACTCCCACCGGGAAGATCTCCGCGAACGTCATCGGCAGCCGGAACAGCGGATCGGCGTAGCTGCGGCGGAACTCCTCCATTTCGGCCGCATAGCGCTTGAGCGCGGCCCCGTTCACCCCCGCCGCCTTCTGCTGCGCGATCAGGGCGTTGGCATAAGTGGCTGCGAAGTCGCTCCCACTCAGCGCCTGCCCGATCTCCCATGCTATGACGTAGAGGATCCCGGCGACAAAGGAGATGCCGAGGCCGAGGGCGAAGGCGGGCCAGAAGCGGATCACGCCCCCGCACGGGCCGTCGCGGCGTTGCTTGATAGCTATGAATATCGTCGTGAACGCGAGCAGCATCAGGCCGTAGCCGACCAGCATGCCCCATTGCATCATATCGTCGCCGTCGATCGTCAGCGTGAAGATCGTGAGCGGAACCCCGGCGATCAGCCCCGCGATCAGGCCGTAGGTCAGGATCGTCTTCAGCATCTTCTCTCCCCTCTTCAGAACGGCCCCAGGAAGACCCGATCGGGCCGCCGCATCAATCGCCCGAATGGGCTATTCTCGCCACTTAGGGAAGAATTCCAAGCGCGCGGGCACGGGCGACGGCGTCGGTCCGCCGCCGCGCGCCGAGCTTCTCGTAGAGGCGGGCGACATGAGTCTTCACCGTGTGCGGAGAGATGTGGAGCGCTTCGGCGATCTCCTTGTTGGAGCGCCCTCCGGAGAGCGCCTCGAGCACTGCCAGCTCCCGGTCGCTGATGCCGAGCGAGGCCTGGGCAGCGGGATTGCCGGTTTCGCCATCCGGCCGCCGGCGGGCAAGGAGCCGCGAGCCCATCCAGATCCCAAGCGCGAGAAAGGCGGCCGCCACCAGCAGCAGGTAGAGATCCCCGGTCCGCGACCGGGCGAGCCGCTGATACTGGATCCAGTCGAGGCCCAGCGCGCCCAGTGCGAGCAGTGCGCCGTAGAGGGCGATCTGGGGAGCCGTGACGGCGGGCGCGGCGCGGCGGCGGCGGGGCATGAGCGGGAGCGTAACGCCGCCCGGCTGCAGTTCAAGGCCGCGAGCGGCGCGAAATCACCCTTTCGGGCGATACCTTTCGTCGCATGTTCGCCCTAAGCTGCAATGCCAAACAAGCAGAGGGGGCGCAGATGCCGGTTGTTGGAATGGGCGGTTTCTTCTTCCGGGCGAAGGACCCGGAAGCGATCAAAAGCTGGTACCGGGAGCATCTCGGCGTCGGCGGCGGCTGCGGCACCGACGAGAAGGGCGAATCCAGCGAGTGGTGCTGGTACCCCGAGCCCGGCCCGCTGGTGTTCGAGCCGTTCAAGGAAGCGAGCGACT
The DNA here is from genome assembly GCF_036387215.1 of Allosphingosinicella sp. GTDB lineage: Bacteria > Pseudomonadota > Alphaproteobacteria > Sphingomonadales > Sphingomonadaceae > Allosphingosinicella. The sequence continues at coordinate 1,106 of NZ_DASVUE010000266.1, read as the reverse complement.
ATTTCCCGCTGGAGAAGCAGACGATGCTGAACCTGCGCGTGCGCGGGATCGGCGAACTGGTCGAGCACCTGCGCTCCTCAGGCATCGAGGTGATCACCAAGGACGAGTGGGACAATACCGAGTTCGGCAGCTTCGCGCGGATCCACGATCCGGAAGGAAATCCGATCGAATTGTGGGAGCCGCCGGCGCAAGCGTGAGGCGAGGGGAGAGGTGCGCCTCTCCCCTGATCCTATTCCCCTTCCTGGCTGTCCGGCAGCGTCTGGGGACCAGTCCCGTCGTCGAGCTGGACGGCTTCTTCCGCCGCGGCGGGGGGAGCGGCGCCAAGTTCGTCCGAGACGAGAGCCTCGGCCTCGTTCTCCGGCTCCTCCTCCTCGTCGATGCGGGCGGCGGAGACGACGTGCTCGCCGTCGGCGACCCGGAAGATGGTAACGCCCTGCGTGTTGCGGCCGGCAATGCGGATGTCGCCGACGGTGGTGCGGATGAGCTTGGCCTGATCGGTGACCAGCATCAGCTGTTCGCCATTGTGGGCCGGGAAGCTCGCGACGACGCAGCCGTTGCGCTGCGACGTCTCGATGTTGGTGATGCCCTGGCCGCCGCGGTTGGTGCGGCGATATTCGTAGGCCGAAGTGCGCTTGCCGTAGCCGTTGGCGGTGACGGTGAGGATGAACTCCTCGGCCGCCGCGAACTCCGCCATCCGCTCGGGGCTGAGGGTCGGCTCGTTCTCATTCTCCTTCCAGGCAGCGGCGCGGAGGTAGGCTTCACGCTCCTCGGTCGTGGCCGGAAAGCCCGTCAGGATCGAAAGCGAAATCACTTCGTCGCCTTCGCGCAAGGTGATGCCGCGCACGCCCGTCGAGGTGCGGCTCTGGAATTCGCGGACGGCGGTGGCCTCGAAGCGGATCGCGCGGCCTTCCTTGGTCGCAAGGAGGACGTCGTCATCCTCGGTGAGGAGCGCGACGCCGATCAGTCGGTCGGTGGCATCCTCGTCGAAGCGCATGGCGAACTTGCCGTTGGACGGCACGTTGGCGAACGAATCCATGGAATTGCGCCGGACGCCGCCATGGGCGGTGGCGAAGATGACGTGGAGGTTCTTCCACTCATCCTCATTC
>NZ_DASVUE010000265.1:0-2476 GCF_036387215.1 Allosphingosinicella sp. | reverse complement strand
TCCGCCCGAAGTGCGGCTCCCGGTCCCGCCGCCCGTCGCCGCAGCTCCGGCGCCGGCGGTCGGAAGGGACGCATCGCGAGGCGCCTCCGACCGGCCCGGCACCGGCAGCGGCGCCGGCGGCGAAGGAACCGGAACCGGAGGCGGCGGCTCCGGCAGCGGCTCGGGAAGCGGCGGCTCCGGCACCCGCGCTCGCCAGGTCGCCGGCGCTCTTTCCGGCCGCGACTATCCCCGCGCCGCCAAAAGCGCCCGGGCCGGCGGGACCGTCCTCGTCCGCTACACAATCGGCGTCGACGGCCGGCCGAGCGGCTGCACGGTCACCCGGTCGAGCGGCAACCGAGACCTCGACGAGGCCACCTGCCGCCTGATCGAGCAGCGCTTCCGCTACGAGCCGGCGCGCGATGCCGACGGCCGCCCGGTCGCATCGACGGAAACCGGCCGCCACATCTGGTGGACCGAGCCGAAGCGCCAGCGTTACCCCTATGAGTGGAAGCCCGGAGAGGAGCCTATCGACTAGAAGCGAAGCTCGCCAGTCAGCTGGAACACGCTCCTCAGGCCCTCGTCGCTGTCGATGCGCCTCAGATAGCTGAGGCCGAGCTCGAGGCTCTTGTCCCGGCCAAGCTCGATCTCGTGGCGGATGCTGGGGCCAAGGTAATGCTCCTTCTCGAGCGGCTCCTTGCCGAACCCGCCGAGACGCGCGGCCTGGCCCGAGACTTCGGCACCGATCCAGCTGCTTTGCCCGAGCGACCAGCTGAGGCGGCCGGCATAGGCGATATAGGTCCCCTCCTGCTCCTCCTCGTTGACCCGGCGCAGCATGAGATTGCCCTCGGCGTGGAAGGTCGGCGTCTTCTTCTCGACGATGCCCCGCGCTTCCAGCCGCGCCACCTCGCCGTCGCTGTCGAGCGCGGCCTGGAGCCAGAAGCCGGTGCCGATCGGGTCCTTCTCGGCATCGCTGAAGCGGACGAGCGCGATCACGCTGTCATAGTCGAAATAGAGCCGGTCCTCCTTGACGAGCGGCCCACTTCGATAGCCGAGCTGGGTCTCGCCGCCGATCGCGATGCGGTCGCTGAGGCCGTAGAAGGACTGGCCCGAATGCTGGCGCGCGGCGTCGGTGCCTCGGGCGCTTCCGAACTGGCCCGTATAGTTGAGCAGCCACTCGCCCTTCTTCGGGCCGAGGCCCTGAATCTGCTCCGGCCCTTCGGCAAGCGCCGGAGAGGCGGCGGCAAGGAGCGCGAAGGCGGCGAGGAGCGACGGGCGGAGCATCGCCGCGTGAACCTGATGTGGAGGTTCTTGTTCCGGAGCCGCAGCGATTGGCGGCGGCCTGTTGCAGCGCGGGCGCAACCCAGATCAGCTTCCGGGCTTCGCGCCCTCCAGCGCGGAGACGAAGGCGTGACGCCAGGCGACCACGTCCTCGCCCTTGACGCTCGCGTTCATCGCCTGCCAGCGGCGGATGCGCTCCTCCTTCGGCATCCGGATCGCCGTAAGGATCGCGTCGCTGATCTCGTCCCGGCTATAGGGGTTCACGAGCACCGCGTCCTTCAGCTGAAGCGCGGCGCCGGCGAAGCGGGAGAGGATGAGGACGCCCGGATCCTCCGGGTCCTGCGCCGCCACATACTCCTTGGCGACGAGGTTCATCCCGTCTCTCAGCGGCGTGATCAGAGCGATCTCGGACGCGCGGTAGAAGCCGGCGAGGTCCTCGCGCGCATAGCCCTGGTTGACGTAGCGGATCGGCACCCAGTCCACCTCCGCCCATTCGCCGTTGATGCGCCCGGAAAGCTCGTCCAGCTGCTCGCGGATCACCTCGTAGGTCGCGACTTCGCCGCGCGACGGCGGCGCGATCTGGAGCATGAATACACGGCCGCGGCACTCCTCATGCTCTTCGAGGAAGCGGCGATAGCCTTCGAACCGCTCGGCGAGGCCCTTGGAGTAATCGAGCCGGTCGACCCCGATGATCGTGTGCCGCCCGTCGGCGCTCTTCTTGAGCCGGTTGTAAGCCTCGGCGGCGCGCGGGCTCTCCACCGCCTCCTGGAACTCCTTATAGTCGATCCCGATCGGATAAGCGGCGGCGTGGACCGAGCGGTCGCCGACATGGATCATGCCGTCCGGGTCGCAATGGCCGCCAAGCTCGCGCTCGACATAGTTCTGGAAGCTGTCCAGCCACTCCTTCGTCTGGAAGCCGATCACGTCATAGGCGAGCATCGACAGCACCAGTCCCTCGTGGAACGGCAGCGACACCATCAGCCGCGACGGCGGGAACGGGATGTGGAGGAAGAAGCCCAGGCGGTTCTTGATCCCCCGCTCGCGAAGCTGCGCGCCCAATGGGATCAGATGGTAGTCATGGATCCAGATGAGGTCGTCCGGCTCAATGAGCGGGCACACCGTCTCAGCGAAGCGCTCGTTGACGCGCTCGTAGCCGCCCGCGAAGCTGCGGTCATACTCCGCCAGGTCGATCCGGTAGTGGAAGAGCGGCCACAAGGTT
>NZ_DASVUE010000264.1:0-6063 GCF_036387215.1 Allosphingosinicella sp. | reverse complement strand
TTCAAGCTCGATGTCGATTACCGGCTGATCGAGATGGAGGGCTACGACCCCGCCGCCGCGCCCGGCTTCGGATGGCCGGCAGAGGAGCGGATCTGGATCAATCCAAGCCCCAATGCGCCCAACCTGCCGATGGCACGCGCTTATGCCGGCACGGTGATGCTCGAAGGCACCACGCTTTCCGAAGGCCGCGGCACCACCCGTCCGCTGGAGCTGTTCGGAGCCCCCGACATCGACGCGCGGGCGGTGCTCGCCGAAATGCGCGCGCTCGCGCCCGAATGGCTCGAGGGCTGCCGCCTTCGCAATTGTTGGTTCGAGCCGACCTTCCACAAGCATGTCGGGAAGCTCTGCAACGGCCTCCACATCCACGCCGAAGGCGGCTTCTACGATCATGAGCGGTTCAAGCCGTGGCGGCTGCAGTCGCTCGCCTTCAAGGCGATCCGCCGGCTCTACCCCGATTATCCGCTGTGGCGGGACTTCCCCTACGAATATGCGTTCGGGAAGCTTCCGATCGACGTGATCAACGGCGGCCCCGCACTCCGCGAATGGGTCGACGACCGGGAAGCGGCGCCGGCTGACCTCGACGCGCTGACGCTCGCCGACGAGCGCGCCTGGGCCGAAGAAAGGGTGCCTTACCTCCGCTACTAAAGCTGCGTTGTCCCATTATAGGACAGATATTTAGCACCGTTCCGCCGCCGCCGGACTCGGTTGCACTGCAGCATCCTAATGCGGTATGATCGAGTCGGCGTTTTTGTAAGCTTTCAAAGATGTTGTGGGGGTAACATCAGTGGCGAGCACGGCCGCGCCGCCCGGGGGGGCGTTCGCGAAAAAGTCACGAGTCGAGCAGGCGCCGTCCGGTGCCGGCAGCTTTGCGCCCGCGAACGATGCCCCGACGATCGTCTGGACCTCCAAGGAAAAGCTTCGGCTGAGGCTCTATTCGGCGCTGTTCCTTGCCGACGCATTCAGCATCGCCATCGCCTTTGCAATCGCCAACCTGATCCGTTTCGGCGAGCCGCTGCATGCCCAGGGCCGCGACATGCTGGTCGTGCTGCTTCCGATCTACCTTGGGCTGGCGCTCCACAAGCGCGCCTATGCGATCGAATGCCTGTCGCGTCCGCGCGAGGGCATCCGCAGGGCCATCCAGTCGCTCGTCTTCGCCTATGCGGTGATGATCGGGATCATCTTCTACATGAAGGTCAGCGGCGATTTCTCCCGCCTCGTGTTCGGCCTTGGAAGCACCTCCGCGCTCGGTCTTGTGGCATTGTCCCGCTGGTCCTTCGGTCAGGCGATGGGCGCCCGTTACAATTGGTCCTTCGTCAACGAGGTGCTGCTGGTCGACGGAGTGCCGGTCTATCCCGACAAGGGCCAGATCGTGATCTTCGCCGACAATATCGAGATCAGCCCGAACATCGACGATCCGATCGTCCTCGATCGGATGGGCCGCCTGCTCCACAATTGCGACCGGGTGATCCTGGCCTGCACGGCGGACCGCCGTCCCGGCTGGGCAAGGCTGTTGAAAGGCATGGACATCGACGTCGAGCTTCTGACGCCCGAACTCAACGAACTCGGCGCGCTGGAGATGAGGGGGTATAACGGCCAGTCTACCCTACTCGTCAGCTGCGGTCCGCTTTGCCTCCGCGATCGTGCCCTGAAGCGCCTGCTCGACCTGGCGATCGCCGCCCCCGCGCTCCTCTTCCTCTCGCCGCTGATGCTCGCGATCGCGATCGCGCTGAAGCTCGAATGCCGCGGCCCCGTCTTCTTCCGGCAGGAGCGGGTCGGCCGGGGCAACAGGATTTTCCAGGTGCTGAAGTTCCGAAGCATGCGCCCCGACGCGGCGGACGGCGCCGGCCACCGTTCCGCGAGCCTTTCGGACGAGCGCATCACCCGGGTCGGCAGGTTCATCCGCAGGACCAGCCTTGACGAACTGCCGCAGCTGATCAACGTCGTCAGGGGCGACATGAGCCTCGTCGGCCCGCGTCCGCACGCGCTCGCCTCCACCGCCGGCGATTCGCTCTTCTGGCAGCTCGACTCCCGCTACATTCACCGGCACGCGATCAAGCCGGGAATGACCGGTCTTGCCCAGGTCCGCGGCTATCGCGGCGCGACGCGCTCGCCTGAGGATCTGACCAACCGGCTCCAGGCGGATCTCGAATATCTCTCCGGCTGGACCATCTGGCGCGACGTCCGGATCATCTTCCGCACGTTCCGGGTGCTCGTCCACAGCAACGCCTTCTAGCGCGTCGAACCCCGCCGTTAACGCGGCTTTGCGCTTGAACCCACAGGGCCGTAGCCCGCCTGATAGCTGATCTTGGCCCGCTTTCGCAGATCCCGCGCCGCCGCCTCGACCGCTTCCTGCCGCTTCTGCCGCTTCAGGATCTCGCTTGCTCTGGAAAGCTGCTCGGTCATCGGCACCGGCTCGGGCCTGCGTTCAAGGATCGCGCCGAACATGCCGTTGTCGCCCTGGCTGTCGTAGAAGACGACGCCGTCCTTCATCTTCACCAGATTATCGGCGACCTTGGGCGGGAGGTCGGTGGGATCCACCACAGCCGAGCGGCGCTCGAACCGGATGCCTTTAGCGAGCAGCAGCCGCTCCGCCTCGGCCATCGTGGCGACTGCGGCGACCTCCGCCTTGCTGAGCGCCTTCGCCGGCGCGAACCCCAGCCGGTCGACGACGAGCACCTGCCGTTCGTCGAACAAGGCGGGGTTCCGCATGATGAACGAGCGCGCCTGCCGCATGTCGACGTCGTCCGCGCCCGCCCCCGCGGCCATCAGATACATCTGGGCAAGAATATATTGCTCGGCTCGGCGCCTCTGGGCGAGGAAGCGCGGATCCTTGTCCAGTCCCCGCTCCTTCGCGGCCGCCGCCTGAAGCTGGCGCTGGACGACGAGCTCGAGAACCTGCCGGCGCGCGGCGGGATCCTGGAGATTGGCCTGGAGCGCCTCCGCTTCCGCCTGCAGCTCGGAGGTGGTGATTTCCGTTCCGTTGACGGTGGCGACCACCTGCCCCGCGGGGTCGTCCTTCTTCCCGCACGCCGCCAGCTGGATGGATGCGGCGGCGGCAACGATCATGAAGGCCCCCGCCCTCAATCGCGTAGACGCGCGCCGGGGCATCTGCCACCCTCCCCCGGCGTCAGGCTTATCGGGGACGAGATGGAGACTCCCTACGACTTCGTCACCGTCGCGATCTTCGCGGCGATCGTGCTGATCTTCCTGCAACGCTCAGTCTCTCCTCCGGCCAAGGCCGATCCGATGTGGCATTATCTTGCTGCGTCCATTGGTTGCGCGCTTTCCAACTATCTTGGCAACAGCGGCTTCGATCTTGCCGCAATGGCGGTGCTTGTCCTGGTCGCAGGCTTCATCTTCATCGTCATCCGGCCGTTCCAGCCGCGCTAGCCGAAAGCGAGGGGCCGAGCAGAAGCTGCCGCCCGGCAGGCAAAAGCGCACCCAGCATTGCGCTCGCGAAGCGGCCGACGTGGCCAAGAATGGCGGGATCGCCGCCGAGCGCCGACAGCCGCACCAGAAGCCCGTCCGGCACTTGCCCGCGCAGCATCGTCTTCACGATCGCGAGATGCTGGTCCTGCCCCGGCCGGGTGATCTCGTCCCCCGCCCTCATCCAGTAGAGCACCTGTTCCGTCCGGTCGGGGCGCACGCCCGTGAAGCTTTGCGCCTCGAGCCGCTGTCCATCCCGGATGCGCAGTATCTTGCTTCCCTCCCGCTGGAGCTCGAAACCGGCACCGGGATAGCAGACGCGCGGATCGTGGACCTGGAGCAGCCCCTGCTGCGGCCGCGCGCAATAGGCGATCAGGAGCATCATCGCCGGAGCGCCGTCGTCGGACAGATAGACCCGCTTCAGCTCCTGGTCGTAAAAGTCGCTCTTCGGCGCCTCACCCGGAAGGACGAGATCGCCGCCGGCAACCTGTCGCCAGCCGCCGATGCGGCCCGGGACGATCGAATCGAGGCGCGGCGGATCCGAGGCGCGGAGGCGGAGCAAAGGCCGGCGCATCTGCGCGGCGATGCCGGCGGCGCCGAGCAGCGAGCCGAACAGCAGCGCCCGGCGGGACGTGATCAGCGGATTGGCGGGAATGTCCGTCATGCCGACCTGAACATCCGCGCGCGGACCGGCGCGAGCAACCTGTCGAGCGCGAACATGCCGGCAAGCGCGATCGCGAACAGCGTGACGCCCGCTGCCTCGTGGATGAAGCTCTGAGCGGCGGCGTCGCCGAAATGGTAGGTGATGAGGATCAGCAGCAGCACCCGCAGGAAGTTCGCGGCCATTGCGACTGCGATCATCAGCAGCGTGAAGAGGATCGTGTAACGCCAGCTCGAGCCGTATTTCACATATGCGTAGAACAGGCCGACAGCGGTGAGGCTCAGCATCGAGTTCAGCCCCGAGCATGCCTCCTCGACCAGCAATTCGTAGCGGTCGACGTACAAGGTGATGCCGGCCCGTGCGACCGGATATCCGAACAGGTCGAGCAGCCTCACGGCGTAATCGGAGAGGAAGAGGCGGATGTCCTGGGTCAGCACCACCGTCGTTCCCTTGGGGAGCGGCAGTGCGAACAGGAGGTAGCAGAGGGGAAACCAGAGCCGGGCCATCGTCGCCCCGCCCGCCATGACATAGCCGACTGCGACCAGCGACAGCCAGGCCGAGTAGCCGGCCAGCGTGATCCAATCGAGCCACTGCGCGACCACATGCACGAAGAGCATCGGGAGCAGCACCGCCAATGCCAAAGCCGGCGACCCGCTGGAGCGGCCGGAGGAGACTTCGCCCCAGCGGCGGACGAGCAGCCAGGCTCCGATCGTGAGGATGAGCGGACTGTGCGCCGCATCCTCATTGAGCCAGCTGTGGTTGAGGAGGCTGATGACGAACGAGGCGATGAAGATCGCGCCGCCCGCCATCAGCGGCAGCGCCGACCGGTCCGCTCCCGCGGCCTTCCATTTCAGCAGCTGCGCCACGGAGTTCATGCTTCAGGTCCGGCTGCGGGAGGAGCCCCCGCGGAAGCTTTGTTCAGGCGGCCGCGGCGAGCGCCGTCGAACCGCGAGACGTGCCCTTGAACCGATGCCTGCGCCGAAGCGCGCCGCCGACGGCGCCGAAGCCGATGATCATCATCAACCACGTCTGCGGCTCGGGAAGACCGACCGTCAGCGTGTAGGCGCCATTGGCGTTGTAGACCGCATAGGTGCCGGGCTGGAAATTCGGCGCACTCTCCGGGCCGGTGTAGATCGACCGCCCATCCGTCGAATAGAGCTGGAAGATGTAGTCGCCCTCATTCGGGTCTTCGTAACTCAGCACGATGTTCGTCGGCGAGGTCACCTTCCAGAAGGTCACATAATCGATGTTCTTGGAACCGTTATAATTGACCGGCACGTCCTCGAAATAGAAATAGGACCCCTCCTTGCCCGCTATCGTCGGCGGCCGCGGCTGAGAGGGGAGAGTGAAGGACGTGACCACAGCGCCGGCGCTGTTCGTCACTTCGAAATAATAGCTCTGGGCAGCGGCCGGCACCGCGGCGAAGAGAAACAGCAGCGCAATCGCCCGGATCAAGTGCCTGATCATCGAAAATCCCCACTGTCGCCGCATCGAGTCCCCCTCGCGGCCGGCCAGGATGAAGCCATTTTTTCGAAGCGGCGTCAAGAACATAGCGCCGCCAGCCAAAGATGTCCCGGCCCGGTACAACAAGCGCGCCGGACATGGAGCAGCCGCCCGGCCAGGACGGCCGAAAGGGCTCAAAGATGGAGAAAAGCAGGCAGGAGCCGGGAAATCCCGGCAGCTCCTGCCCGCCTATCCGGCTATCCGGTTATTTCGGGCTCTTGTTGCAGGGCCGCGTCGGATTGCCGTTGTTGTTCTGCGAGTTGCCCGGCGCCGGCCCGGTCTGCTTCGGGCACGGCGGCTGGTTCGTACTGGGCGGAGGCGGCGGAGGAGGAGGCGGGGGAGGAGGCGGAGCCTTCGTCTTGCCCTTCGCATTCCCGAACAACGTTCCGAGGCTGAGCCCCTGCTGAGCATAGGCGTCGCCCAACGGCACCATGACGACCGCCAGCGCGGCTGCCGCGAATATATATCCCTGC
>NZ_DASVUE010000263.1:0-15434 GCF_036387215.1 Allosphingosinicella sp. | reverse complement strand
CATCGTCGACGGGGTCGCGCTCGTTCACAACGGGATTATCGAGAACTTTCGGCCGCTGCGCGAGGAGATGCAGGCGCTCGGCCGCACCTTCCAGAGCGAGACGGACTCCGAGGTGGTGGCGCACCTTATCGCCAACGAGCTGTCAAAAGGAAGCGAGCCGAAGCAAGCCGTCGCCGACGTGCTGCCGCGCCTTCACGGCGCCTTTGCGATCACGATCCTGTTCCGCGACTATCCCCATCTGCTGATCGGCGCGCGCATGGGCGCTCCGCTCACCGTCGGCTATGGCGATGGCGAGACGTATCTCGGCTCGGACGCGCTCGCCCTGGCGCCGCTGACGCAGAAGATCGCTTACCTCAACGAGGGCGATTGGGCGGTGGTCACCCGTGAGGGCGCCCAGATCCATGACCGCGAGAACAAGCCGGTCGAGCGGCCGATCGTCAATTCCGGCGCGAGCGCGGCCGCGGTCGAGAAGGGCAATCACCGCCACTACATGCAGAAGGAGATTTTCGAGCAGCCGATCGTCGTCGCTCAAACTCTGAGCAGCTACATCCGTCCGCTCGAGCAGCAGGTCTCGCTCCCCGACATGGAGTTCAGCTTCAAGGACGTGCCTCGCATCACGATCGTCGCCTGCGGCACCTCTTATTATGCCGGGATGGTCGCCAAATACTGGTTCGAGCAGTTCGCGCGGGTGCCGGTGGAGCTCGATATCGCGTCTGAATTCCGCTACCGCGCGCCGGTCCTGGAGCCCGGCGGCATGGCACTCTTCATCTCGCAGTCGGGCGAGACGGCGGACACGCTCGCCGCTCTCCGCCATGCGCGCGAGGAGGGGCAGAAGATCGCCGTCGTCGTCAACGTGCCCACCAGCTCGATGGCGCGCGAGGCGGATCTGCTGCTTCCGACGCACGCTGGGCCGGAGGTCGGCGTTGCATCCACCAAGGCCTTCACCTGTCAGCTGGCCGTGCTTGCAGCGCTTGCAGCCAAGGTGGCGCGCGACAAGGGGCGGATGAGCGAGGAAGAGGAGCGCGAGATCGTCGCCCATCTCACCGAAGCGCCGGCCGCCATGAACGCCGCGCTCCGCCACGATGAAGAGATCGAGCGGATGGCGCCGGTGATCGCCCGCGCCCGCGACGTGCTCTATCTCGGCCGCGGCCCGGATTACCCGATGGCGATGGAAGGCGCGCTGAAGCTGAAGGAAATCAGCTACATACACGCCGAAGGTTATGCGGCGGGCGAAATGAAGCACGGGCCGATCGCCCTAATCGACGATCACGTACCGGTGATCGTGCTCGCCCCCTCGGGGCCCCTGTTCGAGAAGACGGTTTCGAACATGCAGGAAGTTCGGGCGCGGGGCGGCAAGGTGGTGCTGATCTCGGATGCGGAAGGGCTCGCCGCGGCGGGCGATGGGGTCATCGCCTCGATCGAGATGCCGAAGGTCCACCCGCTGATCGCGCCGCTCGTCTACGCGATCCCGGTGCAGCTCCTCGCCTACCATGTCGCCGTCGCCAAGGGCACGGACGTGGACCAGCCGCGGAACCTCGCCAAGTCGGTGACGGTGGAGTGATGGCGCGCTGACCGGGCGGCTGTCGCTCGCTTCCGCCCGCCGGATCGCGCTCGCCGCTCAAGGTTTCGGAGGGCCGCGCCCGGAGCGCGTCGACCAGGGGCATCTGAGACGTTTGATCGGGCGTCTCTCGCTTCACCAGATCGACAGCGTCAACGTCCTCAGCCGCGCGCATTATCTGCCCGCTTTCTCGCGCCTCGGGCCGTACGACCTGACTGTGCTCGACCGCTCCGCCTGGGGAGCGAAGGCGCAGCGCCGGCTGTTCGAATATTGGGCGCATGAGGCCTCACTGCTTCCGCTCGAGCTCCATCCGCTGCTGCGCTGGCGGATGGCGAAGGCGGATCGGGGGGAGATCGGCTGGTCGGCGATGCGGGCGTTCGCCACCGAGCGGCGGCCCGAGGCGATGGCGGTGCTGGAGCGGCTGCGGCAGGAGGGGCCGCTTGCCGCCTCCGATTTCCAGGAGAGCCGGAGCCGCAGCGGCTGGTGGGCCTGGGGCGATTCGAAGCGGACGCTCGAATGGCTGTTCTGGGCCGGGCACGTGACGACGCGGACGCGGCGCGGCAGCTTCGAGCGGGTCTACGACCTTACCGAACGGGTGATCCCGCCATCGGTCATGGCGCTGCCGACCCCTTCCGAAGCGGACGCGCAGCGGGCGCTGATCGAGCGGGCGGCGCGGGCGCACGGAGTCGCAACCGCGAGCGACCTGCGCGATTATTTCCGCCTCTCCCCGGACGCTGCCCGTTCGGCGATCGCCGGCCTGGTGGAGGAGGGGGTGCTGCTCCCCGCGCGCGTCGAGGGCTGGACGCAGCAAGCCTATCTGCACCGCGAGGCGCGCCGGCCGCGGCGGATCGAGGGCCAGGCGCTGCTGGTTCCGTTCGATCCCCTCATCTGGGAACGCAGCCGCACCGAGCGGCTGTTCGGCTTCCGCTACCGGATCGAGATCTACACGCCCGCCGAGAAGCGGGTGCACGGTTACTACGTGCTTCCCTTCCTGATGGACGAGCGGCTCGCGGCGCGGGTGGATCTCAAGGCCGATCGGCAGCGCTCGGTGCTGGTCGTCCAGCAGACGACGCTCGAGCCCGATGCGCCGCCGGAGACCGTTGAGAGGCTCGGCAGCGAGCTCCGGCTGATGGCTGACTGGCTCCGCCTCGAGCGGGTCGAGCAGCGCCGATAGCTATTTCGGCCGGCGCGGCCCCGGCTTTCGCTCCACCTGCGGGGCCGGCCTCGGCCCCTGCGGCCTCCTCCGGTTGGCGCCCGGCGGACCTCCGCCTCCGCGCGGCGGGCGCGGCGGCTGACCTCCGGCGGGTGGCCGCTGCGGCTGGGCCGCGTCGCGCGGCGCCACCGAATAGCCCTCCTTCAGCAACCGGTTGAACGCCGAGCGGACGCTGGCCGTGATCGTCGCCTGAAGCTCCTTCGGGAGATCCGAGAAGGTCGAATTGGTGTGAATCGCCCCGATATCGCGCAGAAGCGTGTTCGGAACGCCCTTGGAAGCGCTCTTCAACGCGTCAAGCGAATCGACCACCGCGGCGAAGATGATCTCCTGCATGATGTCGGTTGCTGATCTGGACATGATCAACAAACGAGCATCACGCGGAATGGTCGCATTGGAAGGGCTCAGCGGCAGCGCACGTCGTTACTTTGCTCGATGGCGCGGCCCATGATCGCTCCAAGCGCGCCCCCGATCAGCGTGCCCGCGGTGCGATGGCGCCCGCCGTCGATCACGTTGCCGATAAGGCCGCCGGTCGCGCCGCCGATGACGAGACCGGTCGTTCCGTCGCTGCGCTTGCAATAATAGCGCCCGTCGGAGCCGCGATAGACTTCGTCCTGAGCGGTGAGGCGCCGCTCCTCGTAGCGGCGGTCGTCGCGATAGTCGCGGGCCGCGTCATAGTCGGTGGCGTAGCGGTCGCGGCCATCCTCGAAGCGTCCATATTCACGGTCGCGGTCGCGTGCGGCCATGTAGCGGTCCCGTTCGCGCTGGTAGATTTCGGTCTCGACCCGGTAGCGCTCCTGCGCGTCCTCCCACCTCTGCTGCTGCTCCCGCGTCTGTGCTGCGGCGGGACCGGTGAGCGCCGGAAACAGCGCTAGCGCCAGGACGAAACTCAACTTACGCATGAAACGAAACCCTCCCTTTCGACGCCGTGAGAAGAGCAGCAGCTTGATGAACCGCTTGTGAATCCTTGCGCCTGCGGAACGGATTGACGGCGTGGCGCAGCGCTGCTCATGAATGACGTCATGACGCACAAGCTCTCCGATCCCGCAGCGCCGGCCGCCGACCGGATCGACTTCGACCAGTTCCTCGCGGTCGATATCCGCGCCGGCACGATCGTGGCGGTGGAGCCGTTCCCCGAGGCGCGGAAGCCCTCATGGAAGCTGCGGATCGACTTCGGCTCCGGCATCGGAATCAAGAAATCGAGCGCTCAGATCGTCGATCATTACAGCGCGGAGGATTTGATGGGCCGGCAGGTCGCGGCCGTGGTCAACTTCCCGCCGCGCCAGATCGGCCCCTTCATGTCGGAGGTGCTTACGGTCGGTTTCCCGGACGAGAGCGGCGCCGTCGTCCTGATCCGCCCGGACCTGCCCGTGCCGAACGGGACGCGATTGTTCTGAGGCTTCATCCATAGCGGCTCAAGTTTCGACGGCGTAACGTTCCTTGGACGCTTCAGTCTAACCGGAACGGACCGGGTTGTGATTAGAGGCCGCTTTCCCGCCACTTAGCCTCTCTCCTGGACCCCGCGCTTGGCGGCGGTCCGCAAGGGGAGGCTCATATGAAAATAACATCGATGCGCGGCCATATCGCCGCACTCGCGCTTGTCGTCGGCAGCTTCGGCGCACTGGGCTCGGCCGCGCAGGCGAGGGAGTCCGACGCGCAGATCAAGCAGGCGATCATCAAGCAGTCGATCGCAAGCTATTCCGGCAATTGCCCGTGCCCGTACAACAGCGCGAGCAACGGCAGCCGGTGCGGCGGGCGGAGCGCGTACAGCCGCGGCGGCGGAGCGGCGCCCCTCTGCTTTGCAAGCGACGTCAGCCAGTCGCAGGTCAACGCATACCGCAAGCGCTAGCTGCGGGCGGCCCGGCCGCAGCGAGGCCGGGCCGCTTCCGACGCTTGCCCGCGCCGCCCGTCGCCGCGTAAACGAGGAATAGGCGACGGGAGAGCGGAATGGCGGGGGCGGTTGCGGGCGATTATGTGATCGATGCGAAGCGGGACCGGCTGGTCATCTTCGCTTCGACGCTCGGTACCGTGTTCGAGTGGTACGACTTCTTCATCTATGGCACGCTGGCTGCGATCATCGGCCGGCAATTCTTCCCGACCGGCAACGAGACGGCGCAATTCCTGCTGGCGCTTGCGTCGTTCGGGGTCGGCTTCGGCGTCCGGCCGATCGGGGCGGCCCTGTTCGGCTATCTGGGCGACCGGCTTGGGCGGAAATACACCTTCCTCGTCACCATCACCTTGATGGGAATCGCGACCGCGGCTGTGGGGCTGGTGCCGAGCTATGCGTCGATCGGCTTTGCGGCGCCGGCGATTCTGGTCTTCCTCCGGGTGCTTCAGGGGCTGGCGCTCGGCGGGGAATATGGCGGTGCGGCGATCTACGTCGCCGAACACGCGCCGCGGGACAAGCGCGGCTTCTATACGAGCTTCATCCAGGCTGGCGTGATCGGCGGCTTCCTGCTCAGCGTTGCGGTGGTGCTCGCGTCAGAATGGTTCGTCGACAAGGCGGCGTGGGACGCCTGGGGCTGGCGGATCCCGTTCCTGTTCTCGATCGTGCTGCTTGCCGTCTCGCTTTGGGTGCGGCTGAAGCTGAAGGAGAGCCCGGTCTTCCAGGCGATGAAGGAAGCGGGCGAGGTCGCGAAGAACCCGCTGAAGGAAAGTTTCGCCAGCAGAGGCAATGTGAAGCTGATCCTGGTCGCCTTGTTCGGCATCGCCGCCGGCCTCACAGTCATCTGGTACACCGCGCAATTCCAGGCGATGTACTTCATGCAGAACGCGCTTCGGATCGAGGACACGGCCGCTCGCACGATGATCGGCGCGGCGGCCTTCATCAGCATGTTCTGGTTCATCCTGTTCGGCTGGCTGTCGGACAAGGTCGGGCGAAAGAAGCCGATCGTGATCGGCTATGCGCTGACGATCCTCCTCATGTTCCCATTGTTCCACTGGATCGCGGCGGCCGCCAATCCTTCGCTGGCGGAGGCGATGGAGCGGAACCCGGTGGTGGTGACGGGCAGCAATTGCAGCTTTGAGCTGTTCGCCACCAAGGGGCAGACGACAGCCTGCGGGCAGGTGCTCGACGCACTGTCGAAGAAGGGCGTCGCCTATACCAAGCTCGAGGGCGCTCCAGGCGCAGCGCCGGCGGTAACGATCGGCGGAACGCCGGTGGATGCCGCCAACGCTGCCGCGCTCGATGCGGCGCTGACGGGCGCGGGATATCCGCTCGAGAAGACGGTGCCGCCTTTCTCGCGCATCTGGCAGATCGTGCTGGCGATCACCGTCATCGGGCTCCTTTCGGGGATGACGTTCGGCCCCGTGGCTGCGCTACTGGTCGAATTGTTTCCGGCGCGGGTGCGCTATACGTCAATGTCGGTGCCCTATCATATCGGAACCGGCTATTTCGGCGGCTTCCTGCCCTTCATCAGCCAGTATATCGTGGCGCGAACCGGCGATCCGTTCGCCGGCCTCTGGTACACGATCGGGGTCGTTGCGATGGCGCTGGTGGTGACCTTCTTCTGGCTGCCGGAAACGGCCGGCAAGGAGTTGGACTAGCGGCGGGGCGAGCGCTATCCCGGCGATCCTGATGCAGCCCCACCGTCCGCTCCGCCTGAAGATCGATGGCGCGTCTTTGGTCTCCAACTGGCGCTGGCTAGCGGAGATGAGCGGCAGCGCCGCCTGCGGAGCCGCGGTCAAGGCTGACGGCTACGGCATTGACGCGCGGGAGGTTGTGGCCCGCCTTGCGGAGGCGGGCTGCCGCGACTTCTTCGTCGCCACCTGGGCCGAGGCGGAAGCGTTGATGCCGTGGACGAGCGAGGCTTCGCTGAGCGTCCTCCACGGCCTCGCCGAAGAGGATGTCAGCCATGCGGCGGCCTCGCCGGCGCGGCCCGTGCTGAACACGCCGCTCCAGGTCGCCCGCTGGCGGGAAGCAGCGCCCGAAAGGCCTTGCGACGTGATGATCGACACCGGGATGAGCCGGCTCGGGCTCTCCGCTCGGGACGTGTCCGACGGACTGCTAGACGGGCTTCGGATCGAAACGCTGATGAGCCACCTCGCCTGCGGGGACGAGGATGTGGCGATGAACGAACGCCAGCGCGCGGACTTCACGGCGCTTTCCGAGCGGGTGCCGGCGAAGCGCCGCAGCCTCTCGAACAGCGCCGGCATCTGTCTCGGCCGCGGCTACGCCTTTGACCTCACGCGCCCGGGCCTGGCGCTGTACGGCGGCATTCCAAGGCCCGAGGCGGAGGGGCATATCGCCCAGGTGGTGAAGGTGGAGGCGCAGGTGGTGCAGCGCCGCCGCGTTGGGGCTTCGGAGACCGTTGGCTACAACGCGACCTTCGCGGCCGAGCGCGAGCAGGAGTTGGCGATCCTCAACATCGGCTATGCGGACGGCTATCTGCGCGGCTTCTCCAACACCGGCCGCGTCAGAATCGGCGACCGCTTCGCACCGGTGGTGGGGCGGGTCTCGATGGATCTTACCGCCGTCTGCGTCGACGACGCGCCGGAGGTGAGGGAAGGGGAGTGGCTGGAGCTCGATTTCCATCTGCCGAGCGCCTCCGCCCAATCCGGGCTCTCGCAATATGAGCTGCTGACGACGCTTGGCAGCCGCTACGAGCGAAGCTGGAGCTGAGGCAACCGCAGGCGGAGCGGATCGTTCACCGAGGCATCATTCCCGGGAGAGCGCTTTTGGCCAGTATCGCCCATTTGTCCGATGTCCATTTCGGCAGGCACGACCCGGCGGTCGTAGCCGCGGTCGAGGAATTCCTGTTCGCGAAGCGTCCGGACCTCGTCGTGATCAGCGGCGATTTCACCCAGCGCGCGCGGGTCGCCCAATATGAGCTTGCGGCGCAGTTCGTAGAGCGGATCGAACAGGGCGGGCTGGAAGTGATCGCCGTGCCGGGCAATCACGACGTTCCGCTCTACGACGTCTTCCGGCGCTTCGCCCGGCCCTTGAACCGCTACAAGCGCTTCATCGACGACGAGCTCTGCCCCTGGTTCGAGAATGACGAGCTTGCGGTGCTCGGCATCAACACCGCGCGGTCGCTCACGATCAAGGACGGCAGCGTCTCGCTCGATCAGATGGTGAAGATCCGCGAGAGCTTCATCAATGTGCCGCCCGAGAAGACGCGGATCCTCGTCACCCACCATCCCCTCTTCGCGATGCCGCTGGGCGATGAGGGCGAGCTCACAAAGGTCGCTAATCGAAGCATGGATGCGCTTACCGCGGCCGCCGATGCCCGCGTCGACCTGCTGCTGGCCGGGCATTTCCACCGGGCCTACTCCGTCTCTGCCCGTGAGATGGTGGAGACCGCCGGGGCCGCGCTGGTGATCCAGGCAGGCACGGCGACCTCGACCCGGCTGAGGGGAGGGGAACAGCAGAGCTTCAACTGGATCGAACTCAGCAAGGGGAACGTCCAGCTTCAGGTTCACCGCTGGGAGGAGGGTGCGTTCGTTGGCGGCCGTCCCACATTCTTTGCTTATGACGGCGGGAATTGGAGCTTCGCGGGCCGGAACGAACAGGAAGGAGTGCCCGCCGTGCCGTTCGACGAGCGGGCGAGCTGAACGCTCCTCCGCCGCGCACGACGGCGTGCTGAAAGAGAGAGAGCGGGAGCGAAGGAAAAAAGGGCCGCTCTCCGGTGGGAGAGCAGCCCTTTTACCCTGGAAGGCTACGCCCCCCAGAGGAGGGCGCCTCGCCAATCTTCAGAAGCGGAAGCCGACGCCGGCCATCAGCTGGTGCCGGTGCGGATCGAGCTTGTCCGTGCCGGTCAGCGCGTCCTTGAACGCGTCGCTGTAGCGGTGGTGGACATACTCGGCCTTCAGATAGACGTTGCTGGCGAGACCAAGCTCGATGCCGGCACCGAGATGGTAGCCGCCGACCGTGTCGCTGTCCGAGAAGATCTGGGTGGTAGCGGTACGGTTGTAGCTGCCCTTGAACTTGCCGCGGGAATAGCCGCCCTTGACGTAGATCAGGCCGCCGTCGCCCATCGGAACGCCCGCGCGCAGGCCCGCCGTGAGATTGGTGTCCGCGTCCATGCAGACCCGGTCGCCACGACCGGCGACGATCGTCTCGAAGGGCTGATCCACGCAATCGTCGACCTTGGAGAAGTCGATGCCCGCATAGGCGCCGACCTGCAGGCCGTCGCTGATCCGGCCGTCGACGCCCACCTCGACTCCCAACGCCACGTTGCTGACGCCGAAATCGTTGGTGAAGGCCGAATTCTGCACGGTGAGCTCACCGCGAACTTCGTCGTAACCCGCGCGAAGCTCGGCGCGGGCGGTGATCGCCCGCTCCTCCTGCGCGTAGGCAGGAGCAGCGGCGAAACCGGCCAGGAGCGGCAGAAGTATTCCCAATTTCCTCATGTCGAAACCTTTCTTCAATATCTGATGCAAGAGCCGGATCGGACTACATCTTCGCCCTGAAGCTGACGAAGGCGCGACGCCCGATCAGGTCGTACTGGGTTCCGAAGACAGGCACCTGGCCGAGACTTGAGATCGGCGAGAAGGCACCCGACACGCGCGGCGGAGTGTTGTTCAGGATGTTGTTGACACCCATCGTCATGCTGAACCGCTTTGCGATATCGATCGTGACCGAAGCGCTGTGGTAGAATTGCGGCTTCAGCTTGTAGACCGGGCAAACCAGACCGCCACGAAGCGCGCTGGTGAGACAGATCTCACCGCCGCGGGTATCGCGGAGATCCTGCTCGTCGCTCGTTCCGCCGATCACGTTGAGACCGTAGAACACGGACACCGGACCATTGGTGTAGGTGGTCTTGAGGTCGCCGACGAAGATCGGATCGCTCGACTCGCCGTTGTCGTCGGCGACGGCGCCGGCGAACAGCTCGAACCTATCCTCGATCTGCCAGGTCGTCTGCGCCAACATCGACAGGGTGCCGTGGCGCCCCAGGTCCTGGGTGACCCGGGCTGTCAAGTCGATGCCGCGGTTCCGCTGGCTGTTGATGTTGAGGAACGGATTGCTCACCGAGATGATCTCGCCGAAGCGGGAAGAGCCCGGAGTGGTGTCGCGCGTGAAGAGCGAGCAGGTCGGATCGTTCGGATAGTTGGTCGAGTTGAAGCAGGTGAAGAGGATGTTGCCTGCTCCAAGCGTCGTCACCTGACCCTTCACCTTGATGTCGAAATAATCGACCGCAACGCTGAAGCGCATTCCGTTCCAGAGACCCTGCCTCGGGTTCAGAATGATGCTGACGTTCCGGGCAGATGAGGTTTCGGGGTCGAGAACGCCGACGCCGCCGCCGGTGGAGACCACGGCCGAGCTCGTGCCTGCGCCCGAATAGTCGCCGGCGATGCCGAGAGCCTGGCAGCGCTGTCCGATCTGCGGCGACAAGGCGCCGTTCGCGACGCGCTCGGCGTAGCGAATGCACGGATCGATCGCAGCCTGACCCTGGAAGCCGGTCTGGTTGGCAAGGAACTGCTCGAACAGAGCCGGAGAGCGGAAGGAGGTGCCATAGCTGCCGCGGAAGCGAAGCCAGTCGTTCACCTGCCAGTTGAAGCCCAGCTTGTAGGTCCAGTTCCCCTTGTCACGGTCGTTGGCCCCATCGGGATCACGCTCCGCATAGGAGTTCACCACGCGGGCCGCCGCCGAGAGGGTCAGCTGCTGGATGAACGGGGTGTTGTGGATGAGAGGAACCTCAAGCTCTGCGAACGCCTCCTTGCTGGTCGCAAAGCCGGCCGTGCGTCCGGACACCGACTGCTGGGACACGTTGTTCGCCAGCGTGATCTCGCCCGGAGTGTCGTCGATCTCGTCACGGCGATACTGGATGCCGAACGCAGCTCCGATCGGACCCGCGGGGAGGGTGAACAGATCGCCCGAGACGCTCGCCTCCGCAGTGACCTGCGTATAGAGCGTATTGCCGGTCTCATTGCCGAACAGGAAGGCTTGCTCCTGCGGCGTAAAGTTGCCGGCGATCACGCGCGGATCGGTGAAGTTGATGTCGAGGCAGGGGACGCCGCGGACGCGGGTCACCTGACCAGGCAGGCAGCGCCGCGAACGGTAGTCCAGAAGCTCGTACGCATCCTGGAACACTCGGCTGTTCGTATAGTCGCCGTCGGAGCGGCTGTACTGCACATAGCTGTCGAACCTCCAGCCCTTCAGCAGGTCGCCGATGTCCGCCCTGACGCCGCCAACGCCGCGATAATATTGAACATCGGTCGAAACCGAGGTCGGAATGCCGACGACGGGGGTCAGGAAGAAGTTGCCGATAAACCCGGCGTTCAGCGGATCGCCGACGCTGTTCGGGTCGCAGTTCGGGTTGGTGGCGCGGCGGGCCGCGGTGCACTGGAACGCAGGCCGGGCGGTCGATGTCGTGCCGATCGTCTGGCCGGAGAATTGCGTGAAGAACAGCTGACGGAAATTCTGACTCTCCGTCTGACGCCTGTTGTACAGGAACTCGCCGATCACCTCGATCTTGTCGGTGATGTTGAACCCGGCGTCGAGATACGCGGTGTAACGGTCGAGCTTCGGAGTGATCGTGGAGCCGTAGACCAGCGGATTGATCGGATCGTTCAAACCGACAGAGTTCCGGCAAAGCTCGAGCGAAGTGGCCAGCGCAGCTGCCGTGCAGGTGAAGCTGACGGGGTAGAAGCCGACCGGGAGACCGAACGTTGCGGTCCTCGGCGGCGGCGGCAGGAACTCGTTCAGCCGGTCACCCGGGTTGTTGAACTGGATCGTGCCGAAGGTGATGCCCGGCGACAGCGTCTGGGTGCTGATCTGCAGAGCGTTGGTGAAGGACGCGTTGCAGCGCGGCTTGCCAGTGCGCGGATCCAGGATGTCGGCAAGCTGGCCCTGCGGATTGGTGATGAACTCCTCGGGGCAGAGGAGATAATCGCGGTCGCCGCGCTCGAGCTCGTTGCGATGGTTGTAGTCGACGCCGCCGATGATGTAGCCGCGGCTGAATTCCTTGCCGTAGGCAACGCTGATACCGTAGCCCTCGCCGCCGCCGCCAAGCGGCACGCTGGAGAAGCCGCGCAGATCGATGCCGTCGGTTGCCTTGCGGGTCAGCAGGTTGACGACGCCCGCGATCGCGTCCGAGCCGTAGATCGACGATGCGCCGGTCTTGAGGATCTCGACCGACTGGATGGCGGCCGCCGGGATGACGTTGAGGTCGAAGCCGGCGATCGAGCCGCGGGTACCGGCCGGGCCGGCACGGCGGCCGTTGAGCAGCACCAGGGTGCGCTCGGCGCCGAGGCCGCGCAGCGACAGGGTCTGCGCGCCGACGCCGCCGTTGGTGACGAACGAACCAGCGGAGAGCAGAGACGTGATCTGGAACGAGCCGGCGGCGACCGGCGAGCTCTGCAGGATCTCGGCGGTTTCGCTCCTGCCGCTCTTCTGCTCCAGCTCGGGGTCGATGACCGTCAGCGGATCGGGGCTGTTGAACGCGCTGCGGCGGATGCGCGAACCGGTGACGACGATGGTGTCGCTCTCGGCCTGGCGCTCGGCATTCTCACCCGGGGTCTGGGTAGACGGATCGCCGGCCTTTTCCGGAGTGGCTTCCGGTTCGCCTTGCGCCTGGACGCACGCCGCGCGCTCCGCGTCGGTCGGCAGCCGGTTGCACGCCTGAACGTCTTCGCTCGTTACCGGCCGAGTGGCGCCGGTGGTGTTCGTGTCCTGTGCGAAAGCAGGCGCGCCGGCCGCTGCACCAAGACCAACGATGACAATCGAGCGCAGCGCGCTCGTGCCAAGCAATCCAAATTTCCTCATCCCAATCATCCCTTCTTGAGCGGCCGCGCTGGACGCGGCTTCGAGTCGCGACTGGGATAATCGGGCTACCGGCGCAAGAGCTTAGCCCGAATCGTTAACCGATTGTTCAGGGGCGTAACTGATCTGCAACACTTTGACGTCGTCGGAACGAAGATGCCGCTCTGCTAGCGCTCGACGCAGAGGGCGATGCCCATGCCGCCGCCGATGCAGAGCGTTGCAAGGCCCTTGCTGACGCCGCGGCGGTTCATCTCGTAGATGAGGGTGGTGAGCACGCGGGCGCCCGATGCGCCGATCGGGTGGCCGACCGCGATCGCGCCGCCGTTGACGTTGACCTTCTCCGGATCCCAGCCGAGCTCCTTGCCGACCGCGAGCGCCTGGCTTGCGAACGCTTCGTTCGCCTCGATGAGGTCGAGGTCGCCGATCGACCAGCCCGCTTTCTCGAGCGCGCGGCGCGAGGCCGGAACGGGGCCGATGCCCATGATGGACGGGTCCACGCCGGCGGAAGCGAAGCCCGCGATTCGGCCGAGCACTGTTGCGCCCCGGCGCTCCGCCTCCTCGGCGGACATCAGCACCAGAGCTGCGGCGCCGTCGTTGATCCCCGAGGCGTTGCCGGCAGTGACGGACCCGTCCTTCTTGAAGGCGGGGCGAAGGCCTGCAAGCGCGGAGACTTCCACCCCCTCGCGGATGAACTCGTCCTTGTCGACGATGGTCTCGCCCTTCCGGCTCTTCACCGTCACCGGCGCGATCTCGTCGGCGAAGCGGCCCTCGCGTCGTGCGCGCTCAGCCTTGTTCTGCGAGGCGGCGGCGAACTCGTCCTGGTCCGCGCGCGTGATCTGATATTGCTCGGCGAGATTTTCGGCAGTGATGCCCATGTGATAGCCGTTGAAGGCATCCATCAGCCCGTCCTTGATCATCGTGTCGACGAGCTCGAGATTGCCCATCTTGGTCCCGCCGCGAAGATTCTGTGCGTGGGCGGAAAGGCTCATGCTCTCCTGGCCGCCGGCCACGACGACGCGCGCGTCGCCGGCGATGATCGACTGCGCGGCGACCGCAACGGCGCGGAGGCCCGAGCCGCACACCTGGTTGAGACCCCAGGCGGGGACTTCCTTCGGGATGCCTGCCGCCATCGATGCCTGGCGGGCGGGGTTCTGGCCCTGGCCGGCGGTCAGCACCTGGCCGAGGATCACTTCTGAGACGTCTTCCGGCGCAACCCCGCTTTGCGCGAGCGCGGCTTCGATCGCGACTCGGCCGAGCTCGTGCGCCGGAGTCGCTGCGAAGGAGCCGAGGAAGGAGCCCACGGCAGTGCGCTTGGCGGCGGTGATGACGACGTCGGTCATGTACTATCTCCTGTCGGGAAGAACTTGCCGCGGCCCCTATCAGCTAGCGTGAGCGCGCGAAAGCCATGCGGCAAGGGGCTCCCACAGGGCTTCCCGGGCGCGGCCGCCGACCACCATTCCGACATGGCCTTGATCGAGGTCGAGCCGTTCGCCCGCCCGGATCGCGGTCTCGTGCGGCACGATCCGGTCGGTGGTGGAGACGATGTTGAAGAGCGGGCAGCCGAGGCTGGAGGGATCGACGACGTCGCCGCCGACGAGCCATTGCCCACGGCCGGATGCATCCTGCCGGAACAGCGCCTGGAACATCTCCCGCGCCGCCGCCTCGGGGATCGGCGGACCATCGTTCGCCCAGTCCTCAAGCGTTACGAAGGCCTGGGCGCGGGGGCTTCCCGGTTCGAGCTCGGCGAAGCGCTCGAACTTGGCAACGGTGCGGCCCGGATCGAGGCTCCAGAAGGCGCTTTGCAGAACCTCCATCGGCAGGAGGCCCATCGCCGCCACCGCGGCCTCCGACGACGACCAAAGGTTCGACAGCCTCGCTTGGGCCTCTTCGGGAAAGCCGGCGAAGTGCCAGGGCGCAGCGATCGTTGCGAGTCCGCGAACCTTCGCAAGGGCGGCGGCGGCCACGGCCATGGTGCCGCCGAGGCAATAGCCGACCAGCAGCGGCGGCTCCTCGATGCCGGCGATGAAGGGGAGGGCGATCTCCTCGACATGCCCGGCCACCGAGAGCTGGCGCCGCGCCTTCACGTCCCAGCCCCAGTCGAGCAGGAGCACTCGAAACCCCTGGGCGCTCAGCCAGCGCAGCAGCGACTTGTCCTGGTCGAGGTCGAGCACGCTCGGCGGGTTGATCAGCGAGGGGATGAACAGCACCGGCGGCCCGTCCCCGCCATAGTCGCGGAGCGTCGATCCGGCGATCTCCATCAGCGCCGGCATCGGCTCCGGCCGAGGCGCGCGCGGGGCTTCCTGATAGGCGCGGAGACCGGAGAGCGCCCGCTCCATCCGCTCCGGATCGCCCGTCGTCTCCCGCCTCAGCAATTCGAGGAAGAGAGTTAACGGCCGGGGCCCGTGTTGCGGCGCGGCAAGCTTTGGTGCTAGTGCGGTATCCTGCTGCTTCTGGGGATCCATCATGCCCGCCGCGTCCGGTGATGACGTCGTCATCATCAAGAAATACGCCAATCGCCGCCTCTATAATACCGAAAGCTCGACCTACATCACGCTCGAGCATCTGGCCGAGATGGTGCGGGACAAGCGCGAGTTCAAAGTGGTCGACGCAAAGACCGGCGAGGACATCACCCACGCCGTCCTCACCCAGATCATCATGGAGGAGGAAGCGGGCGGCAATCCGATGCTTCCGGTCAACTTCCTGCGCCAGCTGATCGGCATGTACGGCGGCAACATGCAGACGATGGTGCCGCAATTCCTGGAGGAGTCGCTTTCGGCCTTCCAGCGCAACCAGTCGCAGTTCCGGGACGCGATGGCGGGCGCCTTTACCGGCGGGCCGTTCGCGGAGCTTGCGCGGCGCAACATGGAGATGTTCACCGCCGCCGCGGCCGGTGCCAAGCCGAAGACGGAGAGCGAGGACCAGAAGACCGAGCTTGCCGAGCTCCGCGCCCAGCTGTCGGCGCT
>NZ_DASVUE010000262.1:0-3256 GCF_036387215.1 Allosphingosinicella sp. | reverse complement strand
CCCATCAGAAGCACCGAGAAGACGCCGAGGCCGACGCCGAAATGGAGCGCCGCCTGCCGGTCCATCCGGCCTGCGGGGAGCGGCCGGCCCGACGTCCGCTTCATGAGCGCGTCGAGATCCGCCTCGTACCACATGTTGAGCGCAGCCGCCGCGCCTGCTCCCAGCGCGATGCAGAGGATGGCTGTGAAGCCGAGCACCGGATGGATATGCGCCGGCGCCGCGAGCAGGCCGCACAGCCCAGTGAACACCACAAGGCTCATCACCCGCGGCTTTGTAAGCGCGACGAAATCCCGCCAATCGGCGGGGAGGGAGGCGTCGGCGGTGGCGGTCACGCTGATCATATAGTGCTTCTTGCGCGTCCTTCGATACGCCGGTTCGACAAGCTCACCGGCTACTCAGGATGAGCGGCTTCTAGCAGGCCTCCGCCGCTCATCCTGAGTAGCCGGTGAGCTTGGCGAAGGCCCGTATCGAAGGATCAGTCGATCCGCGGCAGCGTCTCGAACTGGTGGAAGGGCGGCGGGCTCGACAGCGTCCATTCGAGCGTCGTCGCGCCTTCGCCCCAAGGGTTGGGCGGCGTCTTCTTGCCGAACATCAGCGACCAGATGATGTTCACGAAGAAGAACAGCATGCCGATGCCCATCACGATGTAGCCGATCGTCGCGACATGGTTCCAGCCGGAGAAAGCGTCCGGATAGTCCGGAACGCGGCGCTGCATGCCGTCGAGCCCGAGGAAGTGCATCGGGAAGAACAGGATGTTGACGCCCGCGAAGAACACCCAGAAGTGGAGCTGGCCGAGCAGCTCGTTGTAATTGCGGCCCCACATCTTGCCGAACCAGTAATAGAAGCCGGCGAAGAGCGAGAACACCGCGCCCAGCGAGAGCACGTAGTGGAAGTGGGCGACCACGTAATAGGTGTCGTGGACGTTGTTATCGATGCCGCCGTTGGCGAGCACGACGCCGGTGACGCCGCCGACCGTGAACATGAAGATGAAGCCCAAGGCCCACATCATCGGCGTCTGGAACGACAGCGAGCCGCCCCACATGGTGGCGATCCACGAGAAGATCTTGATGCCGGTCGGCACCGCGATCACCATCGTGGCCGCGGTGAAGTACATCTTCGTGTTCACGTCCATGCCGACCGTGAACATGTGGTGCGCCCACACGATGAAGCCGACGACGCCGATCGCGACCATGGCATAGGCCATGCCGAGATAGCCGAAGACAGGCTTGCGGCTGAACGTAGCCACCACCTGGCTGACGATGCCGAAGCCCGGAAGGATCATGATGTACACTTCCGGGTGCCCGAAGAACCAGAACAGGTGCTGGTACAGGATCGGATCGCCGCCGCCGGACGCGTCGAAGAAGTGCGTGCCGAAGTTGCGGTCGGTGAGCAGCATCGTGATCGCGCCGGCGAGCACCGGAAGCGCGAGCAGCAGCAGGAAGGCGGTGACGAGCACGGACCAGACGAACAGCGGCATTTTGTGCAGGGTCATGCCCGGCGCGCGCATGTTGAAGATGGTCGTGATGAAGTTGATCGCGCCGAGGATCGACGATGCGCCCGCAAGGTGGAGCGAGAAGATCGCCATATCTACCGCGGGGCCGGTGGAGCCCGAGGTGGAGAGCGGCGCGTAGACGGTCCAGCCGGTGCCGGCGCCGAGGCCGGTCCCGCCGGGCACGAAGGCGGAACCCAGGAGCAGGAGGAAAGCGGGAACGAGCAGCCAGAAGCTGATATTGTTCATCCGCGGGAACGCCATGTCCGGCGCGCCGATCATGATCGGGACGAACCAGTTGCCGAAGCCGCCGATCATCGCCGGCATCACCATGAAGAACACCATGATGAGGCCGTGGGCGGTGATCAGGACGTTCCAGAGGTGAAGCGCCTCGTCGAACGAGTCGGCGCCGGACCATGCCTGGAGGAACTGGATGCCCGGCTGGGCGAGCTCGGCCCGCATCAGGCCCGAGATCGCGCCGCCGATGATCCCCGCCATGATGGCGAAGATCAGGTACAGCGTGCCGATATCCTTGTGGTTGGTCGACATGAACCAGCGGGCGAAGAAGCCCGGCTTGTGGTCCGCGTCATGATGTGCCTCATGGCCGTGCTGGCCCTCGAAATAGGCGGCGTTGGCAGTGGTATCGGTCATTACTGGTCGTCGCCTCTTCTCGAATTCGTGGCGCCCTGCGTCGAAACGGGCGGCCTTGAGGTTGCATCCATGACGTTGGTGGGTTCGGGGCTCGTCTCGGTGGCGCTTCCGCCGGCGGTCGGGACCAGATCCGGATTGGTGATCGGCGAGGCGGCGGTCTCGTCGCCGGTGCGGGCCTGCGCTCCGCCCGGCATGGTGCCGCCCTTGGCCGCGACCCAGGCGGCGAACTGGCGCGGCTGCACCACTTCGACGGCGATCGGCATGTAGCCGTGGCGGGCGCCGCACAATTCGTAGCAGACGCCGTAATAGAGGCCCGGACGCTCGGCCTTGAACCAGGTCTCGTTCAGCCGGCCCGGAACGGCGTCGATCTTGGTCCAGAAGGCGGGGACGCCGAACGCGTGGATCACGTCGTTGGAGGTGACGATCAGCTTCACGACGGCGCCGACCGGCACGACCATGCGCTCGTCGACCGCCAGCTGGCGAGGCTCGCCGCGCTTCTTGGCGTCGGCGTCGGAAAGGGCGTTGGAGACGATCTCGAAGTCGCCATTGTCCGGATATTGGTAGGTCCAATACCATTGGTTGCCGATCACCTTCACGGTGAGGTCCGCCTTTGGCGGGTTATATTGGTTGGCGAGAAGCTTGATCGAGGGGACGGCGATCGCGACCAGGATCAGCACCGGAACCAGCGTCCAGACGACCTCGATCAGAGTGTTGTGGGTGGTCCGCGACGGCACCGGATTGGCCGAACGCCGGTAGCGCACGATCACGTAGAGGAGGAGCGCGAGAACGAAGAGCGAGATCGCGGTGATCAGCGGCATCAGCAGCTGGTTGTGGAACCATGCCGCCTGCCGCCCGATCGGGGTGACCTGATCCTGGAAGCCCATGCGGCCGTCCGGCTGGCCGATGCCGACCACAGGGGAGCTGCGCGATGCCATCGTGGCCTTGGCGACCTGCGCGTCGCTTGGCTCTTCGCCGGTAGCGTTGGCAAGGCTCGGGTCGGAGACTTCCTCCGGCTGGGCTCCGCCGCGGGCCTGCGAGGCGGCGCTGATCGCGTCGCTCGGCGGGGCACCCTTCATCACCGGCTGCTGCGCCGCCGCAGCAGGCTGGGCAGCGGCA
>NZ_DASVUE010000261.1:0-4269 GCF_036387215.1 Allosphingosinicella sp. | reverse complement strand
GCGGGTACGCTCCATCCGCTCCGGCTCGCGCGACCAGCCCTCCATCTCAGACAGCCAGTAAGCGTTGGTCTTGAGGCGACGCTCGATGCCGCTAACGATCGGGTTCTGCGCCCGCGCGAACTCGTCAGCCGCGGCGGGCTTCGCCGCCAGATCGGCGACGATCTCACGAGCGATCCGGAAGAAGACCGGAGCGCTTTCCGGCCGAAGCTCCGAGGCGGCGTAGAAGATGCCCCATTCCGGAAGCTCGTCCGACGTGACGGAATTGGCCGAAGGCGAATAGCTCGCCCCCTCCTCCTCGCGCAGCCGGTCGAACAGGCGGACCCGGAACATGTTGGCGGCGAGGCTCAGCGCCCGACGCTCGCGCCGACGCTCGGTCCCGCCGAACGTGTTCCAGCCGATCGCCGCATAGGCCTGGTTCTTGTCGCCATTGTGAGTGAAGGTCTTCGGAGTCGGGTTCGGAGCCGGAGGGCGCACGTCGCGCGCTCCGGGGGCGATCCGCGCCGGCGCCCGATCGGGAAGCGCACCGATGCTGCTCGCGACCGCCGCGATCGCGGTCTCGACCTCGACGTCGCCGACGATGATCGCTTCGATTGGCCCGTTGGCAAGCAGGGGCGTGAAGAAACGCTGGAAATCGGCGGGCGTTGTTGCAGCGATCTCCGCTTTCTCCGGAGCCGACCAACGCTTGTCGCCGCTCCGGGTGAAGGCGCCGAATTCGCGACCCGCACGGGACGATGCCGAGGCGAAGCTCAGATCGTAGCTTTCGAGCGACCCTGCCTTGGAGCGGGCGAAAAGCTGCTCGTCCCACCGCGGATAGGCCAGCTTGGTGGCGAGGAGGCGAAGCTGGTCGGCCAGGTCGGTGCCGTTGGTCCGCCCGCCAAGCACGAACGCATCGTCGGACGCTGCAAAGCCGATCGAGATGCGCCGGCCGGTAAGCAGCCGCTCCATCGCGTCCAGGTCGAGATCGGCGACGCCCGAAGGTCCGACGAGGCCGCTCAGCCAGGCGAGCGAAGGCTGGGTGGGGGAGAGGCCGGTCAGCCCCTCGCCGAAGCGGAGCTGGACCTGCACCGACCCCTTCTCATAGTCCGTCTTCTTGAAGACGAGGCTGGAGCCGTTGGCGAAGCGGACGATGTCGACCCCGAAATCCTCGATCCGCTGGCGCGACACCACCTTGCCCGGGGTCCCGAGCTTCGGAAGCGTGTCGAAGCTCACGGCCCGGTCGGCACGCCGCACCGCCGGCGCCGCCTTTTCCGCCGAAACGAGGGCCTGGTTCACGGCCGGGAGCGTAACCGGCTGCGGGCTCAGCAGCACGAGCCGGGGGCCGGCGCCGCTGAACAATTCCCGGGTCGCGGCCGCAACCGCCGCCGGCGTCATCTGGGGCGAGAATTCCTCCAGCAGCGCAAGCGAGGTGGCGGAGCTCGCGACGATGCTGTTGCCGTCGATCGCGGTGACGAGCTGCTGCGCCCATTGCGGCGAGCGCACCGTCGGCTCGCCCTGGACGGCGGATTGGCCGGAGCTTCGCATATTCTGGAGCTCGCGCGCGATCTCGGCCTGGCTCGGCGGCGCCCGGAGCGCATCGGCGATGATCGCGAAGGTCTCGGCCATCGCCTCCTGCCACTTGCCCTCGCGGGCGGTGATCGAAAGCTGGGTCATGTCGGCGACGTTGGTGGAGCGGGTCTCGTTGACGCCTGCCCCCACATAGGACGCGCCGGTGCGCGCCTTCGCCTCCAGGCGGCGGTTGACGATCCGCTCGGCGAGCGAGCGGGCAAGGTCCAGCCGCTCGCGCGCCCTGGTGTTCGGAAGCCGGCGATAGGGCCTCAGCCACATCAGGTTCGCTGCATAAGGCGCGCCCGGATAGGTGACCGCGGCCGCGCGTTCGTTGAGGCGGCGGATGGAGCCGTAATCGGGCTCCTTCGGCGCTGGGCCGGTGCCCTTCCAGTCGCCGAAACGCTTGGCGATCAATTGCTCCATCAGCTTCGGATCGGCATCGCCCACCATGATCACGGTGGCCCGCTCCGGCCGGTACCAGCGCTCGTAAAAGGCACGAAGGCGCTCGGCATTGGCCGCCTGCAGCGTCGCTTCGGTGCCGATGGTCAGCCGGTCGGCGTAGCGGAGGCCGGCGTAGAAGAGCGGCCAGCTCGTCTCCTGCATCCGGAAGGCGAGCTCCGGTATCCGGCCGCGCTCGGCGAGCACGATCTTCTTCTCGGCCTCGACGGCAGCCGGATCGAACAGCGAGGTATCCACCATCTCGGAGAGCACATGCAGGCTCTGGTCGAGATTGGCGGCATCGTTCTTGGGAAGATCGAGCTGGTAGACGGTCTGGGTGGGCGTGGTGCTTGCATTGGTGTCGCTGCCGAAGCTCGCGCCCAATTGCTGCCAGATATGCCGCGCCTCGCGGTCGCCGAAGCTCTTGGAGCCGCGGAAAGCCATATGTTCGACGAGGTGTGCCCAGCCGCGCTCATTCTCCTCCTCGTTCATCGATCCGGTATCGATGCGAACCCGGATCGAGACCTGTCCGGCCGGAAGGGCGTTTCGCCGCACCGCATAGCGGACGCCGTTCGGGAGCGAGCCGAACGTCCACGCCGGATCGCGGGGTATGTCGCTTCCGCGATAGAGCCAGTCGGGATCGCCCGCTGCCCATGCGGGCGCGGCGACAAATACGAGGAGGGCGAGGAAGCAGCTGCGAAGGAAGGTCATGGATGCCCTAGCTAGTGAGGCGGAGCCGCTTTGGGAACGGCCCCTCGATCCTTCTTCGGACCCAGGTTGACTCTGGATGAATGACAGGAACATAAAGTGAACATATGAGTCTGTGGAGTCGCCATGCCTGTCCTGTCGCCATCGCGAAGCGAACGCCTCGCCGCTCTCCGGGCGGAGGTGCGGGCGATCGAATCGGCCGGCGCGGCAGGCGTTCGCGAGTGCCTGCCTTTCGAGGTGGATGCAATCGATGCGCGGCTTGCGGGCGGTGGGCTCGCGACCGCGGCATTGCACGAGATCACCGGCGCCAGGCCCGAACCGGGGGACGATGCCGCGGCGACGCTTTTCATCGCCGGAATCGCCGCCCGGCTGGAGGGGCCTGTGCTCTGGGCGCTGTCGCGGCGGGACCTGTTCGCGCCCGGCCTTGCACTTGCCGGGCTCGGCCCGAGCCGAATCCTCTACGCCGAATGCGGGCGCGACGAAGACGTGCTTGCAGTGATGGAGGAAGGGCTTCGGCATGGCGGGCTCGGAGCGGTGGTGGGCGAGGTCGGCCGCGTCGCAATGGCCTCGACGCGCCGGCTCCAGCTTGCCGCCGAGGAAGGCGGCACGACCGCTTTGATGCTGAAGCGCTGGCGCCGGAACGGCGAGGATCCCCTGCTCGTTCCATCGGCCGCGGTGACGCGCTGGCGGATCGCCTGCGTTCCGTCCGGAGCGCTGGCCGTGCCCGGCATCGGCCGCCCCCGCTGGCGCCTCGAACTCGCCCGCCAGCGCGGCGGCGAACCCTTTCAACTGGTCATGGAGGGTCCCGATCATGAGGGTCGCCTCGCTCTACCTGCCGAACCTTCCAACCGATCGGATCAGACGGATCGAAAGCGGCTCGCGGCGTGAAAGATCCTCCCCCGGATTACCGGGGGAGGGGGACCACCCGGAGGGTGGTGGAGGGGCGCGAGCGGAGCGAGCCTTGAAAGCTTGGCCCTCCGACGGCGGCTCCGCCGCCGCCCCTCCACCGCTCTTCGAGCGGTCCCCCTCCCCTGCAAAAGCAGGGGAGGATCTGCGGGGCGCCCGAATCGAGGATTGCTCCTGCCCCCGCGGCGGCGGCTGGAGGCCGGGCGCAAGCTGGGCCCGCCGCGAGGAGCTGCAGGCGGAGATAGAAGCGCTCCCGGCCCACCAGCGTCCGCGGATCCAGGAGATGGGGCGGCGCAGCGAACCGGCGGAAATGCCATTTAAGAGGCGATCCTCCCCGGCACGGGGAGGGGGACCGCCGCCGAAGGCGGGGGTGGAGGGGGCCTCGTGCCAGGTTGAGGGCCCCCTCCACCAGCCTTCGGCCTCCTCCTCCCGGCATGCCCCCGGCATGCCATTCGGGTCGGCTCCCCCTCCCCGTTGCGGGGAGGATTTATTTCCCCTCGTCACCACCCACCGGGTCGGCAACCGGATGGAGATCGCCGCCGCCTGCCCCGCCGCTCTCGCGCTCGGGCTCGTTCCCGGAATGGCCGTCACCCAGGCGCGGGTGCTGGTGCCGGGGCTCGATCTTCGCGATGCCGAGCCGGAAAGGGACCATGTCCTCCTCACCCGCCTCGG
>NZ_DASVUE010000260.1:0-4912 GCF_036387215.1 Allosphingosinicella sp. | reverse complement strand
TGGATCAGCTCGATCGAGCTCGAGAATGCCGCAATCGGCTGCCCCGGCGTGGCCGAGGCGGCCGCGGTGGGCGTCTACCACCCCAAGTGGGACGAGCGGCCGCTGCTGCTGGTGGTGCGACGGCAGGGCGCGGACGTTTCCGAGCAGGCGATCATGGAGCACCTCTCCCGCCACGTCGCCAAATGGTGGCTCCCGGACGAGATACTGTTTGTGGAAAGCCTGCCCCACACCGCCACCGGCAAGCTCCTGAAAACCGCGCTTCGCGAGCAATATAAGGACCACAAGCTGGCGAGCGCCGCCTAGAAGAGCCGAAGCTGCGGCCCCTGCGGCGGCTTGAAGAGGTCGGTGCGGAGCTTGATCCGCTCGTCGCCGAAGCCGTGCTTCTTCCTGGCGATATTGAAACGGGTGGCGAGGAGGTCCGCCCACGGCCCCTGGCCGCGCATCCGGCTGAACCAGTTAGGGTCGTTGTCGCGGCCGCCGCGGAGCGACTGGATGATGCTCATCACCTTCCCCGCCCGCTCCTGGAAATGCTCGTCCAGCCAGGCGCGGAACAGGGGCGCCACTTCGTGCGGAAGCCGGACCGGCAGGTAGAACACGCCTCGGGCGCCCGCTTCCGCTGCGGCGGCGACGATCTCCTCCATCTCGCAGTCGGTGATCCCGGGCACAACCGGCGCGATCGCGACGGTGGTCGGAACGCCCGCCGCGCTCAGCGCCTTCACCGCCGCCAGCCGCTTCCGCGCCGCGGGCGCTCGCGGCTCCAGGGTGCGGGAGATTTCGGGCGTAAGCGACGTCACTGAAAGCGCCACCGAAACCAGCTGCTTCTCCGCCATCCTGGCGAGCAGATCGATGTCGCGGGTGACCCGATCCGACTTGGTGGTGATGAAGAGCGGGTGGTTCGTCTCCGCCAGCACCTCGACGATGCTCCGCATGATCCGCCACTTGCCCTCGATCGGCTGATAGGGATCCGTGTTGGTGCCGATCGCGATCGGCGCGCAGAGATAGCGTGGGTTTGCCAGCTCCTTGCGGAGGAGCGTGGCGGCGTCGGGCTTGGCGAACAGCTTCGATTCGAAGTCGAGGCCCGGCGACAGATCGTGAAACGCGTGGGTTGGCCGCGCGAAGCAATAGATGCAGCCGTGCTCGCAGCCGCGATAGGGGTTGATCGAGCGGTCGAAGCCGACGTCGGGCGAGACGTTGCGCGCGATGATCGTCTTCGGCTTCTCGACCGTCACCGTCGTCCGGAGCGGCGGCAGCTCCCCGTCCAGTTCCTCGCGCGCGTCGAGCCAATCCCCGTCAGCCTCGCGAACGGCGAGGCCGAAGCGGGTGGGGGTCCTGTTCTCGGGCGCGCCGCGCCCCTGGCGGACATCGGGACGACTCATGCCCTCCAATTAGAGGACAAGCGCGAACATAACAAGAACGATCAGTCGGTGCCCTGAACCGGCGCCGCCGTCCCCGCCCTCGGCTCCAGCCGGACCGCGGAAGGACCGCGGGCACCCGGGAATTTCGGCCAGAGCCCCTGCACCAGCGCCTTCCGGCTCGCCGACTCCTTCCCCTCCTTCTGCTCGTAGATCCAGTAGTTGCGGAGGATGATCGGCACGTAGCCGCGGGTTTCCCAATAAGGCAGCGATTCGATGTAGAGCAGGGGATCGCCGCCGTCGAAGGCGCGGGCGTTCCACTCCGCGACCGGCACCGGCCCGGCATTATAGGCCGCGATCACCTTCGGAAGCAGACCGCCGGTGCCGCCATTGTCGCGAAGCGATTCGAGATAGGTCTGGCCGTATTCGAGATTGTAGGCCGGCTCGCTAAGCTGCTTCGAATCGAAAGGTTCGCCGCGGCTCCGGGCGATGTCGCCGGCGGTGCCGGGGCGGACCTGCATCAGCCCGGATGCGCCGGCGGGGCTCACCACCTGCGTGCGGAAATTCGATTCCTGCAGCGCGTGCGCGAAGGCGAGCGCCTTGTCGACCCGCCAGCCGCGCACCGGCTGCCAGTCCGGCTCCGGATAGCGGGCGGCGATGTTCACCCGCGCCCCCGCCGGAGCATTGTGCGCGAGCCAGAATTGCGTTCCGGCGAGGTTGAGGTCTGAGGCGAGGTGGATCAGCGCCTCATGCTCCGCCGCGGTGCCGAGCCGCGCCTGGTGGCGGATGGTTTCGTCGGCGAGGTTGCGTTCGCCGAGCTCGTTCAAGGCGATCGCGGCCCGCACATTGGGCTTGGTCGCAATCCCCTGCCATTCCGCGTCGCGATAGTCGTGGAGCTGGCTCAGCGTGGGCTTCTTGACGCCCAGCGCTCCCGCCGCGAGCAGCCCATAGAAGGTCTCCGTCAGCCGCGCCGCCGTCCGCAGCCGAGGCTGGACCCGCTCCGGCCGCCCGCAGCGCATGTCGGACCGCGCTGCCCAGTAATTGCCGGCGGCGTTGAGCTCGGGATCGGTGGCCCGCGCGCCCACCATCGCGAAATTGTCGGCAGCGGCCTTGCAGTCGCCCATCCGCCACGCGGCGAGCCCCGCCACCCATTCGGCCTGCAAAGTCCACTCGCCGACGCCGGAACGCGCCTGGTCCGCCAGCCGGCGCGCATCGGCGCTCCTGCCGATGAGGTAATAGGACCAGGCGATACGCTGTTGATATTCGGTCCGCGCCTCGGGCGTCAGCCGGTCCTGCCACTCGAGGAGATAAGCCTCGGCCTCGCTCGGCCTGTCGCCGACGATCAGCGGCTGGACGAGCCCTTCGAGCTCGGCTCTTACCGGATCGGTCGCCGCGGCTTTCGGGCGCGTGCGGCGCGGCTGCTCGCCCTGCCAGCGAAGTTCGCGCGGCTCGGCGACCGGCGGCAGCTCGGTTGCTCCCCGCGTTCCGGCGAGTCGGCTGAGCTGCGCCGCCTTCGGCATTTCCGGCGCCGCGGCGACCAGCGCCAGCAGCGGAGCAAGCTCGACCTTCGGCGAGCCCTTGGCGAGGTAGAGCTCGGCCCGCGCCACCGAATGGAGCGGCCCGTCGCCCATTGCATCGAGCCGGGCGGCAGCTCCGGCCCAATCCTGCGTCCGGATCGCCGCGAAGATTTCCCGATAGCTCGTGCGCTGAGCCTCGGTGAGGATGGACGGCATCCTCGCCTGTCGAACGGCGCCGGCCGCATCCGGCGCGGCGAAAGCCGGCGCGGCGGGGAGCGTGATCGCCGCGGCCAGGAGCAGGTTACGCATACCGGTCATTGGTTCAGTCCCTCCATCAACAATTGAAGGTCGGCCCAGGCATGTGCCTTGGCCGCAGGCTGATTGAGCAAGTAGGAAGGCGGCAGGGTTACGATTGTCCTAATCTGCCCCGCATGGGTGGCGACTTCGTGCCAGCGCCCGCGGGCCTGGGCCATACTCATGCCCGTCAGCGCCTTTGCGGGCGCATCCCCGAACAGGAGCAGCGCCTTCGGCCCGGCAAGGCCGATATGGTGGCGGGCGAGCGCCGCGCATTGCTGCGCGGCATCGCTCGTGAAGCGGCCGTCGGGCGAGCGGAGGCAGGAGAGCGAAGCGAGATAGATCGAATTCCGGTCGCGGCCGATCGCCGCGAGCATCCTGTCGAACAATTTGCCGACTTCGCCGGACAGGAGCGTGCCCGTCGAGCAATCCTCGGCCGCCGGCATGTCGGTGACGATCATCAGCCCCGCCGCGGGATCGCCCGCCGGGCAGACGCGCCTCGCAGCGCCGGACGCGAAGGGGAGGGCGCTGCTTTCCCTCAGATAGGCCTGGAACAGATCGAGCTGGTCGGGGAGCGCTTCGGCCGGCCTGGCAGCGGGCGCCTCGACGGGTGCAGCCTTGGCTTTCGGCCTCAGCCAGTCGCGCGGCGTCTCGTCCACGAGCACGTCGACGCCCGCATCCTGCCACCATTGCAGCACGCTTGCCGCGCCCGCCGCATCCATTGGATCGTTCCCCCGCTCCACGCTCTCACTTGAGTCAGAGGCGGGCGGGCTGGTCAACCGCAAAAGACCCTCTTATCTGCCAGCTGTTGCACCGGCGCGACGAGAGCCCGAACGAGGAGCGGTAAATGGCGGAACGCGAGTCGATGGCCTATGACGTGGTGATCGTCGGCGCAGGCCCCGCGGGGCTCGCCGCGGGCATCCGCCTGAAGCAGCTCGCTGAAGAGCAGGGGCGCGAAATCTCCGTCTGCATCCTCGAAAAAGGCTCCGAAGTCGGCGCCCACATCCTTTCCGGCGCGGTGATCGATCCCCGCGCGATCGACGAGCTGCTCCCGAACTGGAAGGAGCTCGACAGCCCGCTCACGGTGCCGGTTGTCGAAAACCGGCACTGGGTGCTCACCGAAAAGAAGAAATACGAGCTCCCGCACATCATGATGCCGCCCTTCATGTCGAACAAGGGCACCTACACCGCCTCACTCGGCAACGTCTGCCGCTGGCTTGCGGGACAGGCGGAGGCTCTGGGCGTCGAGATCTTTCCGGGCTTTGCGGCAGCCGAAGTGCTGTTCAACGACGACGGCTCCGTGAAGGGCGTCGCCACCGGCGACATGGGCGTTGCGCGCGACGGCACGCATAAGCCGGATTACCAGCCGGGGATGGAGCTTCACGGCCGCTACACCTTCTTCGCGGAGGGTGCCCGCGGGCACCTTACCAAGGAAGTGAAACGCATCTTCAGCCTGGATGCGAACAGCGAGCCGCAAGTCTATGGCATCGGCCTTAAAGAGCTATGGGACATCGACCCCGGCAAGCATGTGCCGGGGCGCGTGATCCACACCCAGGGCTGGCCGCTCGACGACGCCTGGGGCGGCGGCTTCATCTATCATCAGGAGGCGGGGCAGGTCGCGATCGGCTTCGTCGTCGCACTGAATTACCGCAACCCCTATCTGTCGCCCTTCGAGGAATTTCAGCGCTTCAAGCAGCACCCGGCGGTGCGCGAGATCCTGGAGGGCGGCCGCCGAGTCAGCTACGGCGC
>NZ_DASVUE010000259.1:0-15498 GCF_036387215.1 Allosphingosinicella sp. | reverse complement strand
GCTGAACTCGCATTTCGGCACGTCCCAGCCGAAGCGGCGGGCGTCCTGCAGGTCCTCGGCGAAATGCGCTCCGTAGACGAGCAGCTTCTTCGGAACGCAGCCGCGGATGACGCAGGTGCCCCCGACCTTATATTCTTCCGCAATGGCGACGCGGGCGCCGTGGGCGGAGGAGACGCGGGCCGCCCGGACGCCGCCGGAGCCGGCGCCGATGACGAAGAGATCGTAGTCGTACTGAGCCATCAGCCACCTTCTCCAAGCGCTCTTTCGATCAGCGCCTTTGTGGATGGATCGAATTCGGGGCCATCGCCGCTGTCGATCGACTTCGCGATCTCCTTGCCCAGCTCGACGCCGAACTGATCGAACGGATTGATGCCGAGCAGGACCGCGTTCACGAACGTGCGATGCTCGTAAAAGGCGATGAGGGCGCCGAGGCTGGAGGGCTCGAGCCGGTCGAGGAGGATCGTGGTCGACGGCCTGTCGCCGGCATAGGAGCGGGCGGGGTCGTCCGAGCGCTTGCCGGCCATGAGTGCGGCGCCCTGGGCGAAGCAATTGATGAGGAGCTGGCGGTGATGCTCCTCGGCGAGGCTGTGGCCCGGCTCGACCGCGGCTAAGAATTCGACGGGCACGAGGTGCGTGCCCTGGTGGAGGAGCTGGAAGACCGCGTGCTGGGCATCGGTGCCGACGCCGCCCCAGGTGATGAGCGAGGTCGCGCGGCCGACCGGGCTGCCGTCGGTGCGCACGCTCTTGCCGTTCGATTCCATCTCGAGCTGCTGGAGATAGGAGGGAAGCAGCCGGAGCCGCTCGTCATAGGCGAAGACGGCGCGGGTCTCGGCGCCGCGGACGTTCGCATAGTAGCGATCGGCGAAGGCTGCGAGGACGGGGGCGTTACGCTCCAGCGGCGCGAGGCGGAAGTGGCGGTCCATCGAAGCGGCGCCTTCGAGCAGCTCCTCGAACGCGCCCCAGCCCAGCGTGACCGCGACCGGAAAGCCGATCGAGGACCAGAGCGAATAGCGCCCGCCGACGCTTTCGGAGAAAGGCAGGATGCGCGTCTCGTCGACCCCGAACTCGACCGCGCGCTCCGGGCTGGCGGTGAGCGCGACGACGCGTCCATAGGGGTCGGACACCCCGCCTTCCTCGAGCCAGGCAAGGGCCGAGCGGGCGTTCAGCATCGTCTCGCTGGTGGTGAAGGTCTTGGAAGCGATGACCACGAGCGTCGCCTGCGGGTCGAAATCGGCGACCGCCTCCTCCAGCGCGGCGCCGTCGACATTGGAAACGACGGCGGCATCGTAGCGCGCGCCGTCGCGGCCGAGCGCATCGATCAGGAAATCCGGGCCCAGCGCCGAGCCGCCGATGCCGATGTGGAGGATGTGGCGGATGTCGCCGAACGCGCCAGCTTCGATCACCTCGATGAGGCCCCGCATCCGGGCGTGGAGCCCGGCCGCGCGGGCGACGCTCTCGGGCGCCCCCTGCCCCCGCTCGGCGCTGTGCTCGGCGGCCCGCCCTTCGGTGACGTTGATCTCCTTGCCCGAAAACAGCGCCTCGCGCGCGCCGGCGAGATCCTGCGCCTCGGCGAGCGCCGAGAAGGCGGAGACGATGCTCTGCGTCAGGTGAGTCTTCGAGAAGTCGAAGCGGATGCCCGCTTCTTCGACCGTGAGGCGCGACAGCCGGTCCGGATCGGACTCGAACAGATCGAGGAGCGGCCGGCTCTCTGACGTCTCAACCGCGCTCCAGGCATCGTTCATCGGCTGCTTCTCCTCTTTGAGTGGCGCCTATCTAGGGAGACGGGCGGCCAAAGCCCAGAGCCCGCTCTCGATCACCGCATCCTTGACCGCGCTCCACCGCCAAGCGAAAGCCCGCCGATGGATTCCGCAGAGACCGCAGCCGCAGCCCCGGCAGCGCCGCCAGAGAAGAAGAGGAGCGGCCTTGCCGAGACCGCGCGCTTCCTGCTGCTCCTGTTCGTGTTCGCGCTCGTCTTCCGGAGCTTCATCCTGGCGCCGTTCATGATCCCTTCGGGCTCGATGCTCCCGAAGATGATGATCGGCGACTATCTGTTCGTTTCCAAATGGTCATACGGCTATTCGCGCTTCTCGCTTCCGTTCGGGCTCGTCGACTTCGGCGGAAGGTTCCTGGCGAGCAGCCCCAAGCGCGGCGACGTGGTCGTGTTCCGGCACCCGGGCGGCGGCGAGGACGATCTGGTGAAGCGGCTGATCGGGCTGCCGGGGGACCGGATCCAGATGGTGGGCGGCGTCGTCCAGCTGAACGGAAAGCCGGTGCCGAAGGTGCGGATCGCCGACTATCTGATGCCGGTGACGCCGAACAGCCCGTGCCGCTTCGTCGACCAGGCGCTTGCCCGCACCGTCACCGACGGCAAGGGGCGGCGTTTCTGCTCCTATCCGAGGTTCCGCGAGACGCTTCCGGGCGGCCGGTCCTACGAGGTGCTCGACCAGATGGAAGGCCCTGCCGACGACACCCAGGTCTTCACCGTGCCCGCCGGACATTATTTCATGATGGGCGATAATCGCGACGACAGCGAGGACAGCCGCTTCGAGCGGGCGGCGGGCGGCGTCGGCTATCTGCCGTCCGATTACATGATCGGGCCCGCGCTCATCAATTTCTGGTCGACCGACGGCTCCGCCTCACTGGTGAAACCCTGGACATGGTTCTCGGCCGCGCGCTGGGATCGGATCGGAGACACGTTCTGAGCGGTCCCGACGACACCGCCGCATGGCTTGAAGCGACGCTCGGGCACAAGCCGCTGGACGACGCCCTGTTCGAGCGCGCGCTCACCCATTCGAGCCGGAGCGAGGAGCATTATGAGCGGCTCGAATTCCTCGGCGACCGGGTGCTCGGCCTCAGCGTCGCCACATGGCTGTTCGAGCTGTTCCCGAACGAGCCCGAAGGCAAGCTGTCGCGCCGCCTCAACGCGCTCGTCTCGGGCGAAACCTGCGCCGAGATCGCGCGCGAGATCGGGCTGGGCGAGCAGGTGAAGCTCGGCAAGCAGGCGCGCGAGGATGGCGCTTCGGACAGCGACAATGTGCTCGGCGACGTGGTCGAGGCCCTGATCGGGGCGCTCTATCTGGAGCGTGGGCTCGATGCCGCCGCGGACTTCATCCGCCGCGCCTGGGGCGAGCGCGTCAACACGCACGACAAGGCTCCGACCCATCCGAAGTCGGCGCTCCAGGAATGGGCGGCGGCGAACGAGAAGAAGCCGCCGGCCTATGAATTGAAGGACCGCTCCGGCCCGCCGCACGCGCCGAAGTTCGTGGTGGAGGTTGCGATCAGGGGCGTCGGCTCGGCGAGCGCCGAGGGGCTTTCGAAACAGGAAGCGGAGACAGCCGCGGCGAAGGCCTTGCTGGAACAGGTGCGGAAATGAGCGAGCGGTGCGGATTGGTGGCGGTGGTGGGGGCGCCGAATGCGGGCAAGTCGACGCTCGTCA
The DNA here is from genome assembly GCF_036387215.1 of Allosphingosinicella sp. Lineage (GTDB taxonomy): Bacteria > Pseudomonadota > Alphaproteobacteria > Sphingomonadales > Sphingomonadaceae > Allosphingosinicella. The sequence goes on along the minus strand of NZ_DASVUE010000259.1, from coordinate 12,062 downwards.
ACGCGCTCGTCGGGCAGAAGGTGGCGATCGTCAGCCCCAAGGCGCAGACGACGCGCACCCGGCTGATGGGGATCGCGATCGAGGGCGAGGCGCAGGTGCTGCTGCTCGATACGCCCGGCATCTTTGAGCCGAGGCGGCGGCTGGACCGCGCGATGGTGACAGCGGCCTGGGCGGGCGCGCAGGACGCCGACCTCGTCATGCTGGTGGTGGACGCGAAGACCGGCTTTTCGAGCCGCATCGAGCAGATGCTGGACACGCTGAAGAGCCGGAGCGAGCCCAAATGGCTGGTCCTCAACAAGGTCGACATCACGCCCAAGGAGGCCTTGCTGACGCTGACGGCGCAGCTCGGCGAGCGGATCGAATTCGAGCAGATCTTCATGGTCTCCGCCACCACCGGCGACGGCGTTCCAGACCTCAAGAAGGCGCTGGCGGAGCGCGTGCCGGAGGGGCCGTGGCATTTTCCCGAAGAACAGGTCTCCGATGCCACCGACCGGATGCTGGCCGCGGAGGTGACGCGCGAGCAGCTCTACCTCCAGCTCCACGCCGAGCTCCCTTATGCAAGCGCGGTCGAGACCGAGAAATATGAGGAGCGTAAAGACGGCTCGGTGGCCATCCACCAGCAGATCCTCGTCGGCCGGCCGACCCAGCGGGCGATCGTGCTCGGCAAGGGCGGCGCCAAGATCCGCGAGATCGGCGCCGCGGCGCGCGAGCAGCTCTCGCAGCTGCTCGGCAAGAAGGTGCACCTCTTCCTGCACGTGAAGGTGAACCCCAATTGGGAGGAAGATCGCGGGCTCTATCGGGAGATCGGGCTGGACTGGGTCGAGTAGCCCCCACCGGTCAGCCTCAGCATCTCCTCCACCCAGGCCGGCACGAGCTCCCCTGCCCGGCCGATGCGGCTTTGATCGAAGAAGAGGCTGCCCTGGCTCGGTTCGAGGTTCATCTCCAGCGTCGGAATGCGTAGGTAGCGGGCGGTCTGGACGTAGCCGGCGGCGGGATAGACGGCGCCGGACGTGCCGATCGACACGAACAGGTCCGCCTCCATCAGAGCGGCATCGATGCGGTCCATCTCATAGGGCATCTCGCCGAACCAGACGATGTCGGGGCGGAGCCTGCCGGCCATGCCGCATGCCGGACAGTCGGGGCCGGAGGAGAGCTCCTCTTCCCACCGCACGCGTGCGTCGCAGGCGAGGCACCAGGCGGACCTCAGCTCACCATGCATGTGGAGGACCCGCCGCGCGCCCGCCCGCTCGTGAAGATCGTCGACATTCTGGGTGACGATCAGAAGCTCGCCCGGCCATTCCGCATCGAGCCGCGCGAGCGCATGATGGGCGGCGTTCGGCTCCACTTCGCGCAGCCGTTCGCGGCGCATGTCGTAGAATTTCTGCACCAGCGCCGGATCGCTCCGGAAGGCTTCGGGCGTCGCCACGTCTTCCACGCGGTGCCCCTCCCACAGCCCGTCGGGGCCGCGGAAGGTGGCAAGGCCGCTTTCGGCGGAAATGCCGGCGCCGGTGAGGATGAAGATGTTTCGTATGTCGGCCATGGCCCCGGCGTTTATGGCCTCGCCCGCAATGTGTGAAGCCGATCGCGCATCCGGCGTTTGACTCTTCCGCCGACTTTGCGCAGCATGAGTCAGGCTGGCCGAGCCGGCGTGTTTGCGACCACTCACACCATCATTCGCGGAATTGCGGCATCGGGGGCCGCAATCGCCGTCAGGACCATTGGGGGCTGCATATGGAGCGGGATTTCTGGTTCTATCGCCGCAGGGCGACCGAGGAGATGTGGGCTGCGAAGCGGGCGATCACGCCTCTTGCGCGCGAACGCCACGAAGCGCTGGCGCAAAGCTTCCGCGAGAAGCTGGAGCGTCTGGAAGAAGGAAGCCTGCTGACGCAGGCTTGAAGGAAGGCAAGGATGACAAGTTTCGCTCTCCGGCTCAACGCACGCGACGAGGTCGTCCTCGTCCGCGGGGAGGAGAGCGTAAACCTCGGGCCGAGGAAGGAAGCGTGCGAGGAGATGCTGCGCTTCCTCAATGAGCTGAGCCTGCTTCAACGCACCGGAGCTTTCGCCGAATAACGCCGATCTTTCGAAATCGATTGTCCTCGAGACAGGACCCTGGGCATGTGGGGACATGACCAGGATCAGCCTCTTCGGCGCCGGCGGACGGATGGGCAAAGCCATTTCGGAGGCGGCGGTGCACCGGCCGGACGTCGAGATCGTCGGCGACGGCGCGGATGTGTTCGTGGATTTCTCGGCTCCGGATGCGCTCGAGCGGAATCTGGACGCGGCGCTTTCGGAGGGAAAGCCGATCGTGATCGGCACCACCGGCCTTTCGCCGGAGCATCGGCGCATGATCGATGAAGCGGCGGGGCGGATCGCGGTGCTCCAATCGGCGAACATGTCGCTGGGCGTGAACCTGCTTGCGCATCTGGTGCGCGAGGCGGCGGCGCGGCTCGGGCCCGACTGGGACATCGAGATCGTCGAGATGCACCATCGCCACAAGGTGGATTCGCCTTCGGGAACCGCGCTGCTGCTTGGCGAGGCCGCCGCGGCAGGCCGAGGTGTGGCGCTGGAGACGGTTGCCGAGCGGGGCCGCGACGGCATCACTGGCGCCCGCAAGGAGGGCGGCATCGGCTTCGCCTCGCTTCGGGGTGGATCGGTCGCGGGCGAACACCAGCTGATCTTCGCCGCCGAGGGGGAGCGGATCGAGCTCGGCCACCGCGCCGAAAGCAGGGCGATCTTCGCGCGCGGCGCAATCGAGGCGGCGCTGTGGCTGACCGGCAAGCCGCCGGGCCGCTACGACATGGACGACGTGCTGGGGCTGAAGTGAAGCCGGCAGAGGTCGCGGAGCTCTACCGGCGCCTTGCCGACCGGACGCCGAATCCCGAAACCGAGCTCGAATTTGTGAACGATTATACGCTGCTCGTCGCCGTGGTGCTTTCCGCGCAGGCGACGGATGCCGGCGTCAACATCGCCACGCGCGAGCTCTTCAAGACGGTGAAGACGCCGCAGGCGATGCTCGATCTCGGCGAGGAGCGGCTCCGGGAGGCGATCAAGTCGATCGGCCTGTTCAACACCAAAGCGAAGAACGTCATCCTGCTGTCGAAGGTGCTGGTCGAGCAGTTCGATGGGCAGGTGCCCGCCGACCGCGACCTGCTGATGGCGCTGCCCGGCGTCGGCCGGAAGACCGCGAACGTGGTGATGAACACCGCCTTCGGCGCGGAGACGTTCGCGGTCGACACGCACATCTTCCGCGTCTCGAACCGCACCGGCCTCGCGCCCGGAAAGAACCCACTCGAGGTGGAGCTGAAGCTGGACAAGGCGACGCCGCCGCCATTCCGGCGCGACGCGCATCACCTCTTGATCCTCCACGGCCGCTACGTCTGCAAGGCTCGGACGCCGGAATGCTGGCGCTGCGTGATCGCCGACATCTGCCGCTACAAGCCGAAGACGCCCGCGCCCGGAAGCGAGGAGGAAGCGCGCATGCTGGCGGCGCGCAGGAAGAAGCGCGCGGCGGCGGGGAAAAGCCTCTAGCCCCTCCCCCTCCCCTTTGCTAAGCGCCATCCCACGCACCCGTAGCTCAGCTGGATAGAGCGCTGCCCTCCGAAGGCAGAGGCCACAGGTTCGAATCCTGTCGGGTGCGCCAATAAACCATCTGGCCTCGCGAGTTTTCCTGGTCTCTCCACGTGAGGCTGATTTCCGCAGTGATCCAACCACCTGCGCGAAGATCTTCGGCTGGAGAAATTGGTCGACGAAGCCGGCATGGCGCCGCGCACTCGAGGAAAACAGGCTGCCGCTGAAGAGCATCGATGATGCCGTCGGCTTCCGGACGAGCAGAAACTGAGGCGCGCTTTCAGCCGGCACCTCGGCGTCAGCCCGTCCGAATATCGGGATCGCTTTTCTTCAAACCTGCGCAATCAGCAGGAGGTGACGAGGGGGGCAAGTGCTTCGCGAGGACCCGACATCGCCGCGAAGAGGCGGAGGCTAGCCCAGGTGCCCCTCCTGCAGGGCCTTGAGCGCAGCTCGGGTCCTGTCGCGGGCATTCAGCTTCAGGAGGAGGTTCGAGACGTGGTTCTTCACGGTCCCCTCCGCCAGCGCCAGCAGATCGGCGATCTCCTTGTTGCTGTAGCCGGCGCAAATCAGATGCAGCACCTCACGTTCGCGAACCGTGAGCGCTTCGGCGATGTAAGTGTCGGATGCTGGCGCAGGGGTGCGGCGGATTGCTGCCATCAGGCTTTCCGTCACGGCGGGCTGGAAGGCTGTTCGATTGTCGGCAAGCGCTCGAATGGCCTGGGCTAGGTCCTCGAGCGCCACGTCCTTGAGCATCAAACCCTTGGCGCCGGCCTTGATCGCCGCGATGGCGGCGTCGCCATCGTCGAAGGTGGTCAGGACGAGGGTGGGCGGCAAAGCATCCCTCTCGCGCAGGGCATCGAGGACGCCGATGCCGTTGAGGCGGGGCATGCGGATGTCGAGGAGGAGCACATCGGGTTTGAGCTCGGGGACCTTCTCCAGGGCCTCCTCACCGTCACAGGCTTCCCCCACCACCTCGATGTCGGGCACCAGCTCCAGCAGTCCGCGGACGCCCTGGCGCACCAGCGTCTGATCGTCGACGAGAACGACGCGGATCATGCGGCCGGGTTCAAGCAGCCTGCGGTGCGCGCGAAGGCAGCCAGGCGTCGATCGTGAAGCCGAACTCCGGCCCCGCTCGGACCGCCAGCTTGCCGCCGAGAGATTCCACCCGCTCCCGCATCCCGACAAGCCCCGAGCCCGGAGCCGAAGCAGCGGGCCGCGTGCTGCCGTCGTTGCGTGCCACGAGACGCACGCCTTCCCCGTCGGCAGTGACGCGAAGCCACAGATTCGAGGCATCGGCGTGCCTGACGGCGTTGGTGACCGCTTCCTGAGCGCAACGCATCAAGGCGTGGGCCCGATCGGGGCTGACCCGCACGCCGGGAGCGATGTCGACATGGATGACTGGTGTCGGAACACTCTTCGCGAGCGTCTCAAGCGCATCCTTCAAATCGCAGCGTTCAGCCTCGCGCAGAGCGGCAACGACGTCGCGGACCTTGGCGAGCAGGGCCCGAGCAAGGCCTTTCGCCTGCAGCACGTGATCGTTCGCCCTGCCGGGCTCGGTAACGTTGCTTGCGATCTCCAGCTGCAGCCCGAGCGCCGTGAGCTCGTGGCCCCAGGCATCGTGAAGCTCGCGCGAGATGCGCAGGCGCTCCGCGTCGCGGACGGTATTGGCGATGATCGCTTGCGCGGACCTGAGCTCTCTGTTCGTCTGCGCCAGCGCCCGCGCCGTTTCCGCCTCCCGCCGCAGCGCTTGCGCCGTGAAAACGAACAATAGCTGCAGCGCGAAAGACTTTGTGAGAACCCAACACAGATCGGGATTGAGAGCTTGCGCCAGCGTGCCGACAATCACCAAATTCTGAAATGCGACCCAGCTCAGCGCTTTGACGGGGGTGGTCGACAACCCGACCTGCAACGCGATCACCACCAGGAACGACGACATCCCCGCCCACGGGACGATGATCGTCATCGCGGTGACCGCAGCAAGCTGCACGCACAGCAAGGCCCAGTGCAGGCTCGCTCGCAGCTTCAGAGTCATTGCGGCAAGGACTGCCGCTCCCATCAAACCGAAGGGGCCGAACCAAAGCGGCGAAACCGTAGCGCCGCGTATTTCTCCGCCGGCCCAGAATTGCGTGCCAACCGGCCAGCCGTAGGCAAGCCACAGACCGAGCGCCGCAACGCAAAAGGTCCAGTGATGCCGATATCGGAGCTGCTCTTCCATTGAGGAATTCTGCCACACCGTGAGGCCCCTTACCATAGGCCGAAGGTCATGGTTCCGCGTGCCGAAACCTCCGCCGGGAGGCGGCAGGAACGGCTCGCGGACCTAGGCGCCTCAGCTGTCCGAATATTTAACGGAGCAGCCATAAGGACGGCTGGACGACACGGAGACGGCCTTACCGGCCTTCAGCTCCGAAAGCGCCGCGAGCACGTGATTGCGGGCACCCGCAATATCGGCCTTATTCGCGGTCGCCTTGTCGTCGATGCCGCCCGCATAGACGAGCTTGCCCGCCTTATCGATGATGTACATGTGGGGCGTCGTGACGGCGCCATAGCCCTTGCCGACCGTGCCCGCGTGATCGAGCAGATAGGCGCTCGGCTGCGCCTTTTGCGCGGCAACGAAGGCATTGGCCTCCGCCCTGTTCATATGTCCCTGCTTGCCGGCCGCGCTGGAGTTGATCGACAGCCATACCACTCCGTCCTTCCTCGCGGCGGCCTGCGTCTTCTGCATGTTGCCGCTCTCATAATGCTTCTTCACATAGGGGCAGCCCGGGTTGTTCCACTCGAGGACCACCACCTTCCCCTTGAACTGGCCGAGCGTCACAGCCTTCCCGTTCGAGTCCGTGAGCCTGAAATTCGGCGCCTGAGTGCCGACGGACGGCGCTGCGATTGCGGGTGCGCAAGCCACCATTACGAGTGCGGCGGCAATCGGGAACAGATGCTTCATCATGGCCTCCTTCTTTGGTTTCACGTTCCAAGCGCGGTCAGATCTCCGACCGTTAAAATCTGCGGCAGGATCTTCGCCTCCTGCCCCGGTGCGTAATAAAGATAGAGCGGCACGCCCGACCGGCCGTGCTGCGCGAGGAAGCGTCCGATCGCGGCATCGCCGCGCGTCCAGTCCCCCGCCAGCACCGCGACGTTCCGCTCCTTGAAACGCGTCGTCACGTCCTCCCTCGCAAGCACGCCTTTCTCGTTCACCTTGCAGGTGATGCACCAGTCGGCGGTGAAATAAAGGAAGACCGGCCTCTGCTCGCCACGCAACGCGGCGAGCTTCGCTTCACTGAATGGTTCGGAATTAAGCACCCCCGGCGCCTTCGCTCCGGCGGGTGCCTCCAGCGGCAAGATCAATACCACGGCAAGCGCAGCGGCAAGCGCCGGCACGAGCGGCAGCCAGGCGCGCGGGCGTCCCTGCCGAACGCCGACCCACCATAGGCCGAGGGCGAGGAGGAGGGCGGCGCAGAGGCCAAGTGCCATGCCATCCACCCCGGCTTGCCGGCCGAGGATCCAGGCAAGCGCCAAGGCAGTCAGGAACATGGGGACGGAGAGGATGCGCCGCAGCCGGTTCATCCATGAGCCGGTCTTCGGCAGGCGGCGTCGCAGTGCGGGCACGAAGCCGAGCAGCAGGAACGGAATGGCCAGGCCCAGCCCCAGCCCCGCGAAGATGGCGAGCGCCGCCGCCGTCGGAAGCACCAATGCCGCACCCAGGGCCGCGCCCATGAAGGGGCCGGTGCATGGCGTCGCCACGAAAGCCGCGAGCGCGCCGGTCCAGAAGGCTCCCTGCGCCCCCCCCGTGGCGGCCAGCTTGTCTCCGCCACCGATGGCGGGAAGCTCGAACAGGCCGGCGAGGTTGAGCGCGATTCCCGTCACGAGCAGCAGCAGAATGAGGATCACTCGGGGATCCTGGAGCTGGAACGCCCAGCCCACCGCCGCTCCGCCGGCTCGAAGGCCGAGCAGAAGGCCGCCCAGCGCGAGGCAGACCAGCACCACGCCCAGCGTATAGGCTAGCGCCTCGCGCCGCGCGGCGCGCTCGTCGCCGCCGGCCCTGGCCAGACTGAGGGCCTTCAAGCTTAGGATCGGAAACACGCAGGGCATGATGTTGAGAAGGAGGCCGCCGACAAGCGCGCCGGCCAGAGCAGCAAAGATCACGCCCGCCCCGCTGCCACCTTCCGACCCGGCAGTGCCGATCGGTTCGCCCGCCGCCGGAACCGCGCCGGGCTTCGCCGTCAGTAGCAGCCCCTGGCTTTCGCCGATCTTCAGCAGCCCGGCTATCGTGGTGAGGCGAGTTCCGTTGGGGCCGGCCTTCGTCTCGACGATGAGCAGGTCGCCTTTGCGGCTTACCGACTGGACCGCGCCATGGTCCAGGCTGCCATATTCGAGCGGGAAGAAATAAGGGTCTGCAACGGCGACGGCGGCGGGGAGCGGCACGCCGATCCGCAGCCGGCCATCCTCGACCACGAACCGGCCGTCTGTCCCGATGGGCTTCGGCATCGCAGCCTCGAAGGCATCGAAGCGTACGTCCCTCACAACTGCGCTGCCCGCCGCACCGGCGACGATCTCCGCCGAAACTTCGGCGCTCTCCGGCACGCAAATTTCCTTCGTGCAGGCGAGATAATCGAGCTTTGCCTTGAGCGGCAGCCGCGTGCCCGGCGCCACGCCGGGCGCCAGCTTCAGGTCGGCGAGCAGGGCATAATCATGCTCGTAGACATAGTTCATGATGCCCGAAATGATCAGCCGCTCCGGCACCGGGTAGCGAAGCTCGCCGACCGTCACGCCCTGCGGCAACGTCCACGCAATCGTCGCTTCGGCACCGGCGTCGCCCGGGTTCTTCCAATAGCCGTGCCAGCCTGGCTTTGGCTTCATCACGAACGCGATCGGGATCGAGCCGCCCGCCGGAGCTTCCTTCGCGCCGGGAAGCAGCGATACCAAGAGGTTGACGCCGCCCTCCTGCTGCGCCGCGACGGGCGCCTGCAGGCCGAGCAGCATCAGCATGGCGATCATGAATCTGCAGAGAAGCGCAGACATCGAAGCTCCTTCTTCGCGACGGGCCGCAATCGCGTTCCTGCAAGCCTGCCACGACGCGAACCTGCCACGGCATGAGCGGCCTGACCATATGCCGAAGGTCATGGTCCGGGCGTGAGACCTACGGCACTTATTCGGATCGGATGCGAGAGGCAAAACGCGTGGACCAAAAGCACAGGAGTAGACATGCTACGGTCCGTCGGCGTTACCGCCATTCTGCTCGCCTCGGCGACGCCTGCCTGCGCCCAGCGCGCCGGCGAGAATGCCGTCGCCTCCGCGCAGGACGCGTTCGGCACCAGCGTCGGCAACGAGCGTGTCGGCCTCTATTTCCCGCAAAGCGCGCGCGGCTTCAATCCCGTGCAGGCCGGCAATGTCCGCATCAACGGCCTGTATTTCGATTATCAGACGGACCTCAACGAACGCCTGATCTCCGGCAGCAACGTCCGCGTCGGCCTGACCGCGCAGGGCTATCCCTTTCCGGCGCCGACGGGAGTTGCCGACTTCTCGCTGCGATTGCCGGGATCGGTAGCCGTGGCCAGCACGGTGGTCACCGTGGGCCCCTATGGGGGATCGGGCGTGGAGATCGACGCGCAGCTTCCCGTCAGCGGGACGCTCGGCCTCGCCGCCGGCGTGAGCCTGACGGACGAGGAACTCTATCATGGCGGCGACCGCCGCGACTTCACTGCCGCCGCAGTGGCGCGCTGGCGCCCCAATGATGATCTGGAAGTCATCCCCTTCTGGAGCAGGCAGGAGAGCAGCCGCGGGGAAGCGCAGCCGGTCATCTTCACGGCCGGCGCCTACCTTCCGCCCCGAATCGAGCGGCGGCGCTATTTCGGCCCGGAATGGGCGCAGAGCGATAGCCGGGGCGTCAATTACGGCCTTCTCACCACCTTCAGCTCCGGAGGCTGGACGCTGCGCGGCAGTGCCTTCCGCTCGATCAACGACAATCTGCGCCTTTTCAGTCCATTCTTCCTGAACAGCTCGCCCGATGGAGAGGCGGACCGGGTCGTGACCTATGAGCAGGGGCGCCGCTTCGCCTCCACTTCGGGCGAGCTGCGCCTCACCCGCCGGTTCGCGGAGGGCGATCGCCTCCACCTCGTCCACCTGATGACGCGCGGCCGCAAGCAGCACCGGCGCTACGGGGGCAGCCAGCGCTTCGATCTAGGCCGCGGCCGGATCGACGAGCCGATCCTCGCGCCCGAACCGGCGCTCCAACAGGGGCAGCAGACCACCGACGAGGTGCGCCAGCTCACGGCCGGGCTCGGCTATGAAGGCCGGTGGCGCGGCGTGGGGGAACTCAGCTTGGGCGTCCAACGCACCGTCTACGAGAAGGCGGTGGTGCGTCCCTCAGGCCCCCTGCCGGTCTCGAAGTCGAGCCCGTGGCTGTTCAACGGTACGGTGTCGATCCTCGCTGGTTCCGATCTCGTCGTCTACGCGGGCTACAGCAAGGGGCTGGAAGAGAGCCCGGCGGCGCCCGACATTGCCGTTAACCGCGGTGAGGCGCCGCCCGCCATTATCACCGCGCAAATGGACGCGGGCTTCCGCCTCAATCTCAGCCCGAGCTTGCGTTTGGTAGCGGGCGTGTTCGACGTGCGGAAACCCTATTTCGCGCTCGACCCGGCGCGGGTCTTCCGGGAACTCGGCGAAAGGCGCAATCGCGGCCTCGAGGTGTCGCTGGCCGGCCAGATCACGCCGCGGCTCAGCCTGGTGCTGGGCGCCGTTTACCTCGATGCGACGGTGAGCGGCGATGCGGTCAACCTCGGACTGATCGGGCGGCGGCCGGTCGGATCGATCGCCCGGAGCCTCAACGCCGCCGCGAATTGGAACGTGCCATGGGTGAAGGGCCTATCGCTCGATCTGACATATGAAGGCACGTCGGATCGCGTCGCCAACGCTGCGAACACCTTCGTTATCCCGGCGCGCTTCGCCTCCGCGATCGGCGGGCGCTACCGCTTCGAGTTGATGGACAAGCCGGCCACCTTCAGAGCGCAGCTCGCCTCCTGGAACAACGCCTACGGGTTCAACAACGCCGGAGGCGAGGGTTTCTATTACAACCTCCCCCGCCGCTTTCAGATGAGCCTGACCGTCGACATGTGAGGTGTCTCGAAGAGCTGGCTGCGGATTGCCAAGGCGCACGCGCTGACCGGAGCGGCGAACGTGCGTAGGAACTCAGCGCCGCGCCAGAGCGGCGTGGAGATAACGAGAGTCCTTTGAAAGACCCGAGGCATGACCGCTCGCGCCGCCCCCCAACCTTAGGGGGTGGCGGCTGCCCTCCCGCGGCTAATATCCTGAGCAGAAACGGGAATAGTGGGAACAGGGCGGAGCGGCGGCGCGGCGCGGCGGGTTCGGGCTCACAGCGAGACAACTTGCGATGCGGCTGCCCCAGGGTACAATCTTCGCCGCGCCCGCTTCAGCAGAGTGTCCGTGCAACGACAGGATGAGGGGTGTGAGATGAAGGCTTCGATGACCACCACAGCGGCAGCCGTTATTGCCGTCCTGAGCAGCGTGCCCGCCGTGGCCGCGCCCGCTCTGCAGCCGCAGGACCAAATGCAGCTGCGCAGCGGCGGATTTGCCGGAGCAATCTTCAAAGTCCCGCTAAGCGGCGGGAGGAGCTCGCCGCCTCCCCAGGTTTCGCTCGGGATCAGCCGCGTCTATGCGGGAAGAGGCAGCACCGGCTTCCTCGAGCGCACCCAGGTGCCGGGCATCGAGCTGAGGTTCGCGCGGTCCGCACCTCCGCGGCTCCTGTTCGGCGGCGAGACCGCGGAAAGGCTGAAGCACCGGTGGGAATTGGGATCGTCGGGCGTCCTGCTCGTGCTGGGCGGCCTTGGCGCAGCGGGGCTTGCCGTGGCGGCCTTGTCGAGCGGCGGCGATGAGCAAGAGGACGAGCTGAACCGGCGCCAGTGCCTGCTCCCCGAGGGGTGCAAACCGTAGTGGCCGGCCGGGGAGCAGGCACTTACCGGACTTCGCCGCGTTTGCACGTGGGGATGACCGGGAGACGGACACGATGGTAGCAGCCTCGGTTTTCGGTGCACTCGTCCAGATCGCGGTGGTGCTGGTCGTCGGCGCCGTCCTGTTCCTGTTCGTCGGGCGCGGCCGGGTGTCCTTCCTTGAGTTCGTGGGGCTGACGGCGACGCCGCTTCGGCCCGTCCTGATCGGCTTGGCAGTGGGGGCTGCGGCGACGTTCGCACTGCTCGCCGTGCCGGGATTCGCGGCCATGGCGAAGGGCCCGGGCACGGTGCCAGGCGAAGCGTTGAAGCATGGTGTGTCCGGCGCGGCCATCTTCGCACTGATCGTCACCGCGATCTTCAAGACCGCCTTGGCGGAGGAGCTGCTGTTCCGAGGCATCATCGGCAAGCGGCTGATCGGCTGGCTCGGCTTCGGCATCGGCAACTTCGTACAGGCGGCGCTGTTCGGAGCGCTCCATTCCCTTCTGGCGCTTACTCCCCAGGCAACCTCTACCCTGGTGGTCTCGATCGTCGTCTTCA
>NZ_DASVUE010000258.1:0-4312 GCF_036387215.1 Allosphingosinicella sp. | reverse complement strand
CGCATCGCTGAACGGGTGGACGATCTCGGGGCTGATCCGCTGGAAGCGGTTGATGTCGCCCCAGGCGACGCCCCAGCTGCCGAAATCCCGCTCGAGCTTGTCCGATGCCGCGGCGAGCGCCTGCAGCTTCTGCTCGGGAGTGGTCCGCTCCATTCCGGCGATGTCGGGGCGGGCGCCGCTCCTGTTGATCTGGTCCCACAAAGCCTCGCCCCAGAACACCGCAAGCGAAGTCGGCATGGACGAGACGTCCCACCGATAGTCCCAGCCGCGCAGAAGTGCGATCTGCCCCGATAGCTTCGCCTTCGTTGCATTCGGCGCCTGATCATACACGGCAATCAGCGACGGGATAAGCTGCGCGAACGCCGGAAGGTAGGGATCGTAGGCCGCGTTGATCAGCGAAGGCAGGGTGAAGTCGTTCCTGTTCTCCAGCACTCGGATGGCGTGAATGCCTCGGGCATTCTCCCCGAACGTATCCATGTAACGGGGAAATGCCTCGCGCCGGGGGCTGTTCGGCCCTGCCGCCGAATAGGGCCAGTTGTTGGTGTTCATGATCCAGCCATTGGCGGGATTGCGCACTATCGGCGCTTCCGACAGCGCGTGCAGCCCGCGCCAGTCGGTGGCGGGATCGCTGCCGTCGACGGGCTGCGTATAGTCGAACCGGTCGTCCCGCCGCGGGATGAACTGCGGGTGGAGGTACATGATGGTGCCGTCCGCATCCGCGTAGATTGTGTTGTTGGACGAGTTCGCCTTGAGCTCCATCACCTTCATGAAACCGGCAAGGTTCCGCGCCTTGGTGCGCAAATAGGATTGGCTCAGCGCCTCCACCGGCTTTTGCATGAGCGCAATGCTCACCCATTTGCCGCCCTGCTCGCGAATGATCGGGCCGTGGTGTGTGCGATAGACCTCGAAGCTGCGGGTGGCGAGGGACCCAGAGGCGGTGCGGTAGGGGACGTTGACGGTGGAGGTCGTCACCGGCCGTTCCTGGCCGCCATAACGGTAGAAGAGGCGGCCGTCGCGGCGGACGGTCGTCTCCAGGAACTCGTCGACGGCATCGACGCCGCTCGACGTGTGCATCCAGCCAAGCCGATCGTTGAAGCCCTGATAGATGAAGAACTGGCCCCAGGTGGCGGCGCCGTAGGCGTTTAGGCCTTCGTCGCTCTGCATCTGAAGCTCGGAGCGGAAGAAGAAGCTGGTGTGCGGGTTGATCAGCAGCAGAGCGTTCCTGCCCGCGCTGATCGAGGGGGCGATGGCGATACCGTTCGATCCCGAAGGCTCGCTCCAGCCGCCGCTCCGCGCCTCGGCGGTGCGGGTGCGGGCACCCCCGTAAAATGCCTGCAGGTCCTTCAGCGACACCCGCTCAATATCGCCGCCGATGCTCCCCTCGGTGAAGCTCAGCGCCATCCAGGGCTCGAACCGCCCAATCACCCGCGGCCGGGCACTCGGGTGGGTGTGCAGGTAGAAATTGAGCCCGTCGGCCCAGGCTTCCATCAGCCGCTTCAGCCAGGCTGGGCTGCCGGCGTAGCGCCTTTGCAGATCCGCCGGATCGATGAAGAGCTTCATCCTCAGATCCTGGAAGATCGCCTTCTCGCCCTCCGCCTCGGCAAGCCGGCCCATGGAGTTGAGGTAGTTGGTCTCCACGCGGTTGAAGTCGTCTTCGGCCTGCGCGTAGATCATCCCGAACACGGCATCGGCGTCTGTGCGGCCGCGCACGTGCGCGATGCCCCAGTCGTCGCGCGTGATCGTCACCCTTTGCGCCTGCCGCTGCCATCGGGCGAGATCGCCCGTCTCCGCGGCCGCTGCGGGCGAGGCGAGGCCGATCAGGAGCGCGAGTGAGGCAAGGATCTTCGGAAGCATCTGGATCTCCGGCAGGCGGAGCCCAGCAAAGGCGCAAAGCGCGGCGCTTGGCAAGCTCCCCCGGCACGGCCCGGGGGAGAGTTTCTAGAAGCCGAGCGTGAAGCGGATGGCGCCGCCGACGTCGCTCTTCATCGCCGCCATGTGGCCCGGCTGGTTCCGGTAGAAGCCGTTGAGGCCGAGATCGCCGCCGAGAAGCGCCACGCTGTAGGCCGCTTCGAAGTCGATCTCCCGGCCCTGCGGCGCGAGATTCAGGAAGCGGTTCTCATATCCGACGCTGAGCGTCGAATAATCGTAAGAGGCGGGCACGATCATGTTGAGCCCGCCTGAGCGGACCCTGAGCGGCTGCATCACGCGGACGGCGAGCTTGTCGCCGCCGAAGAAAGCGCCGCGCTTCGACAGGTCGAACGCCCAGGCGTCGGTCGAAAGCCGGCCTTCGTCGACGAGCCCGCCCGTCCCTGGAAGCTTGGTCCAGCCGCGGCGGTAGCTCGCGAACGCGCCCCAGCCGCTGCCGAGCTCGAAGGAGGCGGTGCCGTCGAGGAAATGGCTGCGCGCGCCGGCTCCGGTAAGCACCGAGTCGAACCGGCCGCCGAGCACGGTGCTTTCTTCCTCGAGCCGGGAAGCGCTGAGCGAGAGCGTTGCCGGCCCGACCTTGCGATCGGCGGTGACGGAGCTGATCGAGTAACGCGGATCCGCCAGCGTCTGCTTCAGACCGTCGGTCCAGACCTTGCCCCGCTCGCTGGTGACGGTGACGCCGACCGGCCCGAGATTGTGCCGCACGCCGACGCTGTTCGAGGCATCTGCGAAGAAGCCGGCACGGCTCATCGGGTCGCGGGCTACGAGAAACGCGTTCTGCGCGTGCCCCGTCAGGCGCTGCTGAAGCGTCCGGCCGCTCTCGGAGATGCCGAACGCCACCGCAGTGCTTGGAGTGATACGGCTGACTGCCAAGCCCGCGATAACCTTCGCCCGCCGCGCATCCTCGTATGAGAGGCCGGTCTGCGCCAGGCCAACGGAGGCATGGCTGCTGAGGTCGCGGTCGACGGTGATCGAGACCGCCATCGGCCCGGCCGCGGCGGCTGCGGTCTGGAAATTCCCCTGGATCGACTGCGACAGCGGCTTTTCGAGCTTGGCGGTGGAAAGCGTCTTGGCGAGATCGAGCGCATAAGCGCGCGAATAGCCGTCCAGGATGATCGCGCCTGCCTCCACGCGCCCACCGAGGTCGCCCATCGTGGACGAGCCCTGGCCGTTCCCGGTGGTGGAGACGGGGGTTGCCGACCCAGCCAAGGTCGTTTGCCCCTGCGGCTGGAATGCGCGGGTGATGTTGAGGATGCCGCGGCCGAAGGTCGTATCGGTTCCGGCCTGGCCGGCGTCGTCCGCGGTCGTGAGCAGCAGCTGCACAATCTGGGCGCCCGTCAGATTGGGGAAGGCGCTCGCAAGCAGGGCGGCGGCGCCGCTGATCACCGGCGCTGCAAAGGATGTGCCCGAATAATAATAGAGCTTGTTCTCGTCCTTCACGTTGGGAGCGATGACCCGGTAGCCGAGCGCGGACAGATAATATTGCGCTCCCGTCCCTGCGCGGTTCGAGAACTCCGAGATGCTCCGGAGATCCGTCCCGTTCGCGGGGTCGCCGTTGATCGGCGTTCCTACTGAGCCCGCGATGATGATGAGGCCGTTACCGGATTGCTGAGCCGAGTTCAGTGCGAAGGGGCTCGGATTCGCGCCGTCCGGTTCCCTGCCGTCGTTGCCGGCCGAGATCACGACGACGATCCCTGAGGTGGTGGCGCGCTTCAGTGCATTGAGCACGCTCGTGCCCACGCCCTCGCCGCCCAGCGAGATGTTGATCACCCGGGCCCCGTTCACGCGCGCAAGGTCGATCGCCTGGGCGATGTTGCCGTCGCTGTGCTTGCAGCCCTCTTTCTCGGTGCAATCGGTGGTGCTCGAGGTGTTGAACGACATGATCGTCGAATCGAATGCGACGCCCATGATGCCGGAGCCGTTCCGCGCCGCCGCGGCGACTGCGCTCACGGCGGTGCCGTGGCCCTCGGTGTCGACGATACCACGAGATGCGGCAATGTCCTGGCTGGCGGGGTGGATGCGCCCTTCGAACTCGGGAAGGCTGGCGTTGATGCCGCTGTCCACCACCGCGATGCTGACGCCCCGGCCGGTCGCTCCCAGATTGTAGGCGCTGATGGCGCTATGGGCGTTGGCGCCGTTGGAGCGCCGATATTCCGCGTCGTTGTAATTGACCGTGCTCGCCGGTGGCGGCGGCGGAGGAGGAGGTGGCGGCGGTGGCGGGGGAGGTGGTGGTGGTGGTGGTGGAGCCGCAGGCTGCGGGACAGCGCCGGTGCTCCCGCCGCCGCCGCATCCGCCAAGCGCGAGCGCGAGGACGCAGGAAGACAATATGAGCGCCTTCTTCGCCGACAATCGACCATTCATGCCCACTCTCCGCCAAATATCTCTA
>NZ_DASVUE010000257.1:0-7329 GCF_036387215.1 Allosphingosinicella sp. | reverse complement strand
ACACCAACCAGCCGGTCTTCCGCTTCCTCTCGGCGATAACGAGCTTCCCGAAGATCCTCGTCGCCGGCGTCGAAGGCGCGGCCGTGGGCGTCGGCACGACGATGCTGCTCCACTGCGATCTCATCCTCGCCGCTCCGACCGCAATGTTCTCGATGCCGTTCGTCGACCTCGGGCTCGTGCCGGAAGCGGCAAGCTCGCTTCTCCTCCCCTGGCTGATCGGCCCGCAGCGGGCCGCGAAGCATCTCCTGCTGGGCGATCCGTTCGACGCAGAGACGGCGCTCCGCTACGGCCTCGTAACC
Organism: Allosphingosinicella sp.; assembly: GCF_036387215.1. GTDB lineage: Bacteria > Pseudomonadota > Alphaproteobacteria > Sphingomonadales > Sphingomonadaceae > Allosphingosinicella. Next base: position 7,030 of record NZ_DASVUE010000257.1, on the reverse strand, counting down.
GATATCATCATCGGCGACCTCGAGGCGCGGGTTCGGAACATCGCGGAGGCAATCGCCGCCAAGCCTCCGGAAGCGGTGCGCATCACCAAGCGGCTCATCCGCTCGAACCAGTCGGAGGTCCAGGCGCGGATCGACGAGGAAGCCGCCTTATTCGCCGGCCGCCTCACCTCGGCCGAAGCGGCCGAGGCCTTCGCCGCTTTCTTCGAGAAGCGGGCGCCGAACTTCGGCTGATCAGGCCGCTTGCGCCATCTCGGCGAGGGCCGGATAGTCGGTGTAGCCGCGCTCGCCGCCCGTGTAGAAGGTCTCGCGGTCCGGGGTGTTGAGCGGCGCTCCGATCCGCAGCCGCTCCGGCAGGTCCGGATTGGCGATGAAGGGGATCCCGAACGAGATGAGCTCGGCCTTGCCCGACGCAATGTCGGCATTGGCGCGCTCACGGTCATAGCCCTGGTTCAGCATCAAGGTGCCCGGATAATTGGCTCGGATCAGCGCCGGGACGTCGAAGCCAGGCTGAGAATCCAGCACGTGCAGATAGGCGAGGCCGAGGCGGCTGAGGCGGTGCGCGACGAAGGCGTAGAGCGTCACCGCATCTTCCTCCTCGATGTCGTTGAAGCCGTGGCCGGGGCTCAGCCGCACCGCGACCCGCTCGCTGCCGATCGCGGCCGCCGAGGCGTCGGCGATCTCCAGGAGGAAACGGGCCCGGTTCGGGATCGATCCGCCCCATTTGTCGATCCTCCGATTGGCGTTGGTCGAGAGGAATTGGTGCGGCAGATAGCCGTTGGCGGCATGGATCTCGACGCCGTCGAAGCCGGCGGCGACCGCGAGCTTGGCCGCGCGCGTATAATGGCTGACGATGCCGGTCACTTCCTCGCTTTCCAGCGGGCGCGGAGCCACGAAATCGGCAAGCCCCTCCGTCGTGTGCACCTGTCCCGCAGGCCGGACTGCGGATGCACCGACGGGTGTGCGCCCATCAAGGAACGAGGGGTGCGAAATCCGGCCAGTATGCATCAGCTGCGCGAAGATGCGGCCGCCCTTGGCGTGGACCGCTTCGGTGATCGCCCGCCAGCCGGCGACCTGCTCCGCGGTGTAGAGGCCGGGCGTGTCGATATAGCCGTGGCCATAGCGCTCCGGGGCGATGCCTTCCGTCACGATCAGCCCGGCCGACGCGCGCTGCTCGTAATAGAGCCGCATCAGATCGTTCGGGACGGCGCCGGTGGCGCGGTCGCGGGTCATCGGCGCCATCACGATGCGGTTCGGAAGCTCGTTTCGGCCGACATGGACGGGGGTGAAGAGATCGGTCATTTCAGTCTCCTTCCGGCTCTGCTCAGCCGAGCAGGCGCCAGTTCATGCGGGGATAGGATCCGAGGCGGCGGCCGAGCGCGCCGGTGATCATCGTCATCCGCTCGATCGCGCGGGCGTTGATCAGAGGGCCGGCGTCGAGGTAGCGGAAGGGAGTGCCCTCGGCGAGGCGCAGGAACTCCTGCTTGGCGCCGTCGTCGTCCCCCAGCAGGAAGACGTCGCTCGGCGTTCCGAGGAACAAAGGATTATCGAAGACCGCGCTGAACACGTTCTTGAACGCGCCGACGACGCGTGTTCGCGGCAAGCGCTTCTGAAGCTCTTCGGCGCCGCTGGTGTCCCAGGGAAGGATGAAGTCCGAATAGTCTTCGTTATAGGGGTTGCTGATGTCGATCAGCAGCTTGCCGTCGAGCGCCGCCGCGTTCCGCTCGAGGATGTCGAACAAGCCGTCGCGGATGAAGATCGCGGGAAGCACCGCCTCGGCCTCCAGCGCCTCCTCATAGCTTCCGCCGACGAGGCCGGGCAGAGCGAGGTCGTGCGCAATGGCGAGCGCCCGGTCCGGGCTTCGCGAGCCCAGCGCAACGCTCCTGCCCGCACGGGCGAACATCGCCGCCAGCCTTGCGCCCATGCTTCCGGTGCCGAGGATTCCAATCTCGGCTTTTTGGCGCTTGAAAATGATCGCATTGCTCATCGTCGATCTCCCTGCCGGGTTCCACGGAGCAAATGCGCCACGACGCTTCGTTCGACTAGCAGCCGTTTTGCGGCCTCACCGTCCAGTCAGATGGACGTATCCCAACCCGCCATGGCCGTCGCCAAATGGTCGGCGAACGCTTTGACGCGCGGGGTCATGTCCTTGCGCGAGGGGAAGACGATGAAGAGCGCGGAAGGATCGCCCGTCCAGGCGTCCAGCACGCGCTCGAGCCGGCCGGCAGCGACGTCGCGGGCGACGAACACGTCCGGAAGCGCGGTGATGCCGATCCCGGCAACCGCGAGCCGGCGGAGGAAGGCGAAATTGTCCGAGGTAATCCGCGGCTCCTGCCCCGCCAGCGGATCGGCGGCGCGGAGCACCCGGCTCTGCGAGCGGGACGCGAACAGCAGCAGATCGTGCTCCCGAAGCTCATCCATCCCCGCCGGCCGGCCGCAGCGCTCGATATAGCGCGGGCTGGCGTAAAGGCCGAAGGCGATCTGCCCCACTTTGCGGATGATGAGGCCGGCGCCGCCCGGATCGCCGCCGCGAAGCGCAAGGTCGATATTGTCGGCGACGAGATCGAGCGGCTCGTTGGTCAGCATGATCTCGAAGCGGACCTTCGGGTGGAGCTCGACGAAAGAAGCAAGCGCGGAGGTGATCGCCTCGCGCGGGAATTCCAGCGGCGCGGTGAACCGGATCTTGCCGGAAAGGACTCCCTTCTCCGAAGTGCTCGCCGCCTCCGCGTCCACCAAGGTATCGACCGCGCTCGCAACCGCTTCGAAATAGGCGCTGCCTTCGGAGGTGAGCGAAAGCTGCCGGGTCGAACGCTTCAGGAGCTGCGCCCCGAGCCGCTGCTCGAGCGACTGGACGCGGGCGCTGATCGTCGATTTCGGAAGCCCCAGCCGCCGCGCCGCCGCCGCGAAGCCGCCCGCGCGCACGACTTCGACGAAGACCCTCGTCTGGTTCAGGTCCATTGCCGCCCCTCCCCTTCGGCTAGGCGCCTGGCCGTCCGCGCCCGATGATATTCGCCGAGCAGGCGCGACGCCAAGGCGTCGGCGTCGGCATCCGTCAAATCCCTGATCTGCGGGTAGCGGAGGGCCGAGGCTCCGGCGGTATCGACGTCGACGGTCGCGAGGCCGAACCATCGCTGGAGCGGCGAGCGGGTGACGCTGATCGTCTGCGCCTTGTCGAACGGCATGATCCAGAGCCGGTACCGGAAGATCCCCTCGGCGACGTAGAGCGCCCCGTCCCGCAGCAGATAGCGGTGCCGCCGCCAGTGAAGAACGACGGCCCCCACCGCGGCCGCGAGCGGGATGAGCGCGAGCAGCGCCGCCGGCTGGAAGAAGGAGATCGCAACGGCGATCGCGGCCGCGGGGATGATCCTCCCGACACAGCGGCGGAGGATCGTCAGCCGGGAGACGCGGATGAACTCGCCCGCCTGCGGCAACCGGCCGATCCCCGCTTCATCGAGGATCGGCTCGATCTCCTCGATGCGCGCGAACGGAGCGGCCGACTGATGCCCGCTCTGCTGCGCCTCCGCGCCTAAGGTCTGGAATTCGAGCCCATACCAGCCGAGACGCCTCCGCAGCCATCCGGAGCCCACCACCGCAAGCTGCACGCGGCGGAGCGGGATCACGACCTCCGACAGGGTGAGCAGACCCCGCCGGCGGCGGAAGCCGGCCGGGGTGCGCGTGAGCCGGAAATTATAGTCGCGCCCGATCGTCCGGATGAGACCGAAAAGCACGCCGAGCAGCAGCACGATGCCGACGATCGCGACGGTCGCGTAGAGGCCGGTTCGAGCTGCGCGCACGGCCTCGGGCACAATCCAGTCGGTAGGATCGGGAAAGGCGCTGCGGATGTGGGGCTGCACATATTGGAAGCTGCCGCCGATCACCGCCAGATAGACGAGCGAGAAGTTGAACAGGCCGGCCAGCAGCAGGCGCTTCAAGGGCATCTCGAACAGCAAGGGCTCGGGCCGCTCCGCAACCTCCGCCGCCGCCGCTTCCTCCCGCGCCGCACCGCGGATGATGTCGCGGAGGCGATGCGCGTCGGCCAGCGACACCGCGTTGAGGTCGCCTTCGTTCTTGCCGCCGCCGCCCGTCTCGATCGCGACCTTGGCGACGCCGAACAGCCGGGCGAGGAAGCGCTGCTCGATATCGACGTCCTGCACCCGATCGAAGGGGATGACCCGCCGCTGCCGGTGGAACACCCCGCTTTCGATGACGATGTCGCGCTCGCCGACGCCGTAGCGGAAGCGGAGCCAGGAGAGCAGAGAGGCCGCAAAGGAAACAAGTCCGCCGATGAGCGCGATCAGCAGGATGCGCCGCATTCCGGCGTTGGAGGCGAAGCCCACGAGCGCCGGCAGGCCCAGCAGGAATTCGGGAGCCTTCTTGATGAAGCGGATGAAAAGGGTGGACGGGTGCAGCCGCCGATCGGCCACCGTGTCGGCCGTCATCCGAGATCCTGCCGGATCTTGCCGCGGATGTGATCGCGCATCCGCCCCGCCTCGTCATGCTCCAGGCCCGGCAGGTGAACGGCGCTGTGCCGAGTCCCTGCCGTATGCAGGACGAGCGTTCCGAGCCCGAAGCGCCGCTCCAGCGGCCCCTGGGTCACGTCGATATGCTGGACCCGCCCGAACGGCACCACCGTCCGCGCCCGCATCCAGAGCCCGTGCTGCACGTGGAGCTCGTCCTCGCCCATCTCATAGCCCCAGCTCCGATACCGCCGCCTCGGGAGCAGCATCGCGGACAGCCCGAGCAGGAGCGCGGAGCCGGCCGAAGCAAGGCCGAACCGCAGCGGATTTTCCCCCAGCAAGGCAAGCTCCGCGACAACCACCGCCGCGAGCAGGATTGCCGCGGCAATGCCTGCCCGGATGCGCAGGATGGTGAGCTGGCGGGGGTGAAGCGGCGTCATCATCGGCGCACGATAGCCGCCCTGCTTCCACCTACCAAATGCGACGTTCCGGCGCGCTTGCCCCAGCCGCTCATCTGGCGTTCAGCTGGCGCGTTTCACGGGCCCTCGCTCCCACGGTGATGTTGTATAACGTTACATGCCTGCTATGCGCCGGCCCCAAGAAACCGGAGATATGGATTTGCTTAAGTTGAGCCTGCTGGGCAGCGCGGCTGCGCTTCTCGTCGCCTTTCCCGCCTCGGCCGAGGACGTGCCGGCGAGCCAAAGCGGCGCTCTCGGCCAGACGACCCAGGCCAAAGACGACACCCACGGCGACCATCAGGACATCGTCATCACCGGCTTCCGCCGCAATCGGCAGGACATCCTTTCCGGCACCTCCGTCGTCGCCGGCGAGGAGCTGACCCGCGACCTCAGGACCACCGTCGGCGAGACCCTGACCCGCCAGCCGGGCGTCTCCGCGACCTCGTTCGGACCAAACGCCTCCCGCCCCGTCCTCCGCGGCTTCCAGGGCGAGCGGGTGCGCGTTCTCACCGACGGCATCGGCAGCCTCGATGCGTCCAGCACCAGCGTCGATCATGCGGTCGCGATCAACCCGCTGACGGCGGAGCGGATTGAAGTGCTTCGCGGGCCGAGCGCCCTGCTGTTCGGCTCGGCGGCGATCGGCGGGGTCGTGAACGTGATCGATGCTCGGATTCCACGCCGGATCCCTCAGGAAAAGGTCCACGCGGAAGCGCTCGCCACTTACGGGTCGGCTGCCAACGAACGCTCAGGCAACGTGACGGTAGATGCCCCCGTCGCGGACCATTTCGTCCTCCACTTCGACGGCAATTACAGCAAGACCGGCAACCTCGACATTGGCGGCTTCGTCCTCTCGCCCGAGCTTCGGCGGCAGGCGGCGGCGAGTGCGGACCCGGAGATCCGCGAGCTGGCGGAGCTTCGCGGCACGCTCCCGAACAGCGGCGGCCGCACCTCCGACATCGCCGCCGGCGCGGCCTATGTCAGCGGCCAGAACAATATCGGCTTCTCGGTCAACCGCTACGACAGCCTCTACGGCATCCCCGTCCGCTACGCTCTGGAGCCCGGCGAGGAAGCCGAGCGCGTGCGGATCGACGTCAAGCAGACCCGCTATGACGGCCGGGCCGAGATCGATCTCGGCAGCGGCTTCCTCGATACCGTTCGGCTTCGCGGCGGCTATGCCGACTACCGGCACGACGAGCTCGAGGAGACGGGCGAGATCGGCACGTCCTTCTTCAACAAGGGCGCCGAGGCACGGCTCGAATTCGTCCAGTCGACGCACAACGGCTGGGGCGGCGGCTTCGGCGCGCAATATTTCGAACGCAGCCTGGATATCGTCGGCGACGAGAAGTTCCTGCCGAAGAACAAGACGCGGCAGATCGGCATCTTCGCCCTCCAGACGCTCGACAAGGGCAAGCTGCGCGGCGAAGCGGGCGCACGCTACGAGCACAGCATCGCCGAGGCCGATGCCGACGCTCTGCTCGGCAATCCGAAGCTCCGGCGCAGCTTCGATGCCTATTCCGGCTCGCTCGGCGCGAGCTACGAAGTGGCACCCCGCACCCGGATCGGCCTCAACGCCTCGCACAGCCAGCGCGCGCCCTCGGCCGAAGAGCTTTACGCCAACGGCCCCCACGCCGGCACGCAGGCGTTCGAGGTCGGCGACGTCGATCTCAGGAAGGAGAAGAGCTGGGGCATCGAAGCGACGCTTCACAGCAGCGGCGACGGCTACAGCCTCGGCGCGTCCGTCTACCACAGCTGGTTCAAGGACTATATCTACCAGCAGCTTACCGGCGCGATCGAGGACGGGCTTCCGGTCTTCCAGAATCTGCAGGACGATGCCCGCTATTTCGGGATCGAGCTCGAAGGATCGGTGAAGCTCGCCCAGCTCGGAAAGTTCGCGATCAACCTCGACGGCGTTGCGGATTACGTGCGGGCGACGATCGACAGCGCCGGCCCCGCGCCGCGCATCCCGCCCTTCCGCCTGCTGGGCGGGCTCGAAGCGCAGAGCGATCAGCTGCAGGGCCGCGTCGAGGTCGAGCGGGTGACCGCGCAGGACCGGCTCGCCGCCTTCGAGACGCCGACCAAGGGCTACACGATGGTCAATGCATCGCTGTCGGTGAAGCC
>NZ_DASVUE010000256.1:0-7735 GCF_036387215.1 Allosphingosinicella sp. | reverse complement strand
TCTCGGAAAATTGCTTGAGGGACATGGCTTGCTCCGAAAATGTCCTCCCCTGCTTTTGCAGGGGAGGGGGACCATGCGAAGCATGGTGGAGGGGCCGGCGCGGCAAAGCCGCGCCGTCGGACGGGTTCGGCGACGCCGCCCCGCCGGCCGAGCTCGGGCGAGTCAGCGGACCAGCTTCGCTGGCCGCTGCCGCACGATCAGGTTCTCAGGCCGCCGGCCTCAGGACTTCCTGGCCTTCGCTCCAGTTGCACGGGCAGAGCTCGTCGGTCTGAAGGGCGTCGAGCACGCGCAGCGTCTCCTGCGGGTTGCGGCCGACGTTGAGGCCGTTGACGGTCACGTGCTGGATCACGTTGTCCGGATCGATGATGAAGGTGGCGCGATAGGCGACGCCGGCATCGGGAGCGATGATCCCGAGCGCGTTCGCCAGCTCCTTCTTGTTGTCGGCGATCCAGGGAAAGTCGGCGGCGGCGAGCCGCTCGTCGGCCTTCCGCCACGCATGGTGGACGAAGTCGGTGTCGGTCGAGGCGCCGATCAGGACGGCGTCGCGATCGGCGAAGTCCTGCGCCAGCTCGCCATAGCCGATGATCTCAGTCGGGCAGACGAAGGTGAAGTCCTTCGGCCAGTAGAAGAGGATCTTCCACTTGCCGCCCGTCTCGCCGAGGTCGAGCGTCTCGCCCGCCGGAAGGGCGCTGCCCTGCTGGACGGGAACGGTGAGGGAAGGAAGCTTGTCGCCTACGGTTAGCATGGTGTCTCCTGTTGCAGTGCAGCTTGAATGTCGCAGCGCAGCATCTAGGTCGCTGGCTTCGATCGTTCAAGGCGGTTATAGCAGGCTTATTGAGTGAGTTTTTCGATGACAGTTCACCTGCCGACGATCAAACAGCTTCAGTATCTGGTGGCGCTCCGCCAGCGCGGCCATTTCGGCCGCGCGGCCGAGGCGTGCTTCGTCACCCAGTCGACTTTGTCGGCCGGGTTGCGGGAGCTTGAGAGCCTGCTCGGCCTCACCCTGGTGGAGCGCACCCGCAGGGTCGTCCGCTTCACCCCGCTCGGCCTCAAGATCGCCGACAAGGCCGTGCGGGTGCTTCGCGAGGCGGAGGAGCTGACCGACATCGCGCGCGCCGAAGGCAAGCCGCTCCACGGCGAGCTGCGGCTCGGCGTCATCCCCACCATCGCTCCGTTCCTGCTGCCGGCGATGCTCCCGCGGCTCCGCACCCGCTGGCCCGACCTCAAGCTGTTCCTGCGCGAGGAGACGAGCAACGCCGCCTGCGAAGCGCTTCACCGCGGCCAGCTCGACAGCGTGCTACTGGCGCTTCCATTCGCCTGCGGGGACGTCGATCAGGCGCTGCTGTTCGACGACCGCCTGTTCGTCGCCTTCCCGCGCGGCGAAGCGCCTCCCAACGCCAGCGTCGAACCCGGAATGCTCGACGCCAACCGGCTGCTGATGCTGGAGGACGGCCATTGCCTCAAGGACCATGCCCTCTCCGCCTGCAACCGGCCGGAGCTTCGCGCCGAGGCGACGATGATGGGCACGTCGCTGCACACCCTCGTCCAGATGGTGGACAACGGGCTCGGCGTCACCTTCGTGCCGGCGATGGCGCTCCAGGCGGGGATCCTCGAGGGCACCAATGTCGATGCGCGGCCGCTGAAGTCGGAGCACGGCTTTCGCCGCGTCGCGCTCATCTGGCGGCGGTCGAGCCCGCGCGAGAAGGAATTTCAGCTGCTTGCCGATACGCTCCGCCAGATCGCGGAAGAAGTCATTCCAGACCTAACAGCCACCGATCCAGCGCGACGGCCCTTACCTGCGCCCGGGGCAGGTTACGGTTGAGCTCGGCACGGTTCCGCATGATCCAGCTGAGGCAGCCGAGTTCGCTATCGAACGCCTCGAAATCGTCGTGGCTCGCACGCAATGTCCGGCCGTCGACCATGAACCGCGCGCCCCGTCGGCAGCCCGGGGAGCCTGCCCAATCGCGCTCGGGCGAGACCACCGCGGGCACCCAGTAGGTCCTGCCCCAATCGAGCCGATCGACTTCGCTCCGGTGCATGAGCCGGCGCCTCCATAGCGAGCCTTGCCGCAGCCGCGGGTTCGGCTGCGGCGGCTCCCGATGATGCTCCTCGGCCGGGAGCGTGGCAACCCGGCCGATGACCTACTCCGCGGCGGCCGGTTCCGCGATCCCGATCGGCTCGACGCTGTCCGGATTCTGCGGCAGGTCGAAGCGATCGGCGTTCATCACCTTGGTCCAGGCTTTTACGAAGTCGCGCACGAACTTCTCTTCGTGGCCTTTCTCGGCGTAGACTTCGGCGACGGCGCGGAGCTGACTGTTCGCGCCGAAGATGAGATCGGTGCGCGTCGCGCGCCATTTCTCTTGGCTCCCGCCGCGATCGTAGCCGATGAACTCCTCGTCCCCGCTTGTGTCGACCACCTGCCAGAAAGTGTCGTTGTCGAGCAGGTTGACGAAGAAGTCGTTGGTGAGCTGCCCCTTGCGGTTCGTGAACACGCCCTCCGGCCGGTCCTGATAGTTCGCGCCGAGCACCCGAAGCCCGCCGAGCAGCACCGTCATTTCCGGCACCGAAAGGCCGAGCAATGAGGCGCGGTCGAGCAGCAGCTCCTCCGTCTTCACGCTATGCTTGGTCTTCAGATAGTTGCGGAAGCCGTCGGCCGCCGGCTCCATCACGGCAAAGCTCTCCGCGTCCGTCCAATCCTGAGTCGCATCGCCGCGGCCGCCGAGGAAGGGCACATCGACCTGGAAGCCGGCATCCCGTGCCGCCTTCGAGACGGCGGCGGTGCCCGCCAGAACGATCGCATCCGCCATCGAGAGGCTGCCGCGCAGCTCCTCGATCTTCGCCAGGATCCGGCCGAGCTCCTCCGGTTCGTTGACGGCCCAGCCCCGCTGCGGCTCGAGCCGGATCCGGGCCCCGTTGGCGCCGCCGCGATGATCCGACCGGCGATAGCTTGAAGCCGATGCCCAGGCGACCTTCACCAGCTGGCCGATGCTGAAGCCCGCCGCCAGGATCTTGTCCCTGAACGCCAGCACTTCAGCGTCGGTCGGCATGCGGCCGGCGGGAACAGGATCCTGCCAGATCAGGTCCTCCTCCGGCACTTCCGGCCCGAGGTAGCGGACCTTCGGACCCATGTCGCGGTGGGTGAGCTTGAACCAGGCGCGGGCGAAGGCGTCCTTGAACGCCTCATGGTCGTTCCTGAACCGCTCGGAGATCACTCGGAACTCGGGATCGACCTTCAGCGCCATGTCGGCGGTGGTCATCATCGTCGGCACCTTCCTGCCCGGTACATGGGCGTCCGGCGCCATATCCTCTTCGCGCTGGCCCACCGGCTGCCACTGCTGGGCGCCTGCGGGCGAGCGGACGAGCTCATATTCGTAGTCGAGGAGAAGCCGGAAATAGTTTTCGGACCACTCGGTCGGCGTGTTCACCCACGCGCCTTCGATGCCGCTGGTGATCGTATGCTCGCCGAACCCGCTTTCATGCGCGCTCGCCCAGCCGAGGCCCTGGAGCGCGATGTCGGCCCCTTCCGGCGCTGCATCGACGAGGCTCGGATCGCCCGCGCCGTGCGCCTTGCCGAACGTGTGGCCGCCTGCGGTGAGCGCGACCGTCTCCTCATGGTTCATGGCCATGCGCTCGAACGTGATCTTGATGTCCCGCGCCGACTGCAGCGGGTCGGGCACTCCGCCCGGACCTTCGGGGTTCACGTAGATGAGGCCCATCTGGACGGCCGCGAGCGGATGCTCGAGCTCCTTTTCGCGCTCCGGCTGGATCCGCGTTTCCTCCGCCTCCACCCACTTCTCCTCGGCACCCCAATAGATGTCGCGCTCGGGCTCGAACACGTCCCGGCGCCCGCCGCCGAAGCCGAAGACCGGGCCGCCCATGTCCTCGATCGCGACGTTGCCGGCCAGGATGAAGAGGTCGGCCCAGCTGATATTCTTCCCGTATTTGCGCTTGATCGGCCACAAGAGGCGCCGGGCCTTGTCGAGGTTGCCGTTGTCGGGCCAGCTGTTGAGAGGTGCGAAGCGCTGCTGGCCGCTATTGGCGCCGCCGCGCCCGTCGGCGGTCCGGTAGGTGCCCGCCGCGTGCCAGGCCATGCGGATCATCAGCGGCCCATAATGCCCGTAATCGGCCGGCCACCAGGGCTTGCTGTCGGTCATCATCGCCCGGAGGTCGGCCTTCAGCGCCTGATAGTCGAGCGCGTTGAAGGCTTCGGCATAGTTGAAGTCCTCGCCCATCGGGTCGGGCGAGGTGCCGCCCTGGTTGAGGATCTCGAGCGGCAGGGACTCCGGCCACCAGTCCCTGTTCTGCCGGCCGAGCAGCGAACGCACGGTCGTCGGCCGATCCACCGGGCAGCCGCCCATTTCCCCAGTCTTCGCGTCCATGCCTCGCCTCTCCTCTGTTTGTGGCGAGAGGCTAGGCTTCGGGGGTGACGGGCGGAAACGACAAATCTTTGTCAGCGCCGGTGGAAAAATCGATCAGTGCGGCTGCTCAATCCATGTGCTTGAGGCCGACGCGCAGATAGTCCCAGCCGGTGACCATGGTCAGCGCCGCCGCCGCCCAGAGGCTGGCGAGGCCGACGGTGTGGACCCATTGCCATTGCGGCAGCGCGCCCGCCAGGATCAGCGCCCCGAGCGCGACCAGCTGGAACGTCGTCTTCCACTTGGCGAGCTGGCTCACCGGCACCGATACCTGCACCCCCGCAAGGAATTCGCGGAGCCCGGAGACGATGATCTCGCGAAGCAGGATGATCAGCGCCGGCACGATGTGGAAATCGTGGATGATGGGCACCCCGCTCGCCTGCCGGGTGGAAACGAGCATGATGATCACCGCGGCCACCATGATCTTGTCCGCGATCGGATCGAGGAACTGGCCGAGGCGTGACACCGTCCCCTGCGTCCGCGCGAGGTAGCCGTCGAAATAATCCGTGATGCCGACGAGGCAGTAGAGAACGTAGGTGATGGCATAGTCCCACCAGCTCGGTTTCCACAGCAGGAACACCAGGATCGGCACCGCGAAGATGCGCGACAGGGTGAGGAGGTTGGGGAGCGTCAGCATCTTGCCCTTATGCCTGTAGCGGATGACGCCGCGCCTGTGGAGAGACGTTCTGCCGCTGGACCTCGGCGGATTAGCCGCTATGACCCCATGCCCATGCCCAGCAGCTTCGGCCCCTGCCTCTAAACCCCCATGCAAGGATCCCTGAAGCTTCTCGGCAAGCGCCGCTTCCTGCCGCTGTTCGCGACCCAGTTCCTCGGCGCCTTCAACGACAATCTCTACAAGTCGGCGATGGTGATCCTCGTCACCTACGCCATCTACAGCGACGAGACGCGCGAGGCGACGTTCAACGCAGTCGCGGGCGGCCTCTTCATCCTCCCCTTCTTCCTTTTCTCGGCGCTTGCCGGGCAGCTCGCCGATTCCGTCGACAAGTCGCGCATCATCCGGATCGTGAAGACCGCCGAGATCCTGATCATGGTTGGAGGCGCCGCCGGTCTGCTGCTGCACAATGTGCCGCTGCTGCTCGCCGCCCTGTTCGCGATGGGCGTCCATTCGAGCTTCTTCGGCCCGATCAAATATGCGATCCTTCCGCAGCACCTGAAAAAGGACGAGGTGCTCGGCGGCACCGGCCTGGTCGAAGCAGGCACCTATGGAGCGATCCTGCTCGGCACCATCGCCGGGGGACTGCTCGGCCGAGAGCATGGCGAGATCGCGGCTGCCGGTGTGCTCGGCATCGCTTTGCTCGGCCGCATCACCGGAGCGATGGTTCCCCCTGCCCCGCCCGAACCCGACGCCCCGCTGCCGAAGATGGACTGGCACATCATCCGCGCCTCGATCACGCTCGTGAACGCGACGATGCACATCCCGCGCCTGTTCCTTGCGATCGCATCGATCAGCTTCTTCTGGGCGATGGGAGCGATCCTCGCCGCCCAATTCCCGCCGCTCGTCAAGAACGTGCTCCACGCCAACGAGCAGGTGGCGACCCTCTTCCTCGCGATCTTCTCGGTCGGAGTCGCCGTTGGCTCGGTGCTGATCAACCGAATGCTCGCGGGCCGGGTGCTCGCCAAATTCTCGCCCGCCTCGGCGATCGCGATGGGCCTGTTCGTCTGCCACCTCTACTGGAACGTGCTCTACTGGCCCGTGGACGAAGGCGCGCTGATGACGTTCCGCGAATTCATCACCATCCCGCGCGCCGAATGGATCATGTTCGACCTCTTCGGAGTCGCCGTCGCAGGCGGCATGTTCGTGGTGCCGCTCTACGCCTTCCTCACCACCACTGTCCCCAAGTCGGAGACGGCGCGCACGGTGGCTGCCAACAACATCGTCAATTCAGGCGCGATGGTGCTTTCGGCGATGCTTCTGACGGGATTGGTGCTTGCGGGCGTGTCGGTGGCGGGCACGCTTCTGCTGGTGGTGGCGGCAAGCCCGATCGCGGCCTGGATCTCCTGGAAGCTCCACCTCGCCTGCGATTGAGGCGCGGCGGCCGTTAGAGCAGCAACGTTCCGAAGAAGATCAGCCCGCCCACCCAGCCGGTGAGGAACAGCCGCACGTCCTTCGAGAGCGTCGGTGCGGGCGCTTCGGCGGCAGGCGCGCTCCACTCGGAAAACGGCCTTGCCGGCGTGTAGTCCTGGCGGGCGATGAGCGGCGAGAGGCGGTTCATGGCCACCGGTTAACGGCCTCTTTACCAATGCATCAAGCCGCTATCAGGGTTAACGAAAGTGCCGTCCCGGCGCGGCACAAAGGGCGGCAAAACGTGACCGCCTGCGGGCATCGGCGGGGTGCCGGGTAGCGAAACGTTAACCCGGGAGCGCTTAGACCGGAGAGTGTGGGGGTGAACTGACGAGCGCCGTAATGGCGCGAGGAGCGAAGTCGCCTGATGCCGCCATTCACGCAGCCGCAAATCGCGCCGGACCGCTGATCATGGGCTGCCACCATCACGACTTCGAGAGCGCACTGAAATCCGCTCCCGTGGCCTCGGAAGACGAGTCCGGGCCGCCCTCGTTCGTGGGCGAGAGCGAGTTCGAATTCTTCACTCGGCGAGCGCTAGAGGAAGCGCGGCTCGCGCAGCAGGCGCTTACCCCAGCCGCCGCCAACGCCCACCGCTATCTCGCCGCCGCTTATTCCGAGCAGCTGGCGCGGCACATCAAGGTGCATTCCGAGCTCGAAGACCTGCTGGGCGCACTCCCCTGAAACGTTGACGAGCAGTCCCGCTTCGGCTTCACTCCACGGATGAAGCTCCTCATCGCCGCACTCGCTTTGGCTCTCCTCGCAGCGCCTGCCGCAGTGGCTGCAAGGGAACCCGCCCGCACCCTCACGGAGGCCGCCGACGGGCGGCAGATCGTTCTCGGTCGCGGCGAGACGCTGCGGCTCCGCCTCGAGAGCAACGGGACGACCGGCTATTCCTGGGAAGTGGCGGAGCTTCCCCGCATCCTGAAGCGCACCGGCGACCGCTACGTTGCTCCCTCCGCGCCGCCGGGCGGGCCGCCCATGGCCGGAGCCGGCGGAAGCCAGGAATTCACCTTCGCCTCACGTTCGGCCGGACGCGGCACGCTGCGCCTCGTCTACCGCCAGCCGTGGGACAGGAAGGCGCGCCCCGACCGAAGCTTCCGCCTTTCCGTTCGGGTCCGCTGATCCGGCTGCTCAGCCCGCCGCAGAGGCTCCGACAAGCACCGGCTCGAACCGGGCCAGCGCCTGCCTTCGCACCTCCTCGCGGATCACCTTGCCGGTGCTCGTCCGCGGCATCGCC
>NZ_DASVUE010000255.1:0-1679 GCF_036387215.1 Allosphingosinicella sp. | reverse complement strand
GTCGCCCGGCTTCCGATCGAAGAAGGGCCAGCCGGCCGCCATCAGCAGGGCGATCACGAGCGCGAAGAAGATCCAGCCGTAGAAGACGTGATCGAAGCCGGCCGCGAAATCGTTGCTGGTGAGGTGGGCGATGTAGATCGTCCCCCAGGCGCGGACGCCGTTGGCGAGCACCGGGATGAGGATCGCGGCTGCCATGAAGAGCAAGCGCCGGCTCCAGGAGCGAAAGCAGACGTTGGCGACCAGCGCTCCGTAGGCGATCATCGCGATCAGGAACTGGACGCCGGAACACGCTTCGGCAACTTCGAAATAGCCGGTGGGCGTGGTGATGAAGACGCCCTCGATATGGGCTGGGAGCCCGACCAGGCCGAGCAGGGCCATGCACATCTGGGCGGTGAGCGTCTGCATCGGCGGGACGAGCTCGTCTCCGGCCGGGATCAGGAAGATGGCGTAGAAGATCGGAAAGGCGAGCGCGCACGCGACCTGCTTGCCGAGGCAAGCGACGACGCTGCCCTGGAGCATCAGCACCAGCCCGGCATGGCGCGCGACCGCGACGCTTCCCGCATCGCCGAGCAGCCATCCGGCGGCCCCGGCCGCGACGAGCAGCAGGCCGGGAGCCCAGGCGGACGGCTGTAGCTGCCGAAGCTCGGGCAGGCGCTGCCAGACCAGCCACCCGATGATCGGAAGGATGAGAGCGCAATGGTTGAACGTCTCGCTCTCCAGCCAGATCCGAACCATCCCCGATGCGTCGCGGAGGAAGAGGAGGAGGACCGAAGCGGCGAGCGCACCGAGTGCGATCAGGTGCGGCCGCCACCCCTGCCCTGCCGCGTCCAAAGCGTCCGACCTGCGGGCCGGCGACATGGCGGTCATGCGGCCACCTGGCGGTCGGTATCGGTGGCGAGCAGCTCGGTAAGGGGCTTGAGCGCCGCGTCCCAGCGATAGCGGCTCACCATCTGGCGGCGGGCGGCGGCGCCCATCGCCATTGCCGATTTCGGGTTTGAGAGGAGCGAGAGGATCGCCCCCACCTGCTCGCCGGCATTGTCGGCAACGATGAGATCTCGGCCGGCACGTGCGTCGATGCCCTGGAAGGCGGCGGCTGAGGCTACGACGGGGCGCGCCATCGCCATCGCCTCAAGCACCTTGTTCTGGATGCCGCGGGCGATCCGGAGCGGGGCAACGACGAGGTCGGCCGCTCGAAGCCAGGTGCGGACGTCCGGCACCGAGCCGGTGACGATCACTCCCGGCCGGTCGGCAAGCCGCATCACCGCCGGCGTGGGCGCTCGGCCGACGATCGCGAAGCAGAGATCGGGCCGCTCGGCGAGCAAAGGGGGAAGGCATTGGTCGGCGAAGTCGGTGACCGCCTGCACGTTGGGGCGGTAATCCATCTGGCCGGTGAAGACGATCAGCGGATGATAGGAGCCGTCGAGGCGCGCGAAATCGGCGGCGGGGTCGTAGAAATCGAGATCGATGCCGTTGCCGACGGCGCGTATGTCTGCCTCGGCGACGCCCGACCGCTTCCGGAACAGATCGGCCTCGGCATTGCTGACGAACAGGCTGGCATCGGCCCTGGCGGCGGTTTCACGCTCGAAATCGAGCAGCTTCGAAGCCTCGCGGCGGTGGACCCAGCGCATCGGTCCGGAGCCGGCATAATCGCCGAACTTGGCCGAATCCATGTCGACGAA
>NZ_DASVUE010000254.1:0-15446 GCF_036387215.1 Allosphingosinicella sp. | reverse complement strand
ACCGTTCGCCATATCGCGAAGCTCGCACGCATTGCCGTCACCGACGGCGAGGTGGACGCGCTCGTGCCCGAATTGAACAACATCCTCGGCTGGGTCGAGCAATTGCAGGAGGTGGACGTCTCCGGCGTGGAGCCGATGACCGCCGTAATCCCCAACGCGCTTCGCCTGCGCGACGACGTCGTCACCGACGGCGGCATCCGCGAGCAGGTGCTGGCCAACGCGCCGGTCGCGGAGCACGGCTTCTTCGCCGTTCCCAAGGTCATCGAATAATGACCGACCTTACCGATCTCGGCGTCGCGGCCATCCGCGACGGCTTCCGCCGCGGCGACTTCTCCGCCCGTGAAGTGGCCGGCGCGTTCAATTCGGCGGTGGAAAAGGCGAGGGGCCTCAACGCCTTCGTGATCGAGACGCCCGAGCACGCGCTCGCCGCCGCCGACGCCGCCGACCAGGCGCGCGCCTCGGGCGACCTGAAGCCGCTGTCAGGCGTGCCGCTCGGCATCAAGGACCTGTTCGCCACCATGGGCTATCAGACGACCGCCGGAAGCCACATGCTCGGCGGTTTCGAGCCCGTTTATGAGAGCACCGTCAGCGGCAACCTCTTCGCCGCCGGTGCCGGGATGCTCGGCAAGCTCAACATGGACGAGTTCGCAATGGGCTCGTCCAACGAGACCAGCTATTACGGAAACGTCGTCTCGCCCTGGCGCCGAAGCGACGGCGGCAACGCGCCGCTCACCCCCGGCGGCTCCTCGGGCGGCTCGGCGGCTGCGGTCGCAGCGCGGATCGCCCCCGGCGTCACCGGCACCGACACTGGCGGCTCGATCCGCCAGCCCGCAGCCTTTGCCGGCATCACCGGCATCAAGCCCACCTACGGGCGCTGTTCGCGCTACGGCATGGTCGCCTTCGCCTCATCGCTCGATCAGGCGGGGCCGATGGCGCAGGACGTGCGCGATTGCGCGATCATGCTGGAAGCCATGGCCGGCTTCGATCCTAAGGATTCCACCTCGCTCGAGCTGCCTGTGCCGCAGTGGGAGGCGAACCTCGCCGCCGATGTCCGCGGCAAGCGCATCGGCATCCCGAAGGAATACCGCATTGAGGGCGTGCCTGAAGAGATCGACCGAGTCTGGGATCAGGGCATCGAATGGATGCGGGAGGCCGGCGCCGAGATCGTCGAAGTCTCGCTGCCGCACACGCGTTACGCGCTTCCCACCTATTACATCATCGCGCCTGCCGAGGCCTCGTCGAACCTCGCCCGCTACGACGGCGTTAAATACGGCCTCCGCGAGCAGCCGGATAATGCAAGCCTGGCCGACATGTACAACGCCACCCGCGCCGCCGGCTTCGGCGCCGAGGTGAAGCGGCGCATCATGATCGGCACCTATGTGCTTTCGGCAGGCTTCTACGACGCCTATTTCAACCAGGCGCAGAAGGTGAGGGCGCTGATCGCCCGCGATTTCCACAACGTCTGGAGCGAGTGCGATCTCCTCCTCACCCCCACCGCCCCTTCCGCCGCCTTCGCCCTCGGCGAGAAGTCGGACGACCCGATCGCCATGTATCTGAACGACGTCTTCGCCGTCCCCGCGAGCCTCGCCGGTCTCCCCGCTATGTCGGTCCCCGCCGGCCTCAACGATCAGGGCCTACCCCTAGGCCTCCAGATCATCGGCAAGCCGCTCGACGAACAGGGCGTCCTCAACGCCGGCCTCGCCTTCGAGGAACGCGCCGGCTTCAAAGCACGACCGGAGGCTTGGTGGTGAGCAGCTATCGCATCCAGGGCGCCACGGGCGAATGGGAGGTCGTGATCGGCCTCGAAGTCCACGCGCAGGTCACATCCAAGGCCAAGCTCTTCTCGGGCGCTTCCACCGAGTTCGGGGCCGAGCCGAACAGCCAGGTGAGCCTCGTCGATGCCGCAATGCCCGGCATGCTCCCGATCCTGAACAAGGAATGCGTCCGTCAGGCGGTCCGCACCGGTATGGCATTGGAAGCGCAGATCAACCGCTTCTCCCGCTTCGATCGGAAGAACTATTTCTACGCCGACCTGCCTCAGGGCTATCAGATCAGCCAGCTCTACCACCCGATTGTCGGCGAGGGGCAGATCGAGATCCTGCTCGACGAGAAGGACGAGAGCAGCGCCAAGACGGTGGGCATCGAGCGCATCCATATCGAGCAGGATGCGGGCAAGCTGATGCACGATCAGCATCCGAGCTTCTCCTATGTCGATCTCAACCGCTCGGGCGTGGCGCTTATGGAGATCGTCTCGAAGCCGGACATGCGTTCGCCCGAAGAAGCAGGTGCTTACGTCCGGAAGCTCCGATCCATTCTCCGCTACGTCGGCTCGTGCGACGGCAACATGGAGCAGGGCTCGATGCGCGCCGACGTCAACGTCTCGGTCCGTAAGCCGGGGCAGCCGTTCGGCACCCGTACCGAGACGAAGAACGTCAATTCGGTTCGCTTCATCATGGCGGCGATCGAATATGAGGCGAACCGGCAGGTCGACGTCTTGGAGGGCGGCGGAAGCATCGTCCAGGAGACGCGGCTGTTCGACCCTGATAAGGGCGAGACGCGGTCGCTCCGCTCCAAGGAAGACGCGCACGATTATCGCTACTTCCCCGATCCCGATCTGCTCCCGCTCGAGCTCGAAGACGCTTTCCTCGAGGATTGCCGCGCCAGCCTCCCGGAGCTCCCCGACGCCAAGCGCCGCCGCTACGAGAATGAGCTCGGCCTCCCGGCCTACAATGCCGCCGTCCTCACCGCCGAGGTCGAGACCGCCCGCTGGTTCGAAGCGCTGCTCGCGGCCCTTCCGAGCCAGGAGCTTGCGCGTCAGGCCTCCAACTGGGTGATCGGCGACCTCTTCGGCGCCTTGAACCGCCTCGGCAAGGGCATCGAGGGAAGTCCCGTCACGCCAGCCCAGGGCGCGCAGCTGCTCGGCCTCGTCGCCGACGGCACCATCTCGGGAAGCCTTGCCAAGCAGGTGTTCGAGATCATGCTCGAGACGGGTCAGGACCCTTCCGTGATCGTGGAGGAGCGCGGCCTCAAGCAGACCAGCGACACCGGCGCCATCGAGAAGGTGATCGCCGACGTGCTCGCCGCCAACGCGGAGAAGGTCGCTGAGTATCGTAGTGGCAAGGACAAGCTCTTCGGCTTCTTCGTCGGCCAGACGATGAAGGCGATGCAGGGCAAGGGGAATCCGGCCGTGGTCAACGAACTCCTCAAGAAGGCGCTTGCCTGAGTAGCGGCTAGATCGCGATCAGCTCCGGGTCCGCGGCTGCGCGGCGGGCAAGGTCCGTCAGGAAATCTAGGAACACGCTGATCTTCGGGGAAATCGCAGTCCGGCCGGCATAGAGCGCGTAGACGGCAGGCTGCTCGAACAGCCGGTAGCGCGGCAGGATGTGGACGAGCTCGCCCTTCAGCACCCGCCTCGCCGCCACCAGCGCGGAGATCGGCGCGATCGCGAGCCCGCGCTCGGCGAATTCCATGTTGGTCAGCGGATCGTTGCACGAAAAGCGGGGCCAGACCGGCACTTCCGCCTGCTCCTTGCCGTCGGTGAGGCGAAGCGAGCGGAGCCCGCCCACCGGCAGCCCAAGCACGATGTGCCGGCCGAGCTCCTCGATCGTCTCCGGCTCGCCCTCTCGCTCCACATAGGCGCGGCTCGCCACCAGGATCGCGTTCACATCCACGATCTTGCGCGCGATGAGGCTTGAATCCTCGAGCCAGCCGACCCGGATCACGACGTCGAAGTCATCCGTCACCGGGTTGATCGTCCGGTCCGTCAGCTGGAGCTGAAGGTCAACGTCGGGATAGCGTTCGAGGAACTCGGGCAGGTGCGATTTCAGCACCACGTGGCTGATCGAGGATGGGGAGGAGACCCGCAGCCGCCCCGACGGATGCCCCTGATAGGCCGCGATCTCCGCCTCCGCATTCTCGGCCTCGGCGACCATCTTCACGCAATGCGCATGAAGGCTGCGGCCGATCTCGGTGAGCGTCACCCGCCGCGTCGTCCGCTCAATGAGGCGCGCCGCAAAGTTGCTTTCGAGCTTGGACACCGCCCTGCTGACGCTCGACTTCGGCAGGTGGAGCGCGCGCGCCGCTCCGGAGATCGAGCCGAGCTCTCCCACCTTCGCGAATATCGCCATTTCTTCGAGGTGCCGCATCGAACGTTCCATTTGCGGAACGCTGTATCCCATTTTGATCGGCTACTGGAAGGGCCGCCGGAGGACCATAGAGGGTCGAGCACAATAGACGTTCAGGGAATGGATCAATGGCCGAACTCGCTCTCGTGGCACGAACGGACGAGCCCGTCGCCCGCAAGCACAAGCCCGAAGCCGATGCTTCGGCAGCGCCTCCGGCCGATGCGTCGGCCGCGCAGCCGAAGCGGAAGCGGGGCCGGCTTCTCGGCGGCATCGGCGGCCTTGCGCTGATCGGCGCCGTTGCCCTCGGCTACCAGTATCAGGCTGTCTGGTCGCATCAGGAGACGACCGACAACGCCTATGTCCGCGCCGACATCACGCCCGTCGCTGCCAAGGTCGAAGGTTATGTCGCGAGGCTCATGGTGGACGACAATCAGCGGGTAAAGGCGGGCGACGTGCTGATGGTGATCGAGCCGGCCGACTTCCAGGCCAAGGTCGCAAGGGCGGAGGCGGATGTCGCTAGCGCCGAAGCCAACGTGCAGACATTGGTCGCGGCGCGCCGCTCCGCCGGTGCCGAGCTCGGCGCCCAGGCCGGAGTGATCGGCCAGGCCACCGCCAACGTCGCCGCCGCGGAGGCGACGGCCCGCCGCGCCGCCGCCGACGAGGCGCGTTTCTCCGAGCTCGCCTCCCGCGGCTGGACCACCCGCGCCCGCCTCGACCAGGCCCGCGCCGAGGCGCAGGCCGCCCGTGCGGCGGTCCTCGCCGCCCGTGCCTCCGTCTCCGCCCAGCGCGGAGGCGCCGGTGCGCTCGCCGCCGGCACGGCGCGTGCCGACGCCGCGATCGCCGCCGGAGAGGCGCAGCTCCGCGCCGCCCGTGCCGCGCTTGCCGCCGCCAGGCTCGATCTCACCCGCACCGTGGTTCGCGCTCCCGTAGACGGCGTCGTCGGCAACCGCGCAGTCCGCCCGGGCCAGCTCGTCAAGGCGGGCCAGCAGCTCCTCGCCGTCGTGCCGATGCAGCAATCCTACGTCGTCGCCAATTTCAAGGAGACGCAGCTCGAGAAGATGAAGATCGGCCAGAAGGTCGAGCTTCACCTCGATGCCTATCCGAGCCTCGCGCTCGAGGGCCGGGTCGAGAGCCTCGCGCCCGCATCGGGCGCGCAATTCTCGCTGATCCCAACCGACAGCGCGACCGGCAACTTCACGAAGATCGTCCAGCGCGTTCCGGTGAAGATCGCGGTCGAGAAGAACGGGCTTGCGGCGCAGCTGCTGCGCCCCGGTCTCTCCGTCGAAGCGACGGTGAACACCGCGAGCTGATTTCAGGTGACCGACGTCAGCACCTATTCGGCCAGGGCGATCTGGGCGGGTTACCTCGCCATGATCGTCGGCAATTTCATGGCGATCCTGGACATCCAGATCGTCGCTTCGAGCCTTCGCGAGATCGGCGCCGGCGTCTCGGCCTCGGCCGACGAGATCGCCTGGGTGCAGACCAGCTACCTTATTGCCGAAGTGATCGCGATCCCGCTTTCGGGCCTCCTCGGCCGCGCATTGTCGATGCGCACCCTCTTCACCATCTCCGCGCTCGGCTTCACTTTGATGAGCCTGCTCTGCGCGCTGGCGTGGAACATCGAATCCCTGCTCTTTTTCCGGACGCTCCAGGGCTTCCTCGGCGGCGGCATGATCCCGACGACCATGGCCGCCCTGTTCATCCTCTTCCCGGACGCAAAGCGCGCAGCGCCGATCGTGCTCGTCGGAATGGTCTCGACATTGGCGCCTTCCGTGGGCCCAAGCCTCGGCGGCTGGATCACCGACAGCCTCGGCTGGCACTGGCTGTTCCTCATCAACCTCGTTCCCGGCCTTGCCGCCGCGGCCATGGTCTGGCGGTTCAGCCCCCTGCGCGACACGGATTTCTCGCTGCTCCGCCGAATCGATATCTGGGGTCTCGCCGGCATGGCGCTTCTCCTCGGAAGCCTCGAATATGTGCTTCACGAGGGGCCGACGCACGATTGGCTTGAGGACGACAAGGTCTTCACCATGGCCCTCGTTATGACCGGCGGCGGACTTCTCTTCTTCTGGCGCGCCTTCACCGCGGCGACTCCGATCGTCGACCTCCGCGTCTTCCGCGATCGCAACTTCATCGTCGGGTCGCTGGTGTCGATGATCGCCGGCGTCGGCCTTTACGGCTCCGTCTACCTGCTTCCGCTCTTCCTCGGCGGCGTCCGCGGCTACAGCTCGACGCAGATCGGCGAGGTGATGGTGGTGACGGGCCTCGCCATGTTCATGACCGCACCGATCGTCGGCAAGCTGCAGGCGAAGGTGGACCTTCGGATCCTGCTCGGAGTCGGGCTTCTGCTGACGACGCTCGGCATGTGGGAGAATGCGCAGCTCACCGGCGAAGCAGGCTTCTGGGAGCTCGCACTCCCGCAGGTGCTTCGCGGCTCCGGGCTCATGATGTGCATGATCCCGATGACCGGCTTAGCACTCGGAACGCTCGCGCCCGAACGCGTGCAGAACGCCTCCGGGCTCTTCAACCTCACCCGCAATCTCGGCGGCGCGCTCGGCCTTGCGGTGATCAACACCGTCCTCACCGACAGCCAGGCGCTGCACCGGCAGGAGCTTGCGACCGCCGTCTCCACCGGTCATGCCGACGTCCCCGGCTGGCTCGACCAGACCGCTGCCGCCATGGCGTCATCGGGCGTCGCCGATCCTTCGGGCGCGGCGCTCGCCCGGCTTGCCGGAATGGTCGAGCGGGAGGCGACGGTGATGGCGTTCAACAACGTCTTCCTGATGATGTCGATGGCATTCGCGCTGCTCCTGCCGCTCGTCTTCCTCACCCGCCGCGCCGCCCGGGCAGCGCCCGGAGGCCATTAGCCGGAGCGGATTCGCGCCGTGGACGTTCTTCAGCCGGAACGGCGGAGAAGGACGCGTATGGCAAGGCTCTTCAGGCGCATTTCCGATTTCCTGAAGGCGCCTCCGCGCGCCCCGGTTGCTGCGCCTGCGCCTGCGCCTGCGCCTGCGGCTCCTCCCGTGCCTGTGGTGGCTTCGCCGCCTCTAACTCCAGCTCCTGCTCCGCTCGCGGCGAGGCGTTCGAGCGAGCCGGCCGTGCCCCGCGAACCCTCCGTGGCGGCCGAGCCGGCAGTGCCGCGCGAGCCGGCCGTATCGGCTAAGCCATTGTGATCGAGCGTATTTTGCTGCATAGAGGAACCCGCACCATGGGAGTTCGCCTGGGCATGCGTAAGTTTCTCCTGATCTCCGCTGCGACGCTCGCGCTCGGGGGCTGCGTCTCGACCCGCCAGGTGGCGGACGTGGAGTTCGAGCCTCCGCAGGGCGAATACAGCCTCCTCGTCATGCGCCCCGACGTGCAGGTGGGCACGGTCACCACCGGCGGCATGGTTGAACCGCGCGCCGAATGGACCGAGCAGGCGCGCACCAACCTCCTCCGAGCGCTGGCCGAGCAGCAGGCGGGCCGCGGCGGCCGCACCGTCATTGCCGAGACGAGGGACTCGATCCGCGGCATGACCGCCGAACAGGTGGCGGACCTGGAGCGGCTCCACGCCGCAGTCGGCAATTCGATCGCGCTTCACAAATATATCCCCGGCAACGAGCTCCCGACCAAGCGGCGCGGCATCGACTGGACGCTCGGCGAGGACGCGGTGAAGCTCGGCCGCGCTTCCGGCATGGACTATGCGCTCTTCCTCTACGCGCAGGACAGCATCGCCTCGACGGGCCGTGTCGCGATGCAGGTGCTCGGGATCGCCGGCTGCTTCATCGGCTTCTGCGCGCCGCAGGGCGGGGGAGGGCAGTTCGCCTATGCTTCGCTGGTCGATCTCAAGACCGGCGACGTCGTCTGGTTCAACGTTCTCCAGACCGGAAGCCAGCTTCCCGGCGTGGCGTTCGGCGACATCCGGACGCCCGAAGGCTCCGCCCAGATGGTCGAGCGCCTGCTCGGCCGGATGAAGGCCGGCCGCAACGTGAGGCGCCGGCAATGAGCGAAATCCTCACCCGCCGTACCCTGCTCGGCGGCCTCGGCTGCGCCTGCTGCGCCGGGCTGGTGGGCGCCGCCGACGCCCGCATCCCGCCCGCCAGCATGGTGCCCCTCATCAAGCACGGCTACCGCCCGACCGAGACCGACGAGAAGGGGCTCTGGCAGCAATATGAGCGCGTCGAGCAGGAGATTGCGGGCTCGAACCTCCTCATCCGGGACAAGGCGCTCACCTCGTATCTCGGCGACATAGCCGGCCGGGTCGGCGGGCCTGCCGCAAAGGATCTGCGCGTCTATCTGGCGCAGATCCCCGAATTCAACGCCTTCATGGCGCCGACCGGCTTCATGGTCGTCTTCACCGGCCTCCTCACCAGGATGCGCGACGAGGCGCAGCTTTCCGGCGTGATCGCGCACGAGGCCGGCCACTTCCTCCGCCGCCACCATATCCGCGGCTGGCGCGACTTGAGGCGAAAGAACGACATCCTCAGCGTCGCGGCCATGGGCGCTGGCGTCGCGGGCGGCGCAGCCGGCGTCTATCTCGGCGATGCCGTCCAGCTCGCCCAGATGGGAACCATCCTCTCGCTATTCGCCTACAGCCGCCAGCTCGAGGCGGAGGCGGACGCGATGGGGCTGAAGCTGATCGCCGAGGCCGGCTACGACCCGGAAGCCATGCCGAGCACCTGGCAGCAGCTCATTGAGGAGATCGAGGCCAGCGCCAGGATGCGGAAGAAGCGCCCCAACCGCGGCTATTCCCTCTTCGCCACCCATCCCGCGCCGCAATCGCGGATGGTGGACCTCCGCGCCTCCGCTCAGGAGGTGAAGGGCGGAAGCGGCGAGAGCGCCCGCGGCCGCGAACGTTACCTGAAGGCGATCGGCAAATACCGCCAGCGCCTGCTCGACGACCAGGTGAAGCTCAACGATCCCGGCGCCAGCCTCTACATCGTCGAGAACCTCGCCAGGGACGGCTGGACCGGCCTCCTCCGCTTCTACGAAGCCGAGATCTGGCGCCTTCGGGGCCAGAAGGGCGATGCCGAGCGCGCCGCACAGGGCTATGCCGCCGCGGTCGCGCTCCCGGATGCTCCGCCCGAGGCCTGGCGCAACCACGGCTATGCCGAGCTGAAGGCCGGCCGGCGGGAGCAGGGCAAGGCGGCGCTCGGCCGCTATCTGGCGATGGCGCCCAAGGCGAGCGACGCGGCGATGGTCCGCTATTCGCTGGCCCAGTAGGAGTGGAGGGATGATGTCCAATCGGCTTTTCGGCGCGGCTGCGGCGCTGGCCCTGCTCTCCGCCTGCGCCGGCGGCCCCGGCGGCGGCCTCGGAAGCGGCGGCGTCGGCTTCAGCCAGTACCGGCTGATCCAGCCCCGGCCGGTCTCGGTCGCGCGCAACGCGATGCAGGTCACGCCCACGATCCGCTGGAACCGCGTCCCGCGCGGCTATCACGACGTCAGCCGGGAGGAGAATTGGACGCTCAACGGGCCGCTGCTCGACAGCCTCTCCTTCCTGGGCGGCATCGAGAACGGCAAGCGCATCGTCGAGCAGCGGCGCAAGGCGGACCGCAAGGTTCCGAACTTCCGGGCCGACATGAGCCCGCCGGAAATCGCGGCGATGATCGAGAGCTTCTACCGGATCCGCGCGGGCGCCTCGACCTTCACCATGACCAACCTCTCGCCGCGCCCGTTTCTCGGCCAGCCCGGCTTCCAGTTCGATTACGATTATCTCGGCGGCGACGAGGTCGAGCGGCGGGGAAGGGCGGTCGGAGCGATCATCGGCGGCCGCTTCTACCTCGCTTTGTTCGATGCGACGCGGATGCACTATTTCCCCGCCGGTCTGCCGGAATTCGAGCGCATCGCGGAGAGCGCCCGGCTGAAGCGCTAGGGGCACGGCCGCCGCCCCCTGCGGTAGCACTTTATAAACCTTGTTTGCCTAACCCCGTCGCAACGATTGGGGGAGCAGGCATCGATGTCGGACATGGCGAGCAGGGGCCTCGAACCCGCCGAGGCGCGGCCCTACGTCCTGCCCGAACAGCGCACCCGCGGGGCCGCGATCGCGGCCTTCGCCGTGCTCGGCGCCGCCTCCCTCTGGCACGTCGCCGCGCTCCTCGGCTTCAGCTTCTGGGCCATCCGCTATCCCTATGGTCTCGATTTCGGCGAAGGCATCGTCTGGCAGCAGATGCGCCTCGTCGTCTCCGGCCAGGCATTCGGACCGCTCGACGGCTTTCCCGTCATGGTGATCAATTACACGCCGCTTTACTATCTGGCGACGTCCGGCTTCGCGTCCGTCACCGGCATAGGAGAGCTCGCGGCGGGACGCACGGTTTCGCTCCTCTGCCTGTTCATCGCCGCGGGGCTTGGCAGTGCGATCGTCTTCCGGTCGCTCGCGGCCGAGGCAAGCAGGCGCGTCGCTGCGATCGGCGCCGCCGTCGCTGCCTCGGTGATGCTCGGCAATTACCCGGTGCTCTTCTGGACGCCGCTGATGCGCGTCGACATGCTCGCCCTGGCGTTCAGCTTCGCCGGCCTCTATCTGGCACTGCGCGCGTTCGAACGGCCCGCCTTCGTCTACGCTGCCGCCATCGCCTTCGTCTGCGCCGTCTACACCAAGCAGATCATGGTCGCAGCGCCCGCCGCGTCCTTCCTCGTGATGCTCATCCTCCGCCCCCGGACGGCCGCCGCCGGCATCGCCACCTGCATCGCGCTCGGCCTCGCGATCCTCCTTGGCATGAACTGGGTGACGGACGGCGGCTTTTCCCGCCACGTCTTCGGCTACAATGCCTCCACGGTGAACCTGAAGCAGCTGCTGCTCGTGCCGATGCAGATGGCGATCCATTCGGTCTTTTTCGGCCTCGCCTTCTTCGCGATGCACGGGCGGTCCCGGAGCCTCGTCAGGGATGTGCGCTCCGCCGGCGGCTGGCGCGCGGCCCGCGATCTGGTGCTTGCCGACCGCGCCCGCACCACCTTGCTCGTCCTGCTCGCTTATTTCGCCTTTTCGGGGGCGATGCTGCTTACGATCGCCAAGTCGGGCGCCAATCAGAATTACGTGATCGAATGGCTGTTCGTGACGGCGATGTTCGTCGGCCTCAGCATCAGCGATGCCGCCCGCCTCGTCGGCCGGGACTATGCTTCCGCGGCCGCGGTCAAGGCTCCGGCGCTTGCCATCGTTGCGGTCGCCGCGCTTGCGGCACAGATGCTCGTCCTTCCCACGAACAGGTTCGACCGTCTCGAGCCGCTGGCGCCGCGGGCGGAGATGGACCGCCTCGCAGCCTTGGTGAAGGCGGCCGACAAGCCGATCATTTCGGACGAGATGGTGATGCTTCTGCAAATGGGGAAGCAGGTCATCCTCGAGCCGTGCATGCCGACGCTTGCCCGTGTCGGGCTTTACGACAACCGGCCCTACATCGCGAAGATCCGGCGCGGCGACTTCGCCTTCTTCATCACCTTCCGGGAGCGGGGGGAGGAGACCTTCGACTCCCGCTACGATCCCGAGGTCGCCGACGCGATGGACGAGGCCTACCCCGTGAAGCGCCGGCTCGCCGGCTACACGCTCCACCTCCCGGCGCATTCATCCGAAGCTCGTCGTCACCCCTGATCGTCACCGCGCAGAAGCCAGCGCAGGCAGTTCAGCACGAGGCGCTCATTGTCCGTGCTCCGGTCCGGCAGACCGACCGGCGAGCCGTCCGCGTGCCGCTGCGCCGTGAAGAGGCCGGTTTCCCCCGAAGCGACGACCCTCCCTCGTCCGAACCGAAAGGCGAGCAGCTGCGCCGCGCCCGGCCGAGCGAGCCTCCGGGGAAGTCCGAGCAGGCTTACGGTCCCGGCCTCCTCTCGCCATAACGCCTGGCCGCCGTAGGTCACGATATTCGCCGCCCCGCCGGTCAGCGGATGCGCCGCGAGCGCGCCGTCGGCGCGGGTGAAGCGAAGCCGGGTTCCCGATCCCGTGGCCGAGGACGGCACCATTTCGACGGAGAAGCGGAGGCCGAGGCGCCGTCCGAGTTCCAGGGCGGGACTGGCGAACGGCTCATGGTCGGTCAGCAGCAACAGCGAGCCTCCGGCCTCCACCCACTTCACCACCGCATCCACTTCCTGGCGAGCAAGAGGACGTGAGGCACCGGCAAGGATCAGAAGCCGGGCCTCCGCAAGCGCAGCATCGGAAAGGTCGAGCCGCGAGACGCGAAGCGGCAGGCGGGCGGCTCGTGCGGGCTCCTCCAGCCAGCGCAGGGTTCCCGGTGCATCCATGCTGCCGATGCCGTGACGGTTCTCGTGCGCCTCGTCGATCAGGATTGCGGCGCCCGCCGCAATCCCCTGGAATGCGTCAGGCGGTGCGCGATAACCGGCGTCGGTGGTCTGCTCGGGGGCCGTCCGGGCCGGAGCGGCGAACCGGCTCATGATCACGGCGCCGGGATAGGCATAGGGCAGCCAGGGGCCGGTCCCGGGCCCCATCGCCATCAGGCTGGCGAACGTCGCCGTCAGGCCGATCCCCACCGGATGGAGGATGTTCGGCAGCCGGGCCGAAAGGAAGAATTGGACGATCGCGACGGGAAGCACGGAAATGTACAACGCTCCGGCGAGGCCGACCAGCGCCCACCGCGCCGCCGCTGCCGAGGATGCGAGCTCCCGCTGCAGCACGGCCGGCAGCAGCGCCCATCCGAACAGCGCGGTTACCAGTGCGGTCCCGATCGCGAGCAGCACCAGCAACTGGATCGTCACGAATTTCGCGCCGTAAATTGCAAGCATCGGCTGCGGCGTCGCCCGCAATTGCTTCCACATCTCGCCGCGATGTTCGACGAAGAAGCAGAGGGCGGTAACAAGGATGACGAGGGTCGGGAGGACCAGCGTCATCGTGACGGTGAGGTCGCCGATCAGGCCGTTCTGCCACGGCTGCTCCATTCGCTGCTCGGTCGCCAGCCGCTGCGTCGTCATGCTCATGCTCAGCCAGACGAGAGCGGATAGGACAAGCCCGCTGCCGACGGCGATCGGCACAAGCCACAGCCGGCGCATCTTTATGAATTCGGCGCGGAGGCTAGACGGCATCGGCGCCGCCCTCGGTCAGACGCAGGAAATCATCCTCCAGCGACCCGGCTTCTCGTGTCACCTCGTAGACGTCGATCCCTGAACTCGAAAGGATCCTAACGATCGCCGCGGCGGCGGCGTCATCGGCGGGTTCCACCCTGATCTTGCCGTCTTCGATGCGGCAGTGGAGGCCGGCGGCGGCCAGCGGCACCAGGGCCTTGTCGGGCGCCGACACCCGGAGAGTCACTCCGGACGCCGCTCCGATAATCCCCGAAAGCGCCTCCGCCGTGCCGTCGAACCGCAACGTTCCTTCATGGATGATCCCGATCCGGGTGGCGGTCTTTTCGATCTCCGCCAGTAAATGGCTGGAGATGATGACCGCCTTGCCGCGATCGGCCGCGAGCCGCCTCACCAGCTCCCGCATCGCGGCGATCCCCGCAGGATCGAGGCCGTTGGTCGGTTCGTCGAGGATCAGGATCGGCGGATCGTGGAGCAAAGCCGTCGCCAGCGCCAGCCGCTGCTTCATTCCAAGCGAGAATTGCCGGACCAGGCGATCGGCGGCGTCGGCAATGCCTGCAATCTCCAGCACCGGCGCGACGGCCGAAGGGGAAGCCTTCGTGTAATGAGCGAATATCCGGAGATGCTCGCGCGCCGTCAGGTGGCCATAGAGGGAGGGCGTTTCGATGAGGCTGCCGATCATTGCCATTGCGTTCCGTGCGCAGCTGGCGAGATCGCGGCCGAAATAGCGGACGGTGCCGGCGTCGGGCGAGAGCAGCCCGATCATGATCCGCATCAGCGTCGTCTTGCCCGCGCCGTTGACTCCGAGAAGACCGTATATCTCGCCTGGAGCGACCGAGAGGGAAACGCCGGAGACGCCCGAGCCTGAGCCCGGATAGGCAAAGCCGATGCCGTCGAGTTCGACCGCCTTGCCGCCCCCCGTCACCTTTCTGCGCCTCGCTTCCCGGCCATTCGACGCTCCTCTCGGGCGACTTCCCGGCGGGCGAGCAGCCCTGCCGTGCTCATCTAGTGTACTATGCACATCATACACCTATCGCCGGGCGCTGCAAGGCGTCGCGCAGGGCCTCCAACTTGCAACCGCGGCATCGATCGACCATATGCGCCGCGGGAGTCGGGCGGACGGAGTTGTCGCCAACCCGGTCAGGTCCGGAAGGAAGCAGCCGTAACGATTTCGCTCCGGGTCGTTCCGGCTCCCACCGCGCAGCGCGCACAAGCGTAGCGAAGCTACACTTGAGACGCGCAAGCGCGGCCGACCTTCCCCAGGCAAGGATCGACGGCGCGGCTTTGCGGCGACGCG
The DNA here is from genome assembly GCF_036387215.1 of Allosphingosinicella sp. GTDB lineage: Bacteria > Pseudomonadota > Alphaproteobacteria > Sphingomonadales > Sphingomonadaceae > Allosphingosinicella. Next base: position 1,034 of record NZ_DASVUE010000254.1, on the reverse strand, counting down.
CGCAGACGGACCTTTCGTTTTTTCGCTTTCCTACAGCCCTGCCGGGGTGCGATGTTCCTGTCATGATCATGTTTTCGGGAATCACTGCTGCCCCCCGCCCAACCCGGCTTTCGGGAGAAGACCCCCCGCGATTCCATATGACATTCGTGCCAGTCGTGAACTTCGAGGGGTATTTCCGTGGCTGCTGACGAGCCCGAATCCTTCGGCCTTGGTCTCGACGAGCCGCCGCAGCCGGCGCGCGCTCAGCCTTACCGCGTGCTCGCCCGCAAATACCGGCCGCAATCGTTCGACGAGCTGATCGGCCAGGACGCGATGGTGCAGACGCTCGGCAATGCGATCAAGCGCGACCGGCTCGCCCACGCCTTCCTCCTCACCGGCGTCCGCGGCGTCGGCAAGACCTCCACCGCCCGCCTCATCGCCAAGGCGCTCAACTGCATCGGTCCGGACGGGCAGGGCGGTCCCACCATTTCACCGTGCAATGTGTGTGAACCTTGTGTGGCCATAGCCGAGGGGCGGCATATCGACGTGGTCGAGATGGACGCCGCCAGCCATACCGGCGTCGACGACGTGCGCGAGATCATCGAGGCGGTGCGCTACGCCGCCGTTTCGGCGCGCTACAAGGTCTACATCATCGACGAAGTCCACATGCTGTCGAAGAACGCGTTCAACGCGCTCCTGAAGACGCTCGAGGAGCCGCCGGCGCACGTGAAGTTCCTCTTCGCGACGACCGAGGTGAACAAGGTTCCGGTGACCGTCCTGTCCCGCTGCCAGCGCTTCGATCTCCGCCGCATCTCCGCCGAGCAGCTTGCCGCCCACTTTACCGACGTCTGCGGCAAGGAAGGCGTCGAGGCGGAGCCTGAGGCGCTGGCCCTGATCGCGCGCGCAGCCGAAGGTTCGGCCCGCGACGGGCTCTCGATCCTCGATCAGGCGATCGCTCACGGACCGGACGGAGTGACCGCCGATCAGGTCCGCACGATGCTCGGCCTGTCCGACCGCGGCGCGATCCGCACCCTGCTCGGCCTGCTGCTTGCGGG
>NZ_DASVUE010000253.1:0-1984 GCF_036387215.1 Allosphingosinicella sp. | reverse complement strand
CGGCTGGGCCGCGGCGACCGGGGACGTGACCTTGCTCCCGCTCCTCCTCTTCACGATCATCTTCCTCTGGACGCCGCCGCATTTCTGGGCGCTGTCGCTGTTCGTCCGCTCCGATTATGCCGCCGCCGGAGTGCCGATGCTCCCCGTGGTCTCGGGCCCGAAGGTTACCCGCCAGCAGATTGCGCTCTACACGCTCCCGATGGCCGCCGCCGCGATAGCGCCGTGGCCGCTCGGCCTTACCGGTCCGGTCTACGGCGTCGCGGCGGCTCTGCTCAGCCTCGCCTTCTTCATCCTCTCCCTCCAGGTGCTCGCGAACCGGGCGACGGAGCCGCAGGGGATGAAGCCGGAGAAGCGCCTGTTCGCCTTTTCCATCCTTTATTTGTTCGCCCTGTTCGGGGCGGTGGTGGTCGATAGATGGCTGATCTGATCCCCCCCGAAAGGAACGAGCGCGACATCCGGGGCCGGCAGAAGAGCCGCGCGCTGGTGATGGCGCTTGCTCTGGGAGCGTTCGTGATCCTGATGTTCGCGATCACCATCGCCAAGATGACGGTGAACCGGTGACCACGCTCGCGCGAAGGAACGGCCGCACCGCGATGCTCGCGGCGCTGCTGGTGGTTGCGATGGTCGGCCTCGCTTATGCCAGCGTGCCCCTCTACCGGCTCTTCTGCCAGGTGACCGGCTTCGGCGGCACTCCGCTCCGCGCATCGGAGATCGACAGCTCGATCCAGCCGACAGGCAAGATCATCTCCGTCCGCTTCGATGCGAACACCAGCTCCGCGCTTCCCTGGCAGTTCAAGCCGGAGGAGCATGTGCAGCGGGTCGCGGTCGGCGCCCGGGACATGGCTTTCTACACGGCGAAGAATATGGGCGATAAGCCGGTGACGGGCACCGCCACCTTCAACGTCACGCCGTCGCAGGCGGGCCAGTATTTCACCAAGATCCAGTGCTTCTGCTTCACCGAGCAGACGCTGAAGCCGGGCGAGGAAGTCCGGATGCCGGTCGTGTTCTTCGTCGATCCCAAGATCCTCGACGATCCCGACGGGCGGAAGATCGACGAGATCACCTTGAGCTACACCTTTTACCCGGTGGACCAGCCGAAGACTCAAAGCTAGAGCACGCGCAGCAAATCAGCAGGGAACGACCCAAGATGGCCGGTGCCAAGAACCATCAGTATCACATCCTTCCTCCAAGCGTCTGGCCCTTCATCGGATCGATGGCGGCGCTTGCGCTCACCGGCGGCGGCGTGATGTGGATGCACGGCCACGAATTCGGCCCCTATGTGGCGGGCGCCGGCCTCATCGCAGTCCTGTTCGTGATGTTCAGCTGGTGGGCGGACGTGATCCGCGAGGCCAATTCTGGCGATCACACGCCGATCGTGCAGCTCCACCTCCGCTACGGGATGATCCTGTTCATCGCGTCGGAAGTGATGTTCTTCGTCGCCTGGTTCTGGGCCTATTTCAACGCAGCGCTCTTCCCCTCGCCTGTCGACACGATCGGCGGCGTCTGGCCGCCCAAGGGCATGAAGGTGCTCGATCCGTTCGGCTTCCCGCTGCTCAACACGCTCATCCTGCTCTGCTCGGGCACAACCGTCACCTGGGCGCACCACGCGCTGATCAACGGTGACCGGGACGGTCTCAAGAAGGGCCTTTGGGCGACGATCGGCCTCGGCCTGCTGTTCAGCGGGATCCAGGCTTATGAATATGCCAACGCGCCGTTCGGCTTTGCCGACAACATCTACACCTCGGCCTTCTTCATGGCGACCGGCTTCCATGGCTTCCACGTCATCGTCGGCACGATCTTCCTCACCGTGAACCTCGTCCGCGCCTATGGCGGCGCGTTCACCCCCAGGCAGCATTTCGGCTTCGAGGCGGCCGCCTGGTACTGGCACTTCGTCGACGTTGTCTGGCTGTTCCTCTTCATCGCCATCTACGTCTGGGGCGGCTGGGGCGCCGAAGTCCACTGAGCCAAGCCTCGCCTGCCGGTC
>NZ_DASVUE010000252.1:0-3929 GCF_036387215.1 Allosphingosinicella sp. | reverse complement strand
GGCCAACATGGACAAGCAGCTCGAAGCCTGCGGCGAGGCGCCCTTCTACACGCTCGGGCCCCTCACCACCGACATCGCGCCGGGCTACGACCACATCACCAGCGCGATCGGCGCGGCCATGATCGGCTGGTTCGGCACCGCCATGCTCTGCTACGTCACGCCCAAGGAGCACCTAGGCCTCCCCGACCGCGACGACGTCAAAGTGGGCGTAGTAACCTACAAGCTAGCCGCCCACGCCGCCGACCTCGCCAAGGGCCACCCCGCCGCCAAGATGCGCGACGACGCCCTAAGCCGCGCCCGCTTCGAATTCCGCTGGCGCGACCAGTTCCACCTCAGCCTCGATCCCGACACCGCCGAGCAATATCACGACCAGACCCTGCCGGCGGAGGGCGCCAAGACCGCCCATTTCTGCTCCATGTGCGGCCCCAAATTCTGCAGCATGAAGATTACTCAAGAGGTGAGGGATTTTGCTGCGAAGCAGAATGCGAGCGCGGACACCTTCCTTGAGGCGGACGCAGGAATGGCCGAAATGAGCGAGAAGTTCCGCGAGAATGGCGGAGAGATTTACCTGCCGGCAGGAGAGTAGACGTGCCCCACCGGGCCTCAAATCTTCGTGCCGCAGCCTCACAAGTACTGGAGTTAGGAGCGCCAGCGTGTCTCTCAATCGACCTCTGCACTCGCCGCGCTCTCGATTGGCGGAGGCGGTTGAAAGTCTGTTTGGTGGATGCTGTGAAGTCGCCTGGCTGAGCGGCAGCTACGCATATGGAGGGGCGGTACCCGGTGCGAGCGACATCGACGTCGTCCTGGTGATGCATGACGCGGTGCCCCAGCCCGCCAGCGCGTCTATGTTGGAGACGATTCAAAAGTTTATCGACGTGTACCTGCTCACTCACCACGACGCGGGCCTAGCGCCGGACTTGGAATTCCCCGGCGAATATTTGACGGCGGCCCAGATCCGAGAAAGTTTCGCAGGGCGAGGCTTCACAGCGGAAACGGGTGAACGGCTCTCGATGCCGCTCGTCGAGAGCCCGGGCTATTGGACTGACGATTGGACGCGATGGTTTCGGGCTTGGCTGGGCATGGCAGCGTTCAGCCAACACCTATGCGGCGATTATAGGCAGTTCGAAATCCTGAAGGCGGAAGCTTGGAAGGCTATTCTGCTCTTCGTGTCCGCGAAGGCAGCGGGGCCGTTTACGGAAGAAGATATCCTGGCCGAACTCACAACCTTTGGCCTCAAGCCTCGATACAAGAAGTTCGCCGAGCTCGAGATCCCCTGGATCAGACAGGCTATGGAACAACTTGAACGGGATGACGTGATTGCACGCGACGGCGAATTCTTTGTACCTCAGGCGGCCACGCTGCGGGCTTGGGAACGTCAGACTTCGCGGCGATGCTCGATCTCACCTGCCGATCCTGCCGACCTTTTCCTCAGTGAGCGGCAGGTGAGAGACTTGGAACACTACGCAGCAGAGCGCTGGAAATTAATGATCGGAAGATGACGAGAATTAAACCCCTAAATTTCTTCAGAATATTTTCTCGGCGCGTAGTGAAGGCCGTCGGCTCAGGCGCTTTCGGATAACTTTGCCTCGGGCGGCAGTTTGTCGATGATTCGGAGAAATGCCTGAGACGCTTGTAGGACCAAACCAAGGTGCTTGCGGCTTTGTAGGATCATGATGCCGATCACAAGCAGGATCATGGCACTCGACCGACGGTTTTCAATCATCTCCGCCGTCGCAACGCTCTTGGGAACGGCGGCATCTGAGGCATATAGAAGCCTGTTTCGGCTGTTCGATAACTCAGCCACCATCCGCTTAATGCCCTCAAAGTTGGAGCGCTTCGCAAAGGATTGGAGCGCCCCTTCAAACAGGCTATTCTCGTCAGCACCTGGCTGACTGTGCAAAAAGTCGAGCGGCTCTACAGGTTGCACGCAGTAGTTATCGCCGCCATTCACGCCGAAGTTCGACAGTGGAATCTTTATGTCGATGCGTTTCGTCTCGAAATTGAAAGTGAGCTGAAACTCCCGCAACGCGGGATGAAGCTGATTGGCGATAGCTAAGACGCATGCCCTTACGGCGACCTTGTGCTGATGATCGCGTGCGTTGAACCGCTTCGCGTCAGGGTACTTCCTCAGTTGCATCGCCTTGATGAGAGCGGTTGCTGCCTCCTCCTCACCAGTGATGGCTCGAAATGAAGCCATCTCTCGGTCAACTTCGAGAAGGAGTAGTGCTCTCCTGAAATGCTCGAAGGTGTTGAGCATCCTGAACCTGAACGCACCCGGGAGACCGAGAGCCATCCGGCGGAGGAAGCCTTCAATCTCTGCGGGATAAGAAACGGGACCTGCGGGATCGTCGGGCATGAGGCGGAAGATGGTTCAGAGTACGCTCGTCGGCAACTCGTGAAGGTTGTAGGCCATACCTTGGGCACACTGTACCGGAGCAGAATGCCCGAATCCCTCGCCCACATCGCCCTCATTGTCCGCGACTATGACGAGGCGATCGCCTGGTTCACGGGCGTGCTCGGCTTCACCCTCGTTGAGGACACGTACCAGCCCGAGCAGGACAAGCGCTGGGTGCTCGCCGCGCCGCCTGGTGCCAGCGAGAGCGCCGCCACCCTCCTCCTCGCCCGCGCCTCCTCGCCGGAGCAGGAGGCTTTCATCGGCAACCAGGCGGGTGGGCGGGTCTTTCTGTTCCTGAAGACCGACGACTTCCGGCGCGACTACGAAGCCTACCGAGCCCGCGGCGTGCGCTTCATCCGCGAGCCAAAGCAGGCGCCCTACGGCACCGTCGCCGTGTTCGAGGACCTCTACGGCAACCTCTGGGACCTGGTGCAGTTCGCCGCCTGACGGCCGCTTCTCACGCAGCCGTCAAGTTGCAAATGCCAAAGCAGTGCGTCAGGTTGGAAGACCAATGACGGGGGAGGATTCGATGACACGTTCGGCAGCTTTCGGAATGGCGATGGTCGGCTTGGCCACGACAGCTCAAGCGCAGACGAACCATGTACCCGCCACGACGAGCTTCTATAATGACTGTCTACAGAGTGGCGGTTCTCCAGCGAGTGTGGGCAATTACCCGAACATCGTGGTCATGCCGATCTACAACGGCAAGACGAGCCCGACCGCTGCCACCGCGGCACGCTTTTCCATAACTGTCGCACCTTCCACCGACACTTCGGCAGCCGCTTACTTCGAGCGGGAGCCTATTCCGGCCGGGGAAACCGCGGATTTCGTCGTGCGGCAGGGGCGTGTCCACTTTCTGTCCGCCACCCGTCTGAAGATGGTACGCAGCGACGGCAAGATGGATCTCTGCATCAAGCAATTCTAGCGCGCCTGCCAACGCCTGAGCAGGAAGTGGTCATGGCTGAACGGGCGTCCGGCGGTTTCTCGGGCGGTACGGCCGCCGCCTGCCAAACCAAATAGGATGCTCCTCCGCCACACCCGCCTCGCAAAATCCCGCCCGGCCGCATTTTCCGCTGTCCTACAGCCCCCCTTTTGAGGTTCATACTGGCGGATGAGCAACCATCCGCACGACGCCGATTCCGGCACCCCCGCCGCCCCGCCGCCCGCCACCGCGGAAGACGAGGGCATTCCTCCCCCCGAAACCTACGATCCCGCCGATTATCGCTGGGTGCCGGTCCGCCGCCGCCCCCGCTACGACGGCTGGACCGAGGAGAAGCAGCGCCGCTTCATCGAGGCGCTGGCCGATACCGGCCTCGTCAGCCACGCCGCCAAGTCCGTCGGCATGACTCGCGAAGGCGCCTACAAGCTCAAGCGCTCGCCCCACGGCGCCGCCTTCGCCCGCGCCTGGGACGCCGCCCGCCACCATGCCGGCGGCTTCGTCGAGGACCTCGCCTTCGAACGCGCGATCGAGGGCGTGGAGCACAATGTCTACAACGAATATGGCGAAGTGGTCTGCACCAAGCGCGTCGTGAAC
>NZ_DASVUE010000251.1:0-13180 GCF_036387215.1 Allosphingosinicella sp. | reverse complement strand
GGGAGTGGCTTTCGTGGGAGATCGTCTCGGGCCTCACCCACGACCGGGAGGGACGGCCGGTGGGGCTCCATGTCGTCGGCCGCGACATCACCGAGCGGAAGCGCGCGGAGGAGCATCAGCGGCTCCTGATCAACGAGCTCAACCACAGGGTGAAGAACACGCTGGCGGTGGTGCAGAGCATCGTCCAGCAGACGCTCGGCAAGAGGGGCATCGATCCCGCCGCCCGCGAAGCGCTTGAGGGGCGGCTCGCCGCGCTTGCCTCGGCGCACGACATCCTCACCCGGGAGAGCTGGAGCGCGGCCCCGATGAGCGAGATCGTGACGAAGGCGGTGACGCCCTTCTGCAGCGACGACAGGTGCACGGTGGAAGGGCCCGACATCCGCCTCGCGCCGCGGACCGCGGTGAGCATGGCGCTGGCGGTGCACGAGCTTGCCACCAACGCTTCCAAATACGGGGCGCTGTCCGGGCCGGAGGGGCGCGTGACGGTGAGCTGGGCGGTCCAGGACGGGCGGCTCCTCTTCACCTGGCGCGAGGAAGGCGGTCCTCCCGTCTCCGTCCCGGCTAAACGCGGCTTCGGCAGCCGGATGATCGAGCGCGGCCTCGCCGCGGAGCTTCACGGCACCGCCGAACTCGAGTTCGCCGAGACCGGCGTCGTTCTGACACTGAACGCTCCCGTTCCCGAAGCCGAGTAAGGCCGCGGTCAGGAACCGCGGCGGGAACGGGCGGTTGGACTTTCATGCGCCTCGTGTTTCTTTTGTCGCTGTTGCTCGCGGCATGGGCGGACGGCGGGCGGCAGCCGGCGAGCGACCGGACTGCCGATGCGCAGGCTCCAGCCGCTCCAGCCGTTCCGCCACGGGCAAGACCTTCACCTGTGGCGGGCGCTTATTCCGGCTTTGCGCCGCCGCGGGTTCCGGAGGATTCCGTACTGAGCCGAATGCTCGCCGCGATCGCGCCGTTCCAGGCGCACCAGCAGCCGTGCATCGCAAGAAAAGAACTGGGGCCGGACCATTCGATCGAGCAGAGGCGCAGGAGCAAGGTGATCTGGTCCGACAGCATCGAGCTCCAGAACCGCATCAGAGCCGCGCACGGCAGCCGCATCCTCGTGATGACGCCCGACGTGTCGGCGGGTGCCGATAAAGCGCGCTTCCTGGTGAAGGTCACCGGCCACGATCCCCTCCCCGCCTACCGCCTCGGCGGACGCGCGCGCGACGTGCCGGTAGTGGTCGAATATGGAATGCCCTATTCCGCCGACCAGCTGCGGCAAAAGGTGAGCGCCGCCCACGCCGGCCTCATGCGCCTGCTCCCTGATGCCCAAGGCTGGGGCGTCAGCGAAGGCTATGGCCTCGGAGCCCTGTTCATCCATGTCTATTCCCCCACCGGCCAGCCCCCTCCAAACCTCACACGCCTGTGCGAGCAGCTGAGAGAGGCGGTGGGGATGCCGGTGCTGCTGAGCTATACGACGGGACGGATGAGCCTCCAGTAGCAGGCGCGGCTAGCGCCAGGGGATCCTTCCCTGGCGCTTGCGGAGCGGAGAGTAAGGCGCTAAACTGAACTATATGGTTCAGTATTCATCTGCCCGTCTCGACGCCTCCTTCGCCGCGCTTTCCGACCCCACTCGCCGCGGTGTTCTGGAGCAGCTCAGGGGTGCGGACGCCTCGATCACCGATCTTGCCGACACGTTCCAAATGACCCTCACAGGCATGAAGAAGCACGTCGGCGTGCTGGAGCGGGCGGGCCTCGTGACGACCCGGAAGGTGGGGCGCGTTCGAACTTGCCGGCTCGGGTCAAGCGCCCTCGATGAAGAAGCGGCCTGGATCGAGCAATACCGGCGGGTCTGGGAGACCCGCTTCAACCAGCTGGACGTGATCGTCGAAGAACTCATGACAAGGGAGAAAACGGATGAGCGAGACAGGTAGCAAGGCCGGCCCGGCAAATAGATCAGCGACGGTGGAACGGCGATCGGACCGGGAGCTGGTGGTCACGCGAACAGTCAATGGTCCGGCGAGGCTCGTATTCGAGGCCTGGACGAAACCCGAGCTGTTCCAGCGTTGGTGGGTGCCGAAATCCTTCGGAGTGACCTTGATCTCCTACGAAGCGGATGTTCGGACCGGTGGCACCTACCGTCTCCTCATGGGCCATCCTTCTTCGGAGCAGCCGATGCCGTTCTTCGGGAGGTATATCGAAGTAACGCCGCCCTCCCGCCTCGTCTGGACCAATGAGGAGGGCGACGAAGCCGGGGCAGTCACCACTGTGACCTTCGAGGATAGGGGCAGCGAGACGCTGGTCATCGTGCAGGATCTATACCCTTCGAAGGAGGCACTGGACGAGGCAATCGCATCCGGAAGCACGAGCGGCTGGGGCGAGCAGTTCGAGCAGCTGGACGCGCTTGTCGTCGCCCTTCCGTCCGGGTTCAGCTTGCCGCCTGGGTGAGCGGCGCGGCATGCCATCCGACCGCTATCGCAAGGCAGCGGGGATGATGCTATACATAATTGCCATCCGCAGAGAGTGTACGATGAACACAGCAGGCAATTTAGCCAAATCACTCCTATCTCGTCTCGCCCAGGCCGTAAATCAACGCTTCTGGAGACGATCCACTCGTCTCCGCTTGGTGGAAGACAAAGCGTTTAGGGAAATACTAAACCGGGAGCAACTTTGGCTGCGCCTAGTCGAGGGCGAAATGTTTTGCTCATCCTGCAGCAATAGGCTTACAGAGGAATCTATTGCAGGCTTGGTTGTAGTGGGCGGGCGATACGAAGGGGTGTGTGCAACGTGCAGTGGTCAGACATCACTGAATTGAGCAAATGGGAAATTCTTCTTCTCTTGCTTGCGATCCTAGGTGCTGTCGAACTAGCGGGTAAGGGCCTCGGCCGATTAGCGCCCGCATTCCCGTGGCTGTGGCGATGGCAGTCAGCAATCTGGAAAGCCCTGTACGATGCCGCGGGCGTGCAGACGTTTAAGCGCAAGGCTGTGTCTTCCCGCATAGAGGAAATTCTTAATCAGACGGCATCCAGGCTGCAGAGGTACTTGCCAGGCGGCTGGACGCCGCGCGCGAGAATAGCTTGGGTGCGTCGCCCTAGGGAGGCGGTATTTCGAGAGGGTGATATCATCTTGCGCGTCAGGCCGCAGGAAAACCCTGACCATACATTGATGAACTCTCTGTGGATGTACTTCCACCAGTCATTGTTTCCCGACACACGAGACGTCTTGCCTGATTCGATTATTTCGAGCGTGGCTCTAGCCGTTGTACGGGCAGGCCTAGCAGAGACGCACCCTTATCTCCTGAATGAATTCGATACAAGGTTTATAGCGCTAGCGCGGGAACGAAAACAGGATAGACTCGATCTATATGCAGATTGCACCCGGCTAAATGAATTTGGATTTCTAATGGGCCCATTTGTGAGAGAGGTAGATCATCTGGGCCATACGCACCGATTCAACGCCGCCAAGGAGGTAGTACTTACGACCGTTCGGGCGATGATTGATCACATGCTTGCGTTCCAACCTATCCTGCTCCGGGACAAGCCTGCTGAAGACTGGAAGTTTAAGGGACCGACCGCATCATACGCGTTCTTGCTAGTGTCGCGCCCCCCAGAATCACGTCCCGACCTTCAAAACTATGTAAACCGTGCAGTACGACATGCCGAAGAGAGAATCGACACAATATACGTGATGGGCCGCTCTTCCGAAAGAAACTTTATGTATAGAGTGCTGGAGGCAATTGCGAGCTTGAGAGGTCTGAAGGGCAGGGAAACCTTTGCTCTATATCGAGATTATTGGGGCGAACCAGGAGGTATAGCTGCAACGTTCACTCGCGATCCAATTCTAAAAGAGCTGACGTTGAGCCCCCGGAAGGTTCCCTCCTACCCAGCTGCAGACGATGAGCCGGGCGGCGCTGTCACTCTCGTGGATGATCAGATGACACAAGTACGAAGGGAGGCCTTAACTTCTACATCAAAAGAGCAGCCGCTGATACCTGCACTTGATCCTGAACTTACAAAGACGCTCGACGACGTGGTTGTCCGACTGTCAGATTACGAAGGAGCATGGATAACACTTGCGGAACTAGGGAACGAATTAAGACAGCAGATCCCCGGCTTTACCCCTAGCGATTACGGCGAGAGGAATTTGATGTCGGTCCTTAAGCGCCTCCCTCAATTGGAATTTGATGAGGATCAAAAAACCACAGGAAGAGTGTGCGTGCGCGTCAAATCCGGCTATTCAGCTGTGTTAGGGGACAAGTCTCGCCGACTAAACGAGGCGGGGTCGGAGGTTGCGAAGATGCTAAGGCGACACTCTCCTGGGTGGACCTATCTCGCTCAGGTCGGTTTGTTGATGAGAAGACATTTAGCTAACTTCGATTATCATAGGTTTGGGTTTTCTACTCTCCATGATTTCATAGAAGCAGTTCCATGTTTAGAAATGGATAAACGAGGTGAAGGTCACTCAAACACGTACGTTCGCGTACGTGATGCAGTTTAGCTTCTGATGAAACGCTGCAGTGGGAGTGCCGAGTTATCGAAGTTATGTTTCAACAGCTTGAGGGAAGGCCAATTACATTATTCGGAACCCATGGGCCGTAAGTGATCAGCCGCTGACTGAATGAGATGTGTCCGGATCAGGCGCCCGCTTCTGAGCAAATCGCATTGCTTAGGCTGACTCGGTATGACCTGGAGTGTTCGCCACCGTTGTTTGATTACAAACAGCAGGTTCGGTGCCGGGCACAATAAGCCGGCTCTCCTTCACCCAGCCTTGATAAAGCTCGCGAACTACGAGTGCGTATCCTTCGACTGGAACACGCCTCTCCGTTCGGGCTCCGCTCAGGACGGTCCGGGTATGGGCTTTCGGCTACGTTTGACCGCCATCAGCAGAAAACTTTTGGATCCAGTAGCCTGCGCTACACCAACCTGCTCTGCTTCACCGCCGCCTCGATGAAGCTCGCGAACAAGGGGTGCGGGTCGAACGGTTTGGACTTCAGCTCCGGATGGAACTGCACGCCCACGAACCAGGGATGGTCCGGGCGCTCGACGATCTCGGGGAGCGCTCCGTCGGGGCTCATTCCTGAGAAGACGAGGCCGCCCTGCTCCAGCGCGTCCTTGTAGTGGACGTTGACTTCGTAGCGGTGGCGGTGGCGTTCGCTGATCACTTCCGAGCCGTAGATCGAGCGGACGTGGCTGTTGCCGTCCAGGCGGGCTTCGTAGGCGCCGAGGCGCATCGTGCCGCCGAGATCGCCGTTCGCCTCGCGGCGCTGGGCGAGGCCGCGGCTGTCCATCCACTCGGTGATGAGGCCGACGACGGGCTCGTCCGTATCGCCGAATTCGGTGGTGCTTGCGCCCGATATGCCGGCGGTATTGCGGGCGCCCTCGATGCAGGCCATCTGCATGCCGAGGCAGATGCCGAAGAAGGGGACGCTCCGCTCGCGCGCGAACTGGACGGAGGCAATCTTGCCCTCGGAGCCGCGCTCGCCGAAGCCGCCGGGGACGAGGATGCCGTGCACCGGCTCCAGCATCGGCGCGACGTCGCTGCCGTTCTCGGCGAAAAGCTCCGCGTCGAGCCAGTTGATGCGGACCTTGACGCGGTTGGCGAGGCCGCCGTGGATCAGCGCCTCGGTGAGGCTCTTATAGGCGTCCGGTAGACCGACATATTTGCCGACGACGCCGATCGTCACCTCGCCCTCGAAATGTTCGAGCCGGTCCATGATGTCGTCCCAGCGGGAGAGATCGGGCGCGGGCGCATCGGCGATCCCGAAGGCGCGGAGGACTTCGGCGTCGAGGCCCTCGCGGTGATATTGGAGCGGGACGGCGTAGATGCTCTTCGCGTCCAGGGCGGGGATTACGGCTTCCTTCCGCACGTTGCAGAATTGGGCGATCTTGGCGCGCTCGCCGTCGGGCAGCGGGCGATCGACGCGGCAGAGGAGAAGGTCCGGCTGGATGCCGAGCGAGGTGAGATCGCGAACGCTATGCTGCGTGGGCTTGGTCTTCAGCTCGCCCGCCGCCGCGATATAGGGGACCAAAGTCGTGTGGATGAAGACGGCGTTCTTCCGCCCCTGCTCGTCGGAGCCGAGATCGTTGCGGAGTTGCCGGATTGCCTCGATGAAGGGCAGGCTTTCGATATCGCCGACGGTGCCGCCGATCTCGCAGATGAGGAAATCGAGGCCGTCCAGCTCGGCGCGGGCAAAGCTTTTGATCTCGTTGGTGACGTGCGGGATCACTTGGACGGTGGCGCCTAGATAGTCGCCGCGCCGCTCCTTGGCGATGATGTCGCGGTAGATGCGGCCGGTGGTGATGTTGTCCGACTGGCGGGCGGGGACGCCGGTGAAGCGCTCGTAGTGCCCCAAGTCGAGGTCGGTCTCGGCGCCGTCGTCGGTGACGTAGACTTCGCCATGCTGGTACGGGCTCATCGTGCCCGGATCGACGTTGAGGTAAGGATCGAACTTACGGATGCGGACCTTGTAGCCGCGCGCCTGGAGGAGGGCCGCCAGTGAGGCGGCCATGAGGCCCTTGCCAAGCGATGAGACCACGCCGCCGGTGATGAAAATGAACCGCGCCATGGGAGGACAGCGTTAAGCGCTGCGACGGCTTGGGGGCAAGCCGCCGAATCGCCGACAAGCGAGATTTATTGCTTCGGCTGCGCCCCGTTGGCGAGAACCGGTGCTGCCGGCGCCGTGGCGGCCGGTGCGGCGGGAACGTCGCCGGCCTGCTGCGCTGCGCCGGCGAGCGGATCGTTGTTCGGGCTCGGCGGAGCGCCGGTGATCGGCGCGGCCGGAGTGCCGGTCAGCGGGCCGGACGGTGTCGCCGGCATCGGCCGGGCGAGCGAGGCGTCGATGTCGCTCGGAGCGCGCTGGACGGTGGCGAGCGCCGCAAGGCCGATCGACAGGATGATGAAGAGCGTCGCCAGCACCGAGGTCGCGCGGGTGAGGAAATCCGCGGCGCCGCGGGCCGTCATCAGGCTCCCGCTCGAGGAGGCGACGAGGCCGCCGCCTTCGGACCGCTGCATCAGGATGACGGTGACGAGCGAAGCCGCGATGAGCGTCTGGACGATGAGCAGGAAGGTGAACATGAGTGCGCGGCTTCTTCAGATTTCGAGGAGGTGTCGCGGGCGATCTAGTCGATCGGCGCCCGGGGTTCAACCGCGGCCGGCGGCTTCGATGATCGGCACGAACTGATCGGCAGTGAGGCTGCAGCCGCCGACGAGCGCTCCGTCGACGTCGGGAGTGTCGAAGATCGCGGCCGCATTGTCGGGCTTCACCGAGCCGCCGTAGAGGATTCGGATTCGCCCGCCGCGCTCGCCATAGGCACCGACCAGGTGGCGGCGGATCTCGGCGTGGATCTCGCCGATATCCTCACAGGTGGCGACCTTGCCGGTGCCGATCGCCCAGATGGGCTCGTAGGCGACGACGAGCTCGGCATCGCGCCAGTCGTCGGGGAGCGAGCCCGCAAGCTGGGCGGTGCAGATCGAGGCCGCCCTCCCCGCCTCGCGCTCCTCGGCGCTCTCGCCGATGCAGACGATGGTCTGGAGGCCCTGGGCGAGCGCCGCCTCCGCCTTGGCGCGGACGATCGAATCCTCCTCCCGGTGGTCGGCGCGGCGCTCGGAATGGCCGACGATCACTAGCCTTGCGCCCACTTCCTTCAGCATCGAGGCGGAAATGTCGCCGGTATGGGCGCCGCTTTCCCGATGGTGCACGTCCTGGGCGCCGATCGGGAGGCCGCCGGAGCGGGCGACCGCAGGCGCGATCAGGGTGGCCGGCGTGCAGATGGCGGCATCGACGCCCGGGGTCCGGCGCGCCGCCTCGGCGATCGCGCTCACCTCCGTGAGGGCGGCGAGGCTGCCGTTCATCTTCCAGTTGCCAACCACCAGCTTGCGACGCACCTTCGCTTCCTTTCGAACCGTTTCGGGCGCGGCCTAGCAAGCGCGCCCGGCCCCGCCAAGCTTGCCCGGCGCAGAACGCGCTTCTATGGCATCCCGCACTTTCCCAATATTGTCGGAACACAGATGCTCTCGATCTTCCGCAGCAAGCATTCCCAGAAATTCATGGTCGCGATCCTCGCGCTCGGCCTGTTCGCGATCGTCGCGACCGGCTTCGGCACCGACGGGATGGGCGGCCTTGGCGGGGTGACCGGCGGCGGCGGCGGGCAAAGTCTCGTGTCGGTCGGCGGCGAAGCGGTGACCCCGAACGAGGTCGGCGACCAGGTGAACCGCCAGCTCGACCGGGCGCGGCAGCAGGAGCCGGAGATGGACGTCGCCACGTTCGTTCGCGCAGGCGCGTTCGAAGAGGTGCTGCGCCAGCTCGTCTCGCAAAAGGCGATGGTGGCGTTCGCGGAGAAGGTGGGGATCGGCGTTTCCAAGCGGATGGTGGACGGCCAGATCGCGAGCATCCCGCAATTCAAGAACATCGCCGGCCAGTTCGACCAGCAGGCGTTCCGGCAGGCGCTGCAGCGTGAGAAGATCACCGAGGACCAGCTCCGGCGGGAGCTGGCGGGCGTGCTCATCCAGCGCCAGATCCTGCTGCCGGTGGCAGGATCGCCGTTCGTGCCGCAGGCGATGGCGACGCAATATGCCTCGCTCCTGCTCGAGCAGCGGAGCGGCACAGTCGGCCTGGTGCCAGCAGCGGCGATGGGCGTCGGACGCGAGCCGACCGATGCCGACGTCGCCGCTTTCTACCGCCAGAACCAGGGCCGCTACACGATCCCGGAGCGGCGCGTGATCCGCTACGCTCTGATCGGCCCGGAGCAGGTGGCGGCGGCGGTGAAGCCGACCGAAGCCGAAATCGCGGCCGTCTACCGGCAGAACCAGGCGCAATATGGCGCCAAGGAAACGAGGACGCTGAGCCAGGTCGTGCTTCCGGACGAAGCGGCGGCGCGCGCCTTTGCAGCGAAGATCGCGGGCGGGACCAGCTTTGCAGCGGCGGCCGCTCAGGCCGGCTTCGGCGCGGGCGACATCGCGGTCGGCAACCAGGGCCGCGAGCAGTTCGCGCGGCTGAGCTCGCCTGCGGTCGCGGCGGCAGCCTTCGCCGCTGCGCAGGGCGCGACCACCGCGCCCGTGCGCTCGCCGCTCGGCTGGCACGTCGTGCGCGTGGATGCGATCAACAGCACCGCCGCCCGGCCGCTCGCGGCAGTGCGGGGCGAGATCGAACAGCGGCTCTCGCAGCAGAAGTCGGTCGAGGCGCTCAACAACCTCGTCAGCAAGGTCGAGGAGGCGGTCGGCGAAGGATCGAGCTTCGAGGAAGTGGCGCGTGCCAACGGCCTCACTCTTCAGGAATCGCCGCCCGTCACCGGAGCGGGGCTTCAGCCGGGCGTCTCCGGCTGGCAGCCGCCGGCCGAGCTCGGGCCGCTGCTGAAGCCAGCGTTCGACATGAGCGTGGACGACGATCCGGTGGTGGAAGCGATCGTGCCGAACCAGCGGTTCGCCCTCTTTGCGGTCACCCGCATCATCCCGGCCGCGCCTCCCCCGCTCCAGCAGATCGGCCAGATCGTGAAGGCGGATCTCGTCAAGCAGCGGGCGTTCGAGCGCGCGCGTGCGGTGGCGACGGCGCTGGTCGCCAAGATCAACGGCGGCATTCCGGCGCGGCAGGCGTTCGCTGAAGCCGACGTGAAGCTTCCCGCGCCGCAGGCGGTGAAGGCGCGGCGGATCGACATCGCCCGGCCGAACCAGCCGGTGCCGCCGCCGCTCGCCATGATGTTCAGCCTTCCGCGCGGCAAGGCGCGGCTGCTTGCGGCGCCGCAGGGCGCGGGCTGGTTCGTCGTCCATCTCGAGCAGACCGTGGCGGGCAATGCCGCGACTGCGCCGCAGCTCATCCAAGCGACGCGCAGCCAGTTCCAGCGGATCGTCGGCGAGGAATATGCGGCCCAGTTCAGCCAGGCGGTCGAGAAGAGCCTCAACGTCAAGCGCAACGACGATGCGATCCGCGCCGCCAAGCAGGAGCTGCTGCGCGGCGGCCTCCGCTGACGCCGGCGCGGTGATCCTGGTCGTCGACAATTACGACAGCTTCACCTGGAACATCGTCCATTACCTGCGGGAGCTGGGAGCAGCGGTCGAGGTTGTCCGCAACGACGAGGTGAGCGCCGCCGAGGCGATGGCGGCGGGTGCGCCCATCCTGATCTCACCCGGGCCGGGGACGCCCGATCAGGCGGGCATCTCGCTGGAGCTGGTGGCGGCGTGCGCGGAGGCGCGCCGGCCGCTGCTCGGCGTCTGCCTCGGCCACCAGGCGATTGGCCAGCATTTCGGCGGCCGGATCGAACGGACCGGGCGGCCGATGCACGGCAAGGCCTGCGCGGTCGAGCATAACGGGACGGGCGTCTTCGCCGGCCTCCCCTCCCCCTTCACCGCCGCCCGCTACCACTCGCTGGCCGTGGCGGCCGACGGGCTGCCGAACTGCCTGACCGCGAACGCGACGGCGGGTGACGCGACCGTGCAGGGCCTCCGCCACCGGACGCTGCCGATCCATGGAGTCCAGTTCCACCCGGAGAGCGTCGCCAGCGAATACGGCCACGAACTGCTCCGTAATTTTCTGGAGCTTGCGGGGCAGGTTCAAGCGGCCTCGGCGGAGGCTCCGTAGAAACCGGGGAAACCGATCAGCGTTGCCGCCGATTGCCGCGCCGAAGCGTGCACCATGAATTCGAAGTCCCTGAGGTAGCTCGCCATCTCCGGGCTGCCCGGCTCCTGCGGCGGAGCGACCGTGGCCAGATAGGCGGCGTGGCGGCCGCCGATGCCGATCTCGATCAGGCGGCCCATCAGCTCGATCGCCTCCTGCGGCTGCCGGTCCGGAACGAAGATTTCCATTAGTCTCTCCCCCTCAATTGCTGCGACGCCTGACGACCGCGAAGACCGTCATGTTGTCGGGATCGTCCTGCATGTCGTGCCGGAGCACCTTCAGCCCGTAGGCGCGGGCCGCGGCCTCGGATGCGAGAACGCCGATGCTCGGCTCGCTCAGCTCCTTTGCGGCCAGTGCGGTGTTGGTCGCCGGCCTGCCCTCAAGACCGAGCCGCTCAAGCGACCTGGCGCATTGGCGGAGCGCAATCGGGTGGCTCGTCACCGCCTCCAGGCCGGAAAGCTCGGCGCCGGCGAGGCCCAGAAGGTGCATCCGCACCGGCAGCGGGCACAGCCGCTCCACCTCTACGTCGGCGGCGGGGAGAAGCCGGCTCACTTCCTCGACTTCTCCGGCACGGCTGTTGCGCACCGGAAGCATCCCGGCCTCGGCCTCTCCCCGTTCGACGGCAGCGAGGACTGCTCCGAAATCCGGCACCGCGACGGCGCTCAGATCCCGCGCGAATGCGAGGCAGGCTTCATGAGCGAAGGCGCCTTCGGCTCCGGCATAGGCGATCCTCATGCCGCCCGCTCCCGCTGCAGCGCGGGGCCGGACATGCAGTCGGCTGCGAAGGCGGCGACCTCGATGCTCTGCTCCCCATTGAGCCTCGGATCGCAGAGGCTCTCGTAGCGGCGGGACAGATCGGCGGGCGAAAGGCCGCTGCGCCCCCCGATGCATTCGGTCACCGGCGCGGCGGTCGTTTCCAGATGGAGCCCACCGGCGTGAACGCCCTCGGCGGCAGCTATGTCGAAATAGTGCCGGATCTCGGTCGTGATCTCGTCGATCAGCCGGGTCTTGCGGCCGTTCACGACGCGGCCGTTGCCGTGCATGGGATCGCTCACCCACAAAACCTTGCGGCCCTCCGCGCGGGCGGCCCGCATCAGGTGGGGGAGCGTTCGCCCGATCTCTTCGGCACCGAAGCGGCCGATCAGGACCAGCCGCCCCGCCTCGTTCGCCGGATCGAGCCGGTCGATCAGGCGGAGGAGTTCGTCCGCGCGCAAGCCCGGGCCGCACTTGAGGCCAATCGGATTGGCGATGCCGCGCGCATATTCGACATGCGCGCCGTCGAGCTCGCGGGTGCGCTCGCCGATCCAGACCATGTGGGCGGAGGTCGCCCAGCAGCGGCCCGTGCGCTCGTCGCGGCGGGTGAGCGCCTGCTCGTAATTGAGCAGGAGCGCCTCGTGGCTGGTGTAGACGCGGGGCCCGGCGCCGTTCAGCGCAGCCTCGGACGCGAACGCATCGAGCATCTTGGCGGTGGCGAGCGACTGCGAATGGGCGCGGAGCAGCCGCTGCGGATCGGGGCGGCGGGCGGCAGGGCTTCCCTCCACGCCGTTCACCGCATCGCCGCGATAGGTCGGGATCGGTCCGCTCTCTCCCGCCTCCATCGCCGTGCTCCGCGGCTTGGCGAACTGGCCTGCACCGCGGGCGACGTGAACGACCTCGCCGGGGATCAGCCGCCCCAGATCGAGGAGGAGCCGGTGATTGGCCCGGACGCGCTCCAGGCTGAAATCGGCGAAACTCTCCGCGCAATCTCCGGCCTGGAGGAGGAACGCCCCGCCCTCGGCCGCGCGTGCGAGCGCCTGCTTCAGCTCCGCCGCTTCGCTCACCGCCACGACCGGCGGCGCCTCCGCGAGACGCTGCTCGACCTCGGCAAGCTTCGCAGCGCTCGGATAGATCGGCATCTGCGCCGCCTTGCGGCTGCGCCAGCTCCCTGGGGACCAGGCGAGCTCCTCGCGCGCGGCAAGGCGTCCGATCGCGGCGGCGACTGCAGTCCCGGCCTCGTCGAGCACCTCTTTCAGGACTGCGAGCCCCTGCGGCAGCGGCGGGAGCGGCAGCGCGAGCACGGCAATCGCGCCGCCGCTCACGGCGAGCGCGAGCGCTTCCGCCTCCGTTGCAGCCCGGATTACACTCGGAGCGGAGCCCAGGCTGTGCCGCAGGGCGGCGCGGAGCGTATCGTCGCCGGAGGCGATGACGATGTCCGTCCGCGCCTGGAGCTGGAGGCTGTGCGCCATCAGCTCGCGCCAGACGTGCCGGACTGCGGGGGCGGCAGTGGCCGAGGCACGCGCCTCCAGCCGCCCGATCACTTCGGCCTCGCGTGCCGGGCAGAGCTTCAGGGCATTGGGATCATCGCTTTTCGCGGCGGCGATTTCGCGCGCCGCATCGAGGCGCCGTTCGATCAGATCGAGAATCCGGTCGTCGATGCCGTCGATCATGGACCGCAGGCGGTCCAGCTCGGTGTTCGTCTTCATGGTGCAGACCTTCGGCCGCGGCCAGGCCGCGCGCCTTCTTCAGTGTCGGGAGATTTGAGGCCTAGAGCTTACCCGGCACGCCCTCAGGCGTACCGGCCCGTAAAGCTGAAGAAGCGGAGGCCGTTCGAGC
>NZ_DASVUE010000250.1:0-11795 GCF_036387215.1 Allosphingosinicella sp. | reverse complement strand
GCCCGGCGCGGGCGGAACGCGGCTGTGGCACTATCCGAACCGCGGCGATGCGCTTGCCGATGCGCTGCGCCTCTCGCGCGGCATGAGCTACAAGAATGCGATGGCGGGCCTGGCGCTCGGCGGCGGCAAGGCGGTGATCCTCGCCGATGAGGCGCGTACCAAGACGCCGGAGATGTTCGCCGCCTTCGGTCGCGCGGTCGAGGGCCTTTGCGGCAAATATGTCACCGCCGAAGATGTCGGCGTGACCGTTCCGGATCTCGTCGAGGTGTCGAAGCAGACCCGCTACGTCTCCGGCCTGCCGGTGGCGGCCGGGGCGGTCGGCGGCGATCCGGGACCGCACACCAGCTACGGCGTCTATCTCGGCGTCCGCGCCGCGGTTCGCCGGAAGCTTGGCAAGGAAAGCCTGTCCGGCCTCCACATCGCCATCCAGGGCGCAGGCAGCGTCGCCGGCGGCCTTGCCCGTCACGCCTCCAAGGACGGCGCGCGGATCACGATCGCCGACATCGACCAGGCGCGCGCTCGGAAGCTTGCGGACGAAGTCGGCGGCAGCGTTGCGGCTCCGGGCGAGATCATGACTCTGGAAGCCGACGTGTTCAGCCCCAACGCCCTTGGCGCGATCCTGACGCCGGATTCCATTGCGGCGCTCCGGGTGCCGGTGGTCGCGGGCGGCGCCAACAACCAGCTGGCCACGCCGGCCGAGGGCGACCTCATCCACCAGCGGGGAATCCTCTACGCGCCCGACTACGTGATCAATGCGGGCGGCATCATCAACGTCGCGTCGGAATATCTGAAGGATGCCGACGAGGCGGGCGTCAAAGCCAAGATCGAGCAGATCCCGGGCCGCCTCGACACGATCTGGGCGGAAAGCGACGCCACCGGCCGCAATCCGGCCGCGGTCGCCGACGGCATGGCCCGCCGCCTGATTGGCCGCTCCTAAAGAGGTGGTGCCGCCTTGGGCCTGGCGCGGCCGAGGCGGTGCTCGCGGTAGACGGTGTAGAGGCCGCTGGCGATGATCACCGCGGCGCCGGTCCAGGTCGTCGCCGGCGGATGGGTCTCGAAGATCCACCAGCCGAGCAGCACTGCCCAGAGCAGCTGCGTATAATCGAACGGCACCACCACCGAGACGGGCGCGAACCGCAGTGAGGAGGTGAGGAAGAGCTGCCCGCAGCCGCCGAACAGGCCCAGGGCGACGAGGATACCCCAGGTCGCCGGATCGTGGACCCGGCCGTAGACGGGCAGCAACGTCCCAAGCACCAGCATCGACAGAAGGCTGAACCAGAGGACGGTGGTCTGCGTCCCTTCCGTCCTTCCGATCTGCCGGATGGTGATGGTGACGATCCCGACGCCGAACGCCGCCAGCACCGCCAGCGTCAGCCCGATGGCGGGAAGGTGGCTCCCCTCCGGACGCATGACGATGACGACGCCGAGGAAGCCGATGATGACCGCGCTCCAGCGGTGGCGGCCGACGGGCTCCTTCAGCACCAGCGCCGACAGCATCACGGCGAAGAGGGGCGCTGCAAAGCCGATCGTCGTCGCCTCCGCAAGCGGCAGATAGGCGAGCGCGCTAAAGGCCAGCAGCATGGTGGAAAGGCCGATCGCTGCACGCGAGACGTGCGCCATCGGCCGCTCCGTGCGCCACACGCCGTAGTTTCGAGAGGCCGCGACCCAGAGGAGGAGCGGCGGAAGCCCGAACGCGAACCGGTAGAAGGCGAGCTCGGGCGTGGAGACGCCGTGCGAATAGCCGAGCTTGATCATCGCCGCCATGAAGGCGAAGCAGGTGGTCGCGCCGATCCTGAGGCCGATGCCGAGGAGCCGGTTCTGTTCCGGGCGCGAGGAGGAGGCGGTGTCGGCCATCGGTGCGCCCGCTTCTGCGGCGGGGGCGTGCGGACGGCAAGGGCGTATTCCCTTTGATGCGGCATGCCCCTCGGCTAAAGAGCGCGCGGGCAAGAGATGCACATCTACGCGAATCCCGCACGATTTCTGAGGCTTGCGCGGCCGCTGACCGGCTGGCTCGGCTGGGGCGGAGCCGTGCTGATCGCCGCCGCGCTGGTGGGCGGCCTCTTCCTCTCGCCCGAGGATTATCTGCAGGGCGAGAGCGTCCGCATCATGTACGTCCATGTGCCGGCCGCCTGGCTCGGAATGGGCGGCTGGACCGGCATCGCGATCGCCAGCCTGATGCAGCTCGTCTGGCGGCATCCGCTTGCCGCCGTCGCGGCACGAGCGGTGGCGGTGCCCGGCATGCTGTTCACCGCCATCTGCCTCGTCACCGGATCCCTTTGGGGCCGGCCGACCTGGGGCACCTATTGGGAATGGGACGGGCGGATGACCTCGATGCTCGTCCTCCTCTTCCTCTACGCGGGCTATATCGCGCTTGCCGAAGCCGATCGGGAGCGGGGCGGGGAGGGGCGGATCACCGCCATCTTCGGCCTCGTCGGGGCGATCAACATCCCGATCATCAAATATTCGGTCGAATGGTGGAACACGCTCCACCAGGGGCAGAGCATCGGCGTCCGCGGATCGAGCATCGACGCCTCGATGCTTTGGCCCCTGTTGCTGTCGACCGCCGGCTTCTCCTTGCTGTTCGGAGCGATCGTGCTGATGCGAATGCGCGCCGCGCTCGCGCGGCAGAAGGTGGAAGCACGGCTGAGGAGGATGGCCGCGTGAGCCACTGGCCGTTCATTATCGGAGCTTACGCCGTGACGTTGCTGGGGACCGGTGGCCTAGCCGTGTGGAGCTGGGCCGGGATGCGCCGCGCCGAGGCCGACGCCGAGGCGCTGAGGCGGGAGCCGTGAGCGCGGTCAAGCCGAAGAACCAGCGCCTGGTCCTGCTCCTGCTCGCTGCGGCCGCGGTCATCGGAGCGGTGATCCTCGGCATGTGGGGCCTCAGGGACAATGCCGCCTTCTTCTACGCGCCGGCCGACGTCGCGCGGGAGGGCATCCCGCTGGACCGGAACGTCCGCATCGGCGGGATGGTCCGGGGCGGCTCAATCAGGCGCGCCGCCGACGGGGTGACGATCGAGTTCGTGGTCGGCGACGAGACTCCGGCCACGATCCCGGTGCGCTTCAAGGGCATTCCGCCGAGCCTGTTCAAGGAGAAGAGCGGCGTGGTCGCGGAGGGGCGGTTCCAGCCGGGCGGGCTGTTCGTGGCCGACGAGATCCTCGCCAAGCATGACGAGAATTACATGCCGCCGCAGCTCGCGCGGGACGGATCGAAGCACAAGACCGAGACGCTCCGGTGATCGCGGAACTGGGGCTCGCGGCGTTGTGGATCGCCGCATCGATGTCGCTTCTGCAGCTGATCCTCGGCGCGGCGGCGCTTCGGCCCGGGGGCGAGGTGCTGGGAACCGGCGTGCGCCCGATCGCGGTGGCGCAGGCGGTGCTGGTGGCGCTCGCCTTCCTGGCGCTGATCCAGCTGTTCCTGAGGACCGACCTGTCGGTGGCGCTGGTGGCGGCCAACAGCCATTCGGCCAAGCCCTGGCTTTACAAGCTGGCCGGGACGTGGGGGAACCATGAGGGATCGATGCTGCTCTGGGTCACGATCCTGGGGGCGGCCGGCGGCGCGGTCGCGCTGCTCGAGCGGCGGCTGCCCGAACGGACGCTGATCGCGACACTTGCTGCGCAGGCGGCGATCGCGATCGGCTTCTACGCTTTCCTGCTCTTCGCCTCGAACCCGTTCGAGCGGCTCAATCCTGCCCCGGCGGAGGGGCAGGGGCTGAACCCGCTCCTTCAGGACCCCGGCCTCGCCTTCCATCCGCCGACGCTATACATCGGCTATGTCGGGATCTCGGTGGCTTTCTCCTTTGCCGTGGGAGCGCTGGTGACGCGGGACGTCGGCCCAGCCTTTGCGCGATCAATGCGGCCCTGGGTCCTCGCCGCCTGGATCATGCTGACGCTCGGCATCACTGCCGGAAGCTACTGGGCCTATTATGAGCTGGGCTGGGGCGGCTGGTGGTTCTGGGATCCGGTCGAGAATGCATCTTTGATGCCCTGGCTTGCGGCCACCGCCTTGCTCCATTCGGTGACGGTGCTCGCCACCCGCGACAGCCTTCGCGCGTGGACGGTGATGCTGGCGGTGGTCGCTTTCTCGATGTCGATGGTGGGGACCTTCCTCGTCCGCTCCGGCATCCTCACCAGCGTTCACGCCTTCGCGGTCGATCCGCAGCGCGGCACCTTCATCCTGGCACTGCTGGCGCTCTATATCGGCGGCGCGCTGACGCTGTTCGGGCTGCGGATCGGGACGGTGAAGGAGGGCGCCACCTTCGAGCCGGTAAGTCGCGAGGGCGCGCTGGTCGCGAACAACCTCCTGTTGTCGGTGATCCTCGGCATCGTGCTCGTCGGAACGCTGTATCCGCTCGTCGTCGAGGCTGTTTCGGGCGAGAAGCTGTCTGTGGGGCCGCCCTATTTTAACGCGGCCGCCGGACCCATCGCTCTCGTGATGATCGCGATCATGGCGGCGGGGCCGCTGATCCGCTGGCGGAGGGACAAGGGGGCGGACGTGCTTAGGCGCATGGCGGTGCCCCTGCTCGCGGCGGGCGCGGCGGCGGTCGCGGCTCTGGTGCTGGTACCGGGGATCAGGATCCTGCCGCTACTGGGCTTCCTGCTGGCCGCAGGCGCGGGGATCGCCAGCCTCGCGCCCTTGTGGAAGCGAAACCTTCTGAGGACGCCGCTCTTCACCTGGGGGATGGTGGTCGCGCATCTCGGCATTGCGGTCAGCCTCGCGGGAATGGCGTCGGAAAGCATGTTCACCAGCGAGAGGCTGATCGCCCTCCGGGTCGGCGAGAGCACGAGCGTCGGCCCCTATGAGATCCGCCTCAAGGGGGCGGACCCGATCGCGGGGCCGAACTGGACTGCGATCGAGGGGAGGCTGACGGCCCAGCGCCGGGGCAAGGCGCCGATCATGCTGAAGCCGCAGGCGCGCACCTTCACGTCCCCGCCGACGCCGACGAGCGAAGCCGACATCGCGACGATGCCCGGCGGGCAGCTCTATACGGTGATCGGGCAGCAGGACGGGCAGGGGCGGTGGCAGCTGCGGCTCTGGTGGAAGCCGTTCGTCACCCTCATCTGGCTCGGCGGCTTCATGGTGGCTTTCGGCGGGCTGCTGTCGCTGATCGGCCGGGTGAGGCGGGAGCGGCGGATCCGCATGCAGGAGCAATGGGCATGAGGCGGCTGATCATCTGGCTCCCGCTTGGTATCTTTGCGCTGTTCCTGAT
Source organism: Allosphingosinicella sp. (assembly GCF_036387215.1). GTDB lineage: Bacteria > Pseudomonadota > Alphaproteobacteria > Sphingomonadales > Sphingomonadaceae > Allosphingosinicella. The sequence goes on along the minus strand of NZ_DASVUE010000250.1, from coordinate 6,586 downwards.
GGTGGTTGCGTTCGGCCTGTCGAGCCCCGGCGACCGGACGCTGCGATCGCAGCTGATCGGGCAGCCGATGCCGGAATTCGCGCTCCCGGGAGCGGTGCCGCAGCGGCCGGGGCTCCGGAAGGCGGACTTCACCACGGGCAAGCCGCGCGTGCTCAACATCTTCGCCAGCTGGTGCGGCCCCTGCAAGGTCGAGGCGCCGCAGCTGATGGAGCTGAAGCGGCGGGGCATTCCGATCGACGCGATCGCCATCCGCGACCGGCCGGAGGACGTGGCGGCATTCCTGAATGATTATGGCGACCCCTTCGAGCGGATCGGAAGCGATCGCGACAGCCGGGTCCAGCTTGCCCTGGGCTCATCGGGAGTCCCCGAGACATTCGTGATCGACGGCAAGGGCGTCATCCGCCACCAGCATCTCGGCGACATCAAGCCCGACGATCTGATCGAGATCGTCAAGGCCTATGAGGCGGCCAAGTGATGCGCCTCCCGTCATTGCGAGGAGCGACGCGACGCGGCAATCCAGCGGGCGGCGAAGGCGGCGCTGGATTGCTTCGCTTCGCTCGCAATGACGGGTGGGTTGCTGTTGCCTGCGTGGCTTTTCTCGTAAGCTCGAGCCCCTTGCCGGCCCAGTCGCAGATGGCGCCGGCGGAATATGCCTACCGCCAGCTGCCGGACCCGAAGCAGGAGGCGAAGGCGGCGGCGCTGATGCAGACCTTGCGCTGCCTCGTCTGCCAGGGCCAATCAATCGCCGACAGCGACGCCGAGATGGCGGGGGACATGCGCTCGCTGGTGCGCCGCAGGATCGAAGCGGGCGAGGAGCCGGATGCGATCCGGAACTGGCTGATCCAGCGCTACGGCAACTGGATCAGCTACGATCCGCCGGTGGAGCCGGTCACCTGGCCCTTGTGGATCGCGCCCGTGGTGCTGCTTGCCATCGGCGCCTTCCTCGCCCGCGGCCGCTTCCGGCGGAGGCGCGGCTGATGGGCTGGCTGCTGATGATCGCGCTCGCGGCGCTGGTGCTTCTGGCGCTGTGGAAGGTTGCGGGCTTCGGGCGGCTCGGCCTGCAGCTTGCGGGAGCCGCGCTGCTGCTCGCCATGGCGGGCTATGCCTGGCAGGGGAGGCCGGCGCTTGCCGGGAGGCCGGTGCCGCCCCCGGCGCGGCTCGAGCTTCCGGAAAGCGCCTTCGCGCAGACGCGGGAGGCGATGCTCGGGGCGGTCGACCAGGCGAGCTTCTGGCTGAGGATGGCCGATTCCTACCACCAGCGCGGCGACACCTATAGCGCGGCCGCGATCCTCCGGTCCGGGATCAGGGCGCACCCGCGCGACCCCGATCTTTGGGTCGGGCTCGGCAACGCGCTTGTGGTCCATGCCGACGGCATGATGACGCCCGCCGCCGAACTCGCCTTCAACCGGGCGGCAGCGATCGCTCCGGAGCATCCGGGGCCGAAATTCTTTTACGGCCTGGCGCTGGCGCAGGGCGGCCGCTTCGACGAGGCTGAGCGGGTCTGGCTCGCACTCCTCGCCCGCGCACCCGCGGACGCCGAATGGCGCCCGATGGTGGTCGAGCGGGTGCAGATGATCGAGCAGCTTCGGGCGATGCAGCGGGCCCGGCCCACCCGCTGATCCCCGTTGGTGCCGGCCGAAGCCGGGCCTAAGTTCACACTAGGTTCTCACTCGTGCGTCCTATCGGCTCGGGGCAAAAAGCGGTTCGTGGAAGCCGGTCAGTGGTCGACGCCGCGGCCTGTCTGTTCCTGGAGCGCGTCGATCTTCTTGGATGCCTCGGCCTTGCTGAGGCCGTCGTCGAATTCCTCGCCGGCCTCTTCGCTCAGAGTCTTCAGGTAGGAGGCCTGGGCGCCGGTCATCTGCTCGTCGCCGGTGACCCAGTCATCAGGATCCTTGGCGGCGTTGCCCTGGGGTTCGGCTTTTGGATTTTCAGTGGCGGACATGATCGTCTTTCCGGCTGGTTGGAGTTTCCGGATCAACGATCATGTTCCACTTCTGTTCCCTTAAAAGGGCTCGTATTCCAGCCCGAGCGCTTCGGCGACCGCCTGGTGGCGGATCTTGCCGCCCATCACGTTCAGGCCGTTGGCGAGGTGCGGGTCCGCCTTCATCGCCGCTTCGGCGCCCTGGTTGGCGAGCTTCAGCACGAACGGCAGCGTCGCGTTGTTCAGCGCGAAGGCGGAAGTGCGAGCGACCGCGCCCGGCATATTCGCGACGCAATAATGGATGACGTCGTCGATCACATAGACCGGATCCTCGTGGGTCGTCGGCCGCGACGTTTCGAAGCAGCCGCCCTGATCGATCGCGATGTCGACGAGGACGGAGCCGCGCTTCATGGTCTTCAGCATGTCGCGGGTGACGAGCTTCGGAGCCGCCGCGCCGGGCACCAGGACTGCGCCGATGACGAGATGCGCGTTCGCGACCGCAGCCGCGATCGCCGCCTTGGACGCATAAGCGGTCTTGATCTGGCTCGAGAAGAACATGTCGAGCTCGGCAAGGCGCGGCATCGAGATATCGTAGATGGTGACGTCGGCACGCATGCCAACCGCCATCTGCGCCGCATTGACGCCTGAGACGCCGCCGCCGAGGATCGCGACCTTCGCCGGAGCAACGCCCGGGACGCCGCCCAGCAGCACGCCGCGGCCGCCTTGCTCCTTTTCAAGGTAATGGGCGCCGACCTGGACCGACATGCGCCCCGCGACCTCGCTCATCGGCTTCAGGAGCGGCAGCGACCCGTCGCGAGCGGTGACGGTCTCATAAGCGATGCAGGTCGCGCCGGACTTGATGAGGCCCTGGGCCTGCTGGGGATCGGGCGCGAGGTGAAGGTAGGTGAAGAGCAGGTGGCGTGCCTCGAGCAGCGCGATCTCCTGCGGCTGCGGCTCCTTCACCTTCACGATCATGTCGGCTTCGGCGAAGGTGGCGGCCGCGTTCGGCGCGATCCGTGCGCCGGCGTTGACATAGGCCTGGTCCTCGAAGTCGATGCCCATGCCCGCGCCCGTCTCGACGATCACCTCGTGGCCCGCCGCGACCAGCTCGGAAACGGAGGGCGGGGTCAGCCCCACCCGATATTCGTGAACCTTGACCTCTTTCGGCACGCCGACGCGCATCTTCGACTCCATGGCTGTTTGTTTGCGGGCGTCTATAGAAGGGACGCTCGCCTTTGTCGCCGTTGCAGAAGAGGTTGCCCCTATGCTAATCGCGGCGGCGCCTGGCGGGCCCGGGCGGTAGAGCGAAAAGGTTCGAAGGCACTCGCCTTTCCCATCCATGACCGACACCGCCGCCGCGCCAGAACTCCCTGCGGATCGTCCGCCTGCCTCCGCGCACCATCCCCACGGCAGCCTTGCCAAGCTGATGCTGGGCTCGATCGGCATCGTCTACGGCGATATCGGCACCAGCCCCATCTACGCATTCCGCGAGACCTTCGCAGGGCATCACCCGCTGACGCCCGACCCGCAGCACATTTACGGCGTCCTCAGCCTCATCTTCTGGTCGATGATGCTGGTGGTGACGGTGAAATACGTCACCATCATCATGCGCGCGGACAATAAGGGCGAGGGCGGCAGCCTGGCGCTGCTGGCGCTCATCAACCGCGTCACCCAGGGCGACCGGAAGCGGCGCTGGACGTCCGGGATCGTGCTGCTCGGCGTGTTCGCCACCGCGCTCTTCTACGGCGACAGCATGATCACTCCGGCGACCACCGTGCTTTCGGCGGTCGAGGGGCTCACGCTGGTGGAATCCGGATTCCAGCCGTTCGTGATCCCGATCGCCGTCGGCATCCTCATCGGCCTTTTCATGATCCAGGCGCGCGGCACGGCGCGGGTGGGGGCGATGTTCGGCCCGGTCATGATCGCCTATTTCGGCACGATCTCCATCCTCGGCGTGATAAGCCTGGTGAATGCGCCGGGGATCATCCTCGAAACGCTCAACCCGCTGAACGCGGTGAACTTCTTCCTCTCGGACGGATCCCGGGCTTTCCTGGCGCTCGGCTCCGTCGTCCTCGCCGTCACCGGGGCCGAGGCGCTTTACGCCGATATGGGCCATTTCGGGCGGCGGCCGATCGGGCTTTCCTGGCTTGTCTTCGTGCTTCCCGCGCTGATGCTGAACTATATGGGGCAGGGGGCGATGATCGTATCCGTGAGCGCGGCCGAAGCCGCGGAGCTGGTGCGGAACCCCTTCTTCTTCCTTGCGCCCGAGATGCTTCGGCTCCCGCTCGTGATCCTGGCGACGCTCGCCGCGATCATCGCCAGCCAGGCGGTGATCTCCGGCGCTTTCTCGGTGACCCAGCAGGCGATCCAGCTCGGCTTCATCCCGCGGCTCCGCATCACCCACACCAGCGAAGCGGCCGTCGGGCAGATCTACATCCCGGTGATCAACTGGGCGCTGATGGTGATGGTGATCCTGCTCGTCCTGTTCTTCCAGAATTCGAGCAACCTCACGGCGGCCTACGGGATCGCGGTGACGGGTGCGATGTTCATCGATACCTGCCTGCTGACCGTCGTGCTCTTCTCGCTCTGGAACTGGAAGCCGTGGGCGGCGATCCCGCTGCTCGCGGTCTTCTTCATGGTCGATATCGCCTATTTCAGCGCGAACCTGACCAAGGTGCCCGACGGCGGCTGGTTCCCGCTCCTGGTCGGCCTCGTCGCCTTCACCCTCCTCACCACCTGGGCTCGCGGGCGCAAGCTGATGATCGATCGGATGCGCGAGGCGGCAATGCCGGTGGAGATCTTCGTCAAATCGGCCGCCAACAGCGCGACGAGGGTTCCGGGCACGGCCGTCTTCATGACGACGGCGCCCGACGGCGTGCCGCATGCGCTGCTTCACAATCTGAAGCACAACAAGGTGCTCCACGAGCGGGTGATGCTGCTGACCGTGAAGATCGAGGACGTGCCCTATGTGGAGGAGGTCAGCCGCTTCAATCTCACCGATCTCGGGAGCGGTTTCTATCGCCTCGTGCTCCGCTTCGGCTTCATGGAAGAGCTGGACGTGCCGTCGGCTCTGCTCCGCGTGCAGAGCTGCGGACCGCAGTTCAAGATGATGGATACGAGCTTCTTCCTTGCCCGCCAGACGCTGCTCGCGTCGGGCTCGCGGCCGGGAATGGCGCTCTGGCGCGAGAAACTGTTCTCGTGGATGCTTCGGAACGCGGAAAGCGCGATGGAATTCTTCAAGCTCCCGCCGAACCGGGTGGTGGAGCTCGGCAGCCAGGTGGAAATCTGAGCGGCGCCCCGGCCGGAGCCGCTCCGATCATCGTCACCGCCTTGTTCGGCGATGGCGACAATGGCTGGCTTCAGGAGCTTCGCCGCACCCATTTTCCTCCGGAGCGCAACCAGGTGCCGGCGCACCTCACTCTGTTCCACCACCTCCCGCCGAGCCTCGAGCGCGAGCTTGGGCAGCGGCTCGCCACCTACACGGCGGTTCCGGCCCCGAAGGCAAGGATCGCGGGGGTGATCGACCTCGGCACGGGGACTGCCTTTCGCGTCGAAAGCGAGGAGCTCGAGGACATCCGGTACGACCTCGCGGGAGCGTTCCGCGGCATGCTGACGCCGCAGGACATGGCGCCGTGGCGGCCGCACGTCACGATCCAGAACAAGGTGGAGCCGAAGGAGGCGAAAAGGCTCCAGCAGCGGCTCCGGGCTGCCTTCGAGCCGCGGCCGCTGGCGCTGAAGGGGCTTGCCTCATGGCGCTATCTGGGCGGGCCCTGGGAGCCGATCAGGAGCCACGCGTTCCGCGGCTAGTCTCCGGCCGGCGGCTAATCGTTCTGGCCAACGCCTTCGCAGCTATAGTCGAAGGCCGCGAGGCCCGCTTCCAGGTGAGAGGCGAGGAGGGGCATGTCCAGAAGCTCGTCGATGGAGGATTCGGGGTCGGTATCGTTGGCTTCGGCCATCGCATCTTCCCACTCGCTGGCATCGAACGTGCCGCGCCCGACCCAGGCGAGTGCCAGCGTTTCGGCCAGCTGGTCGTCGGCGAGATCGTCGAGCATCGCCCGCATCTCTTCCTCGACCCCGGAATTCAGTTCGTCTTCAAGCACCGAGAGCGCCTGGTCCTCGGCATCGTCGTCGAAATCGTCGACATTGTCGGGATCCTCATCGGGGTCGACGGCGGGGACTTGCGCCTCCATTTCCTTGGCCCGGATGATCAGGCGGCAGTAGGTTTCGAGGGGGGTCAGCAGGTCCATTTTTCGTCTCCGTCGCACCGAACTTCCACCTGCAACGACAGGAACGGGCGCACGGTTCCGGTGGAGATTTCGTGCGGTTGACCCGAAAAGCGGCGCTGCCTATAGCGCCGCGACGCCGGCATCCCATATGCCGAAGCGGCCCTTGGGGCGGAGTAGCTCAGCTGGTTAGAGCAGCGGAATCATAATCCGCGTGTCGGGGGTTCAAGTCCCTCCTCCGCTACCATCACCCGACTTCCAAATGTGCTTTCGTCGGCCCCCATGCGCTTTCGTCGCATCGGCGGCGGTTCCGTCGCCGGCTGCGGCCGATCCGTCGAAAGGGGAGGGCACCAAAGCGAGGGTTGGAGCATTGAGCCTTCAACCGGACAGCACCTTTGATCCCCTCTCCAGGTAGCAGTCCATCACTGGGCGGCGGGTTTTA
>NZ_DASVUE010000249.1:0-4704 GCF_036387215.1 Allosphingosinicella sp. | reverse complement strand
GAGGCTCGCCTCGCCCCAGCCGACGGCGCCGTCCTCGCTCTCCACCCGCACGAACAGCCAGCGCGGCGGCACGTAGAAGGTCTCGATGCGGCCGATCTTCATCGTCTCCGTCTCCTACCCGACTTCCGGGTTCGCCGGCTGGGCCGGAAGCTGCTCGTTCATGTTGGCTGCGGCCGCCTGCTGGTGGAATGCGTGAACGCGCGCCGATTGCGACGGCGGGACGATCGGTACCGCGAGGCACATGCTCGACGCCGGAAGCACCTCGCGCCAGTCCTGGATCAGCTTCTTATAGGCCCGGCCGACGGGACGGATGTTGCGATCGAGATCGTAGAGCCCGAGCGGGTTGACGTTGCCGTTCTGCTCGCGAAGCGCGGTGTCCCAATCGACCTGGTCGGTAAGCGAATACCAGGTGAAGCCGACCGTCGGGATTCCGACGTTCCGAAGCCGGAGAACGCTCGCCCATTCCTTCCAGAGCCACTGCACCGCCTCGTCGCCTTTCGGGCCCTCGCGAAGGTTGGTCTCGGTATGCATCACCGGAAGGCGGTAGCGATTATAATATTGCCGGGTGATCTCGGTGTAGCCGAACACCTCTCCGGACGAGGTCGTGTGCCCGTCGGCGAACACGCGGTGCTCATTGGTCATGTAATAGTCGTTGCCGAGGATGCAGTGCTGCTTCATCCGGTTGTGAAGGAAGAAGTGGTACTCCTCCTTCGTCATCCCGTTATCCATCAGATATTCGTACATCTCGCTGTCGACGCGGCGGCCGTAATTGAGGTCGAGCGAGAGGAAACGGCGCGAGTTCATCACTTCGGCCGGGCCGATGGCAGCCGGGCTGTCGGCATGGAAATATTCGGAGGATTCCGATTGGATGAAGATCGCGTCCGGCCGCCGCTTCAATATCTCGATCATGCCGAGCACGTTGCCCTTGACGATGTGCTTCAGCGCCGTGACGAACCCGCGGTCGGTCTTCAGCTGCTCGTTCCACCAGCCGTATTTGGCCGAGAAGATCGCGCAGATGAACATCTCGTTGACCGGCGTATAGAGCTGCACCCACGGATAACGGTCCGCGAACGCGCCGGCATAATTGGCGAACTGGGTGGAAAAATCCGGATTCTGGAAGTTGCCGAGCCAGTCGGGAACGCCGAAATGGCAGAGGTCGACGATCGGGACGATGTCCCGCCGCTTGAGGTCGGCAAGCGTGATGTCGGCGAATTCCCAATCATATTTGCCCGGGCCGAGCAGCGTCCGGTGGATCGGCGGCCCGTAGCGCAGATACTGGATGCCGAGATCCTGGACGAGGTCGAAATCCTCGCGCCACCGCTCATAATGGCCGCAGGATTCCATCTGGTCGATGCGGGTGCGACCATTGTTGATCGTCGGGATGCTGTTCTCGATCCCGGTCGCGAACATGAAATTAGCGATGACGTGCTCCTTCGGGCGCCGCTCTACGGGCCGGCGCGGGCATGAGGGAATAAGGGGTCAGCCCCGATAAGGTTGCAATGCCGATCATTTATCCGACAATTCCAATAAAGGGTCCGGGCGGCGGTGCAAGAAGCTTGGGGACACAATGCCGGCTTGCACGTTAGGAAGGCGGGACGAGAGGAACGAGATGCGCTGGGCGGACGGTTTCATTGCGGTCGATTGGGGCACCACCAATCGCCGCGCCTATCTGATCGGCTCCGACGGGCGGCTGTCGGACGAGATGGAGGACGATCAGGGGATCCTCGCCGTCGGCAAGGGCGGATTCGACCGCGCGGTGGCCGAGATCAAGGGCCGGCTCGGCGACCGCCCGCTGCTGATGGCGGGCATGATCGGGTCCAACCGCGGCTGGGTGGAGGCGCCCTACGCCCCCTGCCCAGCAGGCCTTCCCGAGCTTGCCGCAAGCCTCAAATGGGTGGTTCGGGATCATATCGCGATCGTTCCCGGCGTCGCCTACGACAGCGGCGATGCGGCCGACGTGATGCGCGGCGAGGAGGTGCAGATGCTCGGCGCCTTTGCCGACGGAATGATCCCGCCCGATGCGCTCGTCTGCCACCCCGGCACGCACAACAAGTGGGTGAAGATGGAGGACGGGCGGATCGCCTCCTTCCGCACCATCATGACCGGCGAGATGTTCAACCTCCTCCGCGAGCACAGCATCCTCGCCGATCTTCTGCAGGAGCCGGCCAATACCGGCGCCGCGTTCGAAGCGGGCGTTCGGCGCGGGCTCGAAGGCGACGACCTCACGGCCGAGCTGTTCTCGGTCCGTGCCCGGGTGCTGCTCGGGAAGCGGGAGCGCTCGGACGCCGCCTCCTATACGAGCGGCCTCCTGATCGGCACCGACCTCAGGATCGGCCTCCGCTCCGCGCCCGACGGCGAAGTCGTCGTCATGGGCCGGCCCGAGCTTACCGGCCTGTTCGCGGCCGCGCTTCGCCTTGCGGGACACGAGGCGCGCGAGGTAGACGGCGAAGCGGCATTCCTTGCCGGCGTCAGGCATTTGGCGGAGCTCGTCCAATGAACCCCAATGAGGAGCTGCAACGGCGGCTCTCCGAATGCCCGCTGGTGGCGATTATCCGCGGAGTGACGCCGACGGACGCGGAAGCGATCGGAGAGGCGATTTACGGCGGCGGGATCCGGATCATCGAGGTGCCGCTCAACTCCCCCGATCCGCTCGAGAGTATCGGCATTCTCGCGAGGAGCCTCGGCGACCGCGCCCTCATCGGCGCCGGCACGGTGCTCAGCGTCGACGACGTCGCCCGCGTCCGCGACGCCGGCGGCCGGATCATCGTGTCTCCCAACACCGACACTGAAGTCATCGCCGCAGCCGCGGCTGCCGGCCTGGTGTCCGCGCCGGGCTTCTATACGCCGTCGGAAGGATTTGAGGCGCTGAAAGCGGGTGCGCATGCGCTGAAGCTCTTTCCCGCCGAAGCCGCCTCCCCCGCCGTCGTCAAGGCGATGCGGGCGGTGCTTCCGAAGACGGTGCCCGTGCTCGTGGTCGGCGGCGTCAAACCCGGCAACATGCGCGCTTATCTGGACGCGGGCGCCAGCGGCTTCGGCCTCGGCTCCGGCGTCTACAAGCCCGGCCAATCCGCCGCCGAGGTGGCCGCGCAGGCCGAGGCATATGTCCGGGGGTTGAGCGGCTGATGCGCCCGCTCCGGATTGCGATCATCGGCTTCGGGAAGATCGCCGAGGACCAGCATGTCCCCGCGATCGCCGGCAATCGCCGCTTCGAACTCGTCGCCACCGTCAGCCGCCAGGGCAACGGCGTTCAGGGCGTCCGATCCTTCACCAGCCACCAGGATATGCTTCGCGAAGTCCCTGATCTCGACGCGGTCGCGATCTGCACTCCGCCCTCGGTGCGCTACGGAATCGCCCGCGACTGCATCCAGGCCGGGCTCCACAGCCTGCTCGAAAAGCCGCCGGGGGTGACCCTGGCCGAAGTGGAGGATCTCGCCTGCCTCGCGGCGGGCCACCAGGTGTCGCTCTTCACCACCTGGCACGCCCAGTACAATCCCGCAGTCACCGCCGCTGCCAAGCGGCTTGCGGGGCAGGAGATCAGCCGGATGGAGATCGTCTGGCACGAGGATGTGCGGAAATTTCATCCCGGCCAGCAATGGATCTGGCAGCCGGGCGGCTTCGGCGTGTTCGATCCCGGCATCAATGCGCTCTCGATCGCCACCCGCATCTTCCCGGGCGAGCTGTTCGTGCGCGAGGCGGAGTTGATGTTCCCCGAGAACCGGCAGACCCCGATCGCCGCCCGCCTGACCTTCGCAAGCTCCACCGGCACTGGCACCCTCACGGCGGACTTCAACTGGAACCACACGGGCGACGAAGCCTGGAACATCGCCGTCGAGACCGCCGAGGGAACCGAGCTTCTGCTCAGCCACGGCGGCTCCCGCCTTTCGATCGGCGGCGAGCTGCAGGCGAGCGGCGGGGAGGGCGAATATCCGTCCATCTATTCCGAATTCGCGGACCTCATCGACGAACGCCGCTCGCACGTCGACATCCGCCCGCTCCGCCTCGTCGCCGACGCCTATCTCACCGGCCGCCACAGCCGCGTGGAAGCGTTCGAGGACTAGCTGACAGCCCCTTCCCGCGCGCCTATCCTTGCTGCGAATCCAAAGGGGGTCCCAGCATGCTCTTCCTCGCCGCTCTCATCGCCGCAGCCCCCGTCCAGGCCGCTCCGCCCACCGCACAGGCCGAAGAAGGCTATGCCGTCATCCACGCGGGAACGCTGCTCGACCGCCCCGGGCGGCCGCCGCGGCGCAACGCCAGCCTGATCGTCCGCGGCGGCAAGATCGTCTCGGTCGAGAACGGCTTTGCCGCGGCTCCGGCGGGCGCGAAGGTGATCGACCTTCGCGACCGCTTCGTCCTTCCCGGCCTCATCGACAGCCACGTCCACCTCGCCTCCGACCGCGCGGGCAATGAGGGACTGCTCGCCGGCTTCACGGACAGCGGCCAGATGGGCGCCTACGAAGCCGCCTGGAATGCGAGGAAGACGCTGAACGCCGGCTTCACGACGGTGCGCAACCTCGGCGACGAGGGCGCCACCCTGGCGCTCCGCGATGCGATCGCCCGCGGCTGGGCCGAAGGTCCGCGGATCATCGACGCCGCCGCCGCAATCTCCACCACGTCCGGCCATATGGACGCGCGCCTCGGCCTCAAGGACGAGCTTCACGACGCCGTCCCCCACGACAATCTGTGCGACGGCGCGGAGGAGTGCCG
>NZ_DASVUE010000248.1:0-4961 GCF_036387215.1 Allosphingosinicella sp. | reverse complement strand
GGTCATCGGCTCCACGCCGGAGACGTCCACCTCCTGCAATTGCTCGACCCAGCCGAGGATGTTGTTCAATTCGGGCACGAGCGCGTCCACCTCGCCGTCGGTGACGGCAATGCGTGCGAGCTTCGCGATATGGCGAACGGTAGCGGTGTCTACGGACATGGCGCGGGCGCTAGCACCCGTGCCCAATGCCTTCAAGCGCAGGGCCGGTCAGAAGGTGCCCGAAACCGGCTGCCCGTCGACATAGACCTGGCGGCGCCGCACGTCCCTGATCTCGACCCGTCCGGCGGCGACCGCGCCCCGCTGCGCCTGCGGGTCCTGGCCCATCTGCTGAGGGAATGCCTGCGCGGGGCTTTCGACATTCATCGTCTGCCAGTCGCCCTCCGGGCCGCGGACGAGGCGCGTCACTCCGGCGGCGCACTCCGGACAGCCGAAGCCGATGGCGACGGCCTCGGAGGCGCCGGGCTGCCAGAACACAGTGCAGTCGCCGGCCGCGCAGATGCTTCCGGTGGCGAGGATGCGGGAGAGTTCCGGCGGCAGCGGCACCGGCTGCGGGAGTATCCGTACCTTGCCCTGGACCCTTTCGGCGCGGGCGGGGACGGCGGTGGTTTCGGTGAGTGCCCAGCGCTCCTTAGAACGGAGCGCCTGCGCGGCCAGCTGGCGGAGCTTCGGCGCGCCCTGGCGCTGGAGTGCTTCGAGTGCGCGGACGCCGCTGGGGCCGAAATCGAAGCGGAGGGCGGCCCAATCGAACTTCTCCGGAGCCACTTTCCCGGATTGGAGACGAGCGATCTGGTCGCGGGTGGAGATGGCGCCGAAGTCGATCAGCGGCGTCGCCAGCAGCAGCGCGACGATGCAGATGCCGACCGCAAGGCGGACGTTGGCGGGGCGGACCTGCCCGGCCCAGTCGAAGCGGCCGCGGACGAGGGCCCAGAGATAGGCGAGCGAGACGGCGAGCACGACCAGCACGAAGACGAGCGCCCAGAGCCGCTCGGGCGTGAGGCCGTGCTGATCGATGCGCAGCCAGGTGGAGAGTGCGGCGACGATTGCGAGCGGCGCCATCACCGCGCCAAGAGCCATAGCGCTGAGGCGGAGCGCCCTCCCCTTCGCTTCCTCCTCGGGAGAATTGCCGATGACGGCGTTGGCGAGGATGAAGGCGCCGGCGATTGCGAGCAGCAGGATGGGGGTGGTGGCGCTGGTCTTGTCCCACAGCGACTGGAGGCCGGTGAAAGGCAGCGCCAGCACGAAGAGGACGAGCCCGGTAGCGAGCACCGGTGCAAGGACCGAAAGCACGGTCGTCACCACGCGCTGGAGGAGGCCGAGCACCTTGTCGCGGTCGCGGAGCAGGCCGACGCCGGCGCCGAGCGCGGCGCCGACGATCATGCCGACGAACCAGCTGTTCCGAAGCGCGTCGCGGAGGAGGCCGATGCCGATCAGGTTGAACAGCTCGGCCAGCAGGTGGGAGAGCAGGAACGAGATCAGGGTAAAAGCGCAGACGGCGCCCCAGAGCACGAGGTTGGTCCAGGCATAAGCGTGGATCTCGGGCGAGCGGAGGCTCCAGCGCCCCTCGTCTCGAACCGACTGGAACAGCGGCACCGCGATCGCGACGGCCAGGATAGAGGCGAACATCCGCCAGCCCTCGTCGGCGCTCCAGCCGTCGGGCGTACCGTTCCAGTAGAAGACAAGCGCGACGACGGCGCCGCAGGCGAGCGCGAACAGCGCCGACCAGAGCCAGCGGAGCCGCTCGAGCCCGACCGCGAACGTGATGCCCGCCACCGCGACGAACGAAGCCGCGCTCGCCCGCCAGATTTCGTGCGTGTCGCCGCCGTCCAGAAGCCGATCGATGACGATCCCAAGAATGGCACCGAGCGCCGCCAGCATCGCCGCCCGTGCCGGCCAGGCCTCGTGATCCATGTTCCGCTCTTCCATTCCCCTGCCCTCGCCTTATCTGGAGCCTGTCCCATCGCAGCCGGGGGCGCAATCCGCGGCTTCGGCATTCCTGCCACGTCCATGTGCAGGCGTGATGCACATCCGGAGGAAATGAATGCTGGCACGCCGGTTTTTGTGGATCGTCGCCGGCATCGTCGTGCTCGTGCTGATCGCGGCGCTCGGCTACCGATTGTTCGAGCGGCAGCTCCTCAAGACGGCGATGGTGCCGACGGTGGAGTTCAAGGACGTGCCCATGCCGCCGGGGCCGACCTATGCGGATGCGTCGATGTGGATCTCACGTCCCGACATCCCGAACAACCCCGCGCTGTGGCTGCCCAAGGGCTATGCGCCCCCTGCGCCTGCCGAAGACGCCAAGCCGCTCCCGAAGGCAGCGGTGTTCTTCATCCACCCCACCTCGTTCCTCGATCGGTCGCAGTGGAACGCTCCGATCGACCATGAGGACTCGCAGCAAAGGGCGCGGCTGTTCGTCCGCCACCAGGGAAGCGCGTTCAGCGGGGTCGGAGACGTCTGGGCCCCCAAGTACCGCCAGGCGACGTTTGGAGCGTTTCTGACCACGAAGCAGGATGCGGAGAAGGCCCTCGGCTTCGCCTATCGCGACGTGCTCACCGCGTTCGACGCCTTCCTGAAGCAGGCGCCGAAGGACGCGCCGATCATCCTCGCCGGGCACAGCCAGGGCAGCCTTCACCTGACGCGGCTGCTGCGCGAGCGGGTGGCGGGCAAGCCGCTCGCGAAGCGGGTGGTGGCCGCCTACGTGGTCGGGTGGCCGATCTCGACCACTGCGGACCTCGAGCTGCTCGGGCTGCCGGCCTGCGAGAGCGCGGAGCAGCCGGGCTGCATCCTTTCCTGGCAGAGCTTCGCCGAGCCCGCGGACCCGCAGATGATCACCGAAGTCTATGACGCGTCGGTGGCACCGAACGGCACAAAGCGGGCCGGATCGCCGATGCTGTGCGTCAACCCGCTGACCGGCACCCGCGACGGGGAAGCAGAGGCGGCGGCCAATCTCGGGACGATCATACCCAATGCCGAGTTGACCGAAGGCGAGCTTCGGGTGGGCGGCGTGCCGGCGCGCTGCGATGTCAGCGGCTTCCTGCTGATCGGCGAGGAGGTCGCGGGATTTCCGCCCTACGTGCTGCCCGGCAACAACTATCACGTGTTCGACTATGCCTTGTTCTGGGCGAACATCCGTGCCGATGCCGAGGCGCGGCTGAGGGGCTTCGCGGGACGATGATCACCGCCAGCGCCGCCGAGTTTCGCGAGACGCTGCCGATGGGCGGGCGGCTGCTCGGCCTCGACGTCGGCACCAAGACGGTCGGCGCAGCCCTGTGCGACGCCGGCTGGACCATCGCGACTCCGGCCGAACTCATCATGCGGGCCAAATTCTCGGTGGATATGGCGCGGATCCGCGACCTTGCGGGCAAGCAACATGCGGTAGGCATCGTCATCGGACTGCCGCTCAATCTCGACGGCTCCGAAAGCCCCCGCACCCAATCGACGCGCGCTTTCGCGCGGAACCTGGAGCAGCTCGGCCTGCCGATCCTGCTCTGGGACGAGCGCTGGTCGACGCAGGCGGTGACCCGAACCTTGCTGGACGCCGATGCGAGCCGCGCACGGCGCGCCGAGCTGGTCGACAAGATGGCCGCCGCCTACATCCTTCAGGGCGCGATCGACGCGCTGACAATGGGCTGATGTTGCTTGAGGTTAAACGGCGGCCTGCTAACGGCATGACAGGATTTCAGGCTCGTCTTTCGGGCGAGCCGCACCATTCCTGCGGAGGAAGAGATGAAGGCGATTTACCTTGCAGGCGCAGCCGCGCTCGCGCTCGGCGGATGCACGACCATGAGTGAAACGGACACGGCCCCGGCCGCAGCCATGGCGGAAGCGCAGCCGGCCGCTGAAGCCGCTCCGGCCGTTCCCGCCAATATCCTGCTCGCCGACTGGAGCGGGCCCTATGCCGGCGTGCCGCCCTGGGACCAGGTGAAGCCGGAGCTCTTCCCCGAGGCGTTCCAGTTCGCGATCGACGAGCGTCGGCGCGAGATCGCGGCGATCATCGACAATCCGGCCCCCGCGAGCTTCGCCAATACGGTGGAGGCGCTCGAGAGGACCGGCCGCCGTCTCGGACGGGTCGGCGCCGTCTACGGCGTCATGACCAGCAACATGACCAACCCGCAATATCAGGCGCTGCAGAAGGAATGGGGGCCGAAGCTGTCAGCCGCGTCCGACGAGATCGTTCTGAACCCGCGGCTCTTCCAGCGCATCAAGGCCGTCTATGACGCGCGGGAAAGCGCCGGCCTCGATGCCAAGCAGCAGCGGCTCGTCACCCGGCTCTACCAGAGCTACGTCCGGCGCGGCGCCAATCTGGACGCGGCGCAGAAGCAGCAGCTCTCCGCCTACAACCAGCAGCTCGCCCGAGCCTTCGCGACGTTCAGCGAGAAGGTGCTCGCCGACGAGAGCACGCACATCGCCGCGAACGAAAAGGAGATGCGCGGTGTCCCGCAGGACGTAAAGGCGGCGGCCAAGGCTGCCGCCAAGGAGCGGAACCTGCCGGCGGACGTCTATGCGATCGTCAACACGCGCTCGGCCGTCGATCCGGTGCTGACTTTCGCCGACGATCGCGCACTTCGCGAGCGGGTGTGGAAGGCGTTCGTCAACCGCGGCGACAATCCCGGCCAGAACGACACGGGCGCGGTGATCTCAGAGATCGTGAAACTCCGCTCCGAGCGGGCGAAGCTGCTGGGCTTCCCCACCCACGCCCACTGGCGGATGCAGGACACGATGGCCAAGGATCCGGCCCGCGCGCAGGAACTGATGATGCGCGTCTGGCCGGCCGCCGTCGCCCGGGTGAAGGAAGAGGTCCGCGACCAGCAGGCGATGGCCAGGAAGCTCGGCCACAAGATCACGATCGAGCCCTGGGACTATCGCTATTACATGGAGAAGGTCCGGAAAGAGCGGTACGACCTCAGCCAGGACGAGATAAAGCCCTATTTCGAGCTGTCGAACATGATCAACGGCATGTTCTG
>NZ_DASVUE010000247.1:0-13422 GCF_036387215.1 Allosphingosinicella sp. | reverse complement strand
GCTGCGCGGGAAGTCCCTGCGCTGAGGGCGCCGCCGCCGCCGCGGGACTGATCCTTTCGTTTCGCTTGCGACCCGGTTCAGCAACGGCTCATCGAATCTGGAGCACGTCTCATCCATCGGAGGCGGGGTTCGCCGGCCGGGGTGTGAGGAGTTTTTTGAGATGCGGAATGCATTGCTCGGATTGTTGATGACCGCGGCCATGGTGACGCCCGCGGTCGTGCAGGCGCAGGAAGTCGATAACGAAGACCGGGTCGAGCGCCAGGAGCGGCGCGCGGAGCGTCAGGAGCGCCGTGCGGAACGGCAGGCGCAGCGCGAGGAAGCCGCCGAGGCGCAGGCGCCGGCCGAGCCGCCGCAGGTCCGGCGCGAGCAGCGCGAGGAGCGCCGCGAGGATCGGGCGGAGCGGCGCCAGGACCGCCAGGAGGTGCGCCGGGAGCGCATCGAGCAGGCCGCTGAAGAGGCGGACCGTGGCGAGGCCGTGACGGTGCGGGACGCGTTCCGCCAGTTCGAGCAGCGGGGCGAGGAGCAGCGTGCCGAGCGGCAGCGCGCCGAACAGCAGCGTGAGGAGCAGCAGCGTGCCGACCTCCGGCTCGTGGAGCAGCAGCGCCGGCAGAACGAGGCCCGTCAGGACCGTCGGGAAGACCGGCGGGACTGGCGTCAGGACCGTCGCGAAGATCGGCGCGAGGACCGTCAGGAAAGGCGCGAGGATCGTCGGGAGGGCCGTCAGCAATGGGGCCAGGACCAGAATCAGGACCGCCAGGATTGGCGTCAGGATCGCCGCAGCGACCGCAGGGAATGGCGCCAGGATCGGCGCGAAGACCGCCGCGAATGGCGGCAGGACCGGAGGGAAGCCCGCCGCGACTGGAACCGCAACTGGCGTCAGGATCGCCGCTACGATTGGCAGCGCCATCGCTACACCAACCGGAACCTCTTCCGGTCCGGCCGCTATCACGCGCCCTATCGCAACCACCGCTACAGCCGCTTCTCGATCGGCATCTCGCTGGAGCCGCTGTTCTTCTCGAACCGCTACTGGATCGCGGATCCCTGGCAATACCGCCTGCCGCCCGCTTATCCCGGCACTAGGTGGGTCCGTTACTATGACGACGTGCTGCTGGTGGATCTCTATACCGGCGAAGTCATCGACGTGATCTACGACTTCTTCTGGTAGCAGCTGAAGCCGGAGGAATGGTGCAAGAGCCCGGGGCGTGAAGCGCGCTCCGGGCTTTTTGCTTGTCAGGGGCGCCGCGTCTGGAGCAGCATCCGCCGCGATTCCTCCAGACGAAGGCTCCCTATGCTCGCTCGCCTCGCAGCCGCACTCCTTCTCTCCGCCGCTCCCGCGGCCGTCTCGGCCGAGACGGTCGTCGTCCATGCCGGACGGCTGATCTCCGATGCCTCCCGGCCCGCGGCCGGGCCGTCCACCATCACGATCGTCGACGGCAGGATCAGCAGCGTCGCGGCCGGGCTCACCCCCGCGCCGGCGGGCGCGCGGCTGGTCGATCTTTCCTCGAAGACCGTGCTTCCGGGGCTGATCGATACGCACACCCACCTTACCGGCGATCCGGGCGGTGATTATTGGAAGGAAGCGGTCGAGACCAACGAATGGTCGGGGATGATCGGCGTCAAGAACGCCCGCCTCACCGCCAAGGCAGGCTTCACCACCGTTCGCGACGTGGGAGCGCCGCCGCAGGTGATCTTCGCGCTCCGCCGCGCCACCGCGGAGGGCATCGTTGAGGGGCCGCGGATCGTCACCGCCGGCGCCCCCATCTCGATCATCGGCGGCCATGGCGACGTGTCCGGCTTCCGGCCCGAGGTCGTCCAGGCGCTGCAGGGCGGGAACACCTGCACCGGGCCGGAGCAATGCGCGGCGAGGGTCCGGGAGGCGTCGCGCGCCGGCGCGGACCTCATCAAGATCACCGCGACCGGCGGGGTGCTTTCCCAGCAGGCGCGGGGGCTGGGGCAGCATTTCACCGACGCCGAGATGAAGTCGATCGTCGATACCGCCCATTCGCTCGGCCTCAAGGTGGCGGCGCACGCGCACAGCGCCCGCGGCATCGAGGCGGCGGCGCGGGCGGGGGTGGATTCGATCGAGCACGGCACCTTCGCCGATGCAAAGGCGATCGCCGTGATGAAGGCGAACGGAACCGTCCTGGTGCCGACCCTGATGGCCTTCACCGGCATCGGCGAGGGGCTCGCGAAGAACATGTTCACGCCTGCGGTTGCCGAAAAGGTTCGGATGACTCTGAACGAGGTCGGCAAGGCGGCGCGTGCTGCGCGGTCCGCGGGCGTGCCGGTGGTGTTCGGCACGGATTCGGCGGTCTACGAGCATGGTCGCAATGCTGAGGAATTCGCGCAGCTGGTCGAGAGGGCGGGGATGACGCCGGCCGAGGCGATCGCGTCGGCGACCACGGCCGCGGCCAAGCTGCTCGACATGGAAGGACAGATCGGTCGTATCGCGCCCGGCTATTCGGCCGACCTCATCGCGGTTTCCGGCGATCCGCTGCAGAACGTGCGGGCGCTCGAGAAGGTGGATTTCGTCATGGTGCGGGGCCGAACGATCGAATGAGCGACCCGTTGTACCGGATGGCGGTCGGAGCAGCGGTCCGGGACCGGCTGCTGAGGACGCCGAACGTTTTCAAGGTGCCGGCCAAGGGGCTGGACCTGTTCGTGTGCCGGAATGTGCTGATGCCGGCCGAATGCCAGGGGCTTATCAAACGGATCGACGCGGACCGGCAGCCGTCGAAGATCCTCGCCGACAACCCGGACCCGCAATTCCGCACCAGCGAGACCTGCAACCTCGATCCGAAGGACCCGCTGCTGAGGCAGATCGAGGTCAAGATCGCCCGGCTGATGGGCATTGAGCCGGCACATGGTGAAACCATTCAGGGTCAGCGCTACGCGCCGGGACAGCAATTCAAGTGCCACCACGATTTCTTCTACACGACCGAGCCTTACTGGCCGGAGCAGGAGCGCACGGGCGGCCAGCGGACATGGACCGTGATGGCCTTCCTGAACGAGCCCGAAGCGGGGGGTCAGACCGAGTTTCCGAAGGCGAAAGTCAAGATCTCGCCCAAAGCCGGAAACCTCCTTGCCTGGAACAATCTCGATGCCGTCGGCGAGCCCAACCTCCAGTCGCTGCACCAGGGCATGCCGGTGGAGGCGGGCGTGAAATATATCATCACCAAATGGTATCGGGAGCGGCCTTGGGGCTGAGGCGCGTGCGCTGGCGGTTCGGTGGGAAATCGTTATGGGCGTCGCTGCAAGCCCGCTACTGCAGAGGCCAAGATGAAGACCAACATCCTCCTGATCGGCGCCGCCGCCGGCCTCCTGTCCGCATGCGCGGCCACCGCGGTAGAGCCGCAAGCCCCGGCCGCTGCCCCGGCGGCTGAACCGGCCGCGCCTAGGCCAAATGCTTCCGAGCAGCTGAGCGCGCTCTTCAAGGAAAGCGACGAGGCCAATCTCCGCCGCAACCCGCTGAGCGCATTGTTCCGCGGCGACATGCGCTATGCGGGCGAGCTGGGGGACATGTACACGGAGAGCTATTATGCCGCCGAGCGGCGGGCGGGCGAAGAGGAGCTGCGGCGGCTCGCCGCAATAGACCGAAACGCGCTCTCCGCGACCGATCAGCTCGCCTACGACGTGTTCAAGCGGCAGACCGAGGTCGCGTTGCGCGGGCTTCAGGAGCCGCTGCTGGCGCTCAGCGCGGTTCGGCCGATCGACCACATGACCGGGATCCACACCTGGTATCCCGATGTCGCCTCCGGCGAGGGCGCGGCGCCGTTCAAGACTCTCGCCGACTACGAGAACAACCTCAAGCGCCACCGCCAGTATCCGGCGCTGATCGACAAGGCGATCGCCCGCTTCCGCGAGGGCATGGCCGCAGGCGTTGTTCAGCCGAAGCTCGTCGTCCGGAACATGATCGATCAGCTCGACCTGCAGCTGAAGCAGGGCGTCGAGGGTTCGACATTCTACGGACCTGTGAAGAAGTTTCCCGAAGGAATCGCGCCCGCGGATCAGGCGCGGCTGAGGGCGGCGCACGCGGCGGTCATCCGGGACGAGATCCGGCCGGCTTATTCGCGGCTGCGCGATTTCCTCAGCAGCGAATATCTGCCCGCCGCGCGCGAAGGCGCGGGGCTCGTCCACATGAAGGGCGGGCCGCTTCTCTATGACTATCTGATCGAGCAGAACACCACCCTGCCGCTGGCCGCGGGCGCGGTCCACCAGCTCGGCCTTCGCGAAGTTGCACGGATCCGGTCCGAAATGGAGAGCGTGAAGACGAAGGTCGGCTTCAAGGGCAGCCTCGCGCAATTCTTCGAGCATCTCCGCACGAGCAAGAGATATCAGCCACCCTCGAAGGAATGGCTTCGGGAGCGGTACGAGGAGGTTGGAAAGCGCGTCGACGCGCGGATCGGGGAGCTGTTCGCGCTGACCCCGAAGAGCGCGCTCGAAATCCGGCCGGTGCCCGACTATCGCGAGAAGACCGATGCGGCGGGCTCCTACAATAGCGGAACACCCGACGGCACGCGGCCCGGCGTCTTCTACTACAACACCTACGATCTGCCCTCGCGCTTCACCTGGGGCATCGAGACGCTCTATCTCCACGAGGCTGTGCCGGGGCATCACTTCCAGATCAGCCTCGCCCAAGAGAATGAGGCGCTGCCGAATTTCATGCGCTTCGGCGGCAACACCGCTTTCGTCGAAGGGTGGGCGCTCTACGCCGAGACTTTATGGGACGAGTTGGGTGTCGAAACCGACGCGCTGCAGCGCTTCGGCGGGCTCAACGACGAGATGCTTCGGGCGATGCGGCTGGTGGTCGACACCGGCATTCACGCCAAGGGCTGGAGCCGTGATCAGGCAATCAAGTACATGCTCGACAACAGCTCGATGGGTAAAACCGATGCGACGGCGGAGGTCGAGCGCTACATCGCGATGCCGGGGCAGGCGCTTGCTTACAAGCTCGGGCAGCTGAAGATCCTGGAGCTTCGGGCGCGGGCGGAGAAGGCGCTCGGTTCGCGGTTCGACATCCGCGCCTTCCACGCGCAGGTGCTGGACAGCGGAGCGCTTCCGCTGACGGTGCTGGAAGCGAAGATCGACCGCTGGATCGCCGCGCAGAGAGGCTGATCAGCGCTCCGCGTCTCGCTCGTCGAGCCAGACTGCGGGCGCATTCCGGATCTGCCGCTTGACGAAGCTCGCCTCGTAGCGGCGGACGCCGGGATTGGCGCCGAACACCTCGTCGGCAAAGGCGTTGAACGCGGCCATGTCGCGCGTCACGATCACCAGCATGAGATCGAAGGCGCCGGTGATCTCGAGGCAGAGCTGCACCTCGCGCGCGCCGGCAAGCCGCTTGCGAAATCCCGCAATTGCGCCGGTCTCCGCGTGATCGGCGAGCTGAACCTGCACCACCGCGCGAAGCCGCTGACCGAGAATGGTCTCGGAGAGAAGCGCCACGTCGGCGGCGATGAAGCCGCTCTCGCGCAGCCGGCGGACGCGCCGAGTGATCGCCGAGGGTGACAGCGGTACCTCCCGCGCCAGCTGATCGGCGGTCGCGACGTTGTTCTCCTGGAGGAGATTCAGCAGGGCGACGTCGAACTTGTCGAGTGTTTTACTCATATAATGCACTTCCACCCCTTCTCGTGCACGATCCTGCTAACCTGGCCCATAGGAATTCGCGCAAAACGCGCTTTTGGCGAAGCATAAGATCGCAACGACTATAAACGTAATCGATGGAGATGAACCTGTGCCGAAGCGCCTTTCCGCCCTTGCCGCCCTCTTGGTTGCCTCGACGGCCGTGATGGCGCAGTCGCCGCAGCAGCCCGCGGCAGCCGAGGCCGCTCCCGCCCCGGCACCCTTCGTTGCGGAGGAAGCGAAGGAGGTGGTCCAGACGCTCGCCACGCAGCTCGAAGAGAATTTCGTCTTCCCGGAGGTGGGCAAGCAATATGCCGCGGCGCTTCGGGCGAAGCTGGCGAGCGGCGGCTATTCGAGTTTCGCCGACAGCCGGGAATTTGCCCGTGCCGTGACGGCGGACCTCCAGGCGGTCCACAAGGACGGGCACCTTCGGATCGGCCGTGCGCCGCCGCAGCAGCCGGGGCAGGGGCCGCGGCGCCGCCCGGGCCCCGATGTCCAGCCGATCGAAAAGTCCGGGTGGATCGCCGACGGGGTCGCTTACATCAGCTTCGGCATGTTCCCGGGCGACGAGGAGACGCTCGCCAAGCTCCGGACCTTCCTCGCCGAGCATTCGAATGCGAAGACCCTGATCATCGACGCGCGCGGGCATCGCGGCGGCGGGCTTGAGGAGATGGACCTCATGTTCCCCTATTTCTACGGCAAGCCGCAGACCCTGGTGCAGATGGACACACGGGTCGCGGTCGAGCAGCGGCGGGGGAGCCCGCTCGAGGACGGGCCTACCTTGGTGAAGGTGAAGGGCCCGGAGGGCGTGGTGCGGCGCTCGCACAACGTGATACCGGCCAAGGAGGTCACCGGCCTCCGCACCGCGAAGATCTTCCTTTTGACCTCGAAGCGTACCGCGTCGGCCGCCGAGCATCTGTCGCTGTCCCTGAAGCGGACCGGCCGCGCGACCCTGATCGGCGAGACGACTGCAGGCGCCGGACATTATGGCGGAATGGTGCCGCTCGGCCACGACTTCGCGGCCTTCATCCCCGTCGGCCGCACGTTCGATCCCGACAACAACCAGGGCTGGGAAGGCACGGGCGTGAAGCCGGACGTCGAAGTGCCCGCCGATCAGGCGCTGGACGAGGCGCTCCGCCGCGCCGGCGTCGAGCCTGCCAGGGCGAAGACGCTGGCGTCGCTCAACTGAGCGCTTCGGCGATCAGCCGGCGGCTGTTGTCGATGCCGTAGAGCGCGATGAAGCTGCCCATGCGCGGGCCTTGGCTGGTCCCAAGCAGGATCTCGTAAAGCGCCTTGAACCAGTCGCGAAGGGTCTCGAAGGCGTGTGCCTTGCCGACTTCGAAGACGAGGTTCTGGATATCCTCGGCGCTTGCGTCCGGCGCGAGCTCCCCGAGCTGTGAGTCGAGATCGCGGAGGGCCGCGGCTTCCTTTTGGTCGGGCGCGCGCCGCTGGAGTGATCCCTTTACAAAATCGCGGAAGTAGGCGGCCGCGTAGCCGATCAGGGCGTCGAGCTCCGGATGCGTCTCGGGTGAGGCTTCGGGCGCGTAGCGCTTCACGAACGCCCAGAGCAGCTCCTTGTCGTCCGTGGAGGCGACTCCGACGAGGTTCAGCAGCAGCGCGAAGCTCAATGGCATCCGCGCCGGCGGCACCTCGCCGGCATGCACATGGTGGACGGGATTGCCGAGCCGCTCCTTCCACGGCTGGTTCGGATAGGCGGCGAGAAACTGCTGATATTCGTCCACTGCCTTCGGAATGATGCCGAAAGAGAGCTGCTTCGCCTTCTTCGGCTCCCGGTAGATGTAGAAGCTGAGGCTCGTCTCCGGAGCGTAGGTGAGCCATTCGTCGATGGTGACGCCGTTGCCCCTGGTCTTCGAAATCTTCTCGCCATTCTCATCCAGGAACAGCTCGTAATTGAACCCCTCGGGCGGCCGCGCGCCGAGCACCCGCGCAATCTTTGAGGATTGGACGACGCTGTCGATCAGATCCTTGCCGGCCATTTCATAGTCGACGCCGAGCGCCACCCAGCGCATCGCCCAATCGACCTTCCACTGGAGCTTGGCGCCGCCCGAGAGGATCGACTGCTCGAGGGCTTCGCCGGTGTCCGGGTCGGTGTAGCGGATCGTTCCCGCCTCCGCGTCCAGCACCTCGATCGGGACCTGCAGCACCTTGCCCGAGGCCGGGCTGATCGGAAGCACAGGGGAATAGGTCTGGCGCCGCTCCTCGCGCAGGGTCGGCAGCATCACATCCATGATCGCGCCATAGTTGCGCAGCACCGACCTCAGCGCCGGGTCGAAGCGGCCGCCATTGTAGCAATCGCTGGAGGCGAGGAATTCGTAGTCGAAGCCGAAGCGGTCTAGAAATTGCCGGAGGAGGTTGTTGTTGTGGGCGGCGTAGCTCGAATGGCCGCAGCCATAGGGATCGGGGACCCGCGACAGCGGCTGATCGAGATGCGCGTGCATCATGTCCTGGTGCGGCACCCCGGGCGGCACCTTCCGCATCCCATCCATATCGTCCGAGAAGGCGATGAGGCGGCTGGGCCAGTCCACCAGCTCCGAAAGGGCGTGGCGCACCATCAATGTGCGGGCGACTTCCTGGAACGTGCCGAGGTGCGGCAGGCCGCTTGGCCCGTAGCCCGTTTCAAATATGATCTCGCCCGCCGGAGGACCGTCCGGATACCGCTTCAGGAGCTTGCGGGCTTCCTCATAGGGCCACGCCTTCGAGACAAAAGCCGCATCGCGAAGCTCCTGGGGTATCGACAAGTGTTGCCCTTCCGTTCCCGCCGCTCCATCTAGGCGGAATGGCCGCCTCTTTGCCCTATCCGGCGCTCTACGCAACCCACGGCGGCATCTGGATGGCGCATGCCGACGGCCGCGTTGAGGGGCTCGGGCGGGGCGAGGCGATCGCCAGGGCGGCGGAAACGCCGCTGATCATGCTGAACGCGCCGCTGGTGGGCCAGAGGCTCGGTTATCCGGAGCTTTCCGGGCTCGATCTTCTGGAGCTGTTCGCGTTCGTGCACCCGGCGCGGTTCGCCGTGCCCACCCCGAAAGGTCTTGCGCACGCGCTCGGGATCGAAGCGCCCTCCGAGGACGCGCAAGCGGCTCCGTTCCTGCGAAGCGCCGCGGCGGTGCTGCTCGAGACGCTTGGAAAGGAGTGGCCGGAGCGGGAAGGCGCCTGGGCTTCCGCGCAGTCGCTCTACCGGCTGCGCTGGACCTGGGCCCCGGTGGTGGCGGAGCGGCTGCGGCGGCCGGAGCGGGACGAGAAATGGCTCTTCTCGCGCCTCCCCGAGTGGGAGGAGACCGGCGGCCGCCCGCAGCCCCGAACGGTGCGGATCGATCCGGAGGAGGCGGTGGCGCGGCTCGCAGGCCTTGCCGGCCCGGGAGCGGAGACGAGGGAGGGGCAGCGTGATTACTCCGCCGCAGCAGCGGCCGCCTTCGCCCCGCGTGTGGCGGAGGGGCAGCCGAACCTGCTGCTGGCCGAGGCCGGGACGGGAATCGGCAAGACGCTCGGCTATCTCGCGCCCGCCTCGCTCTGGGCGGAGAAAGCGGACGGCGCGGTCTGGGTCTCCACCTACACCAAGGCACTTCAGCGGCAGCTGGATCACGAAAGCAAGCGGCTGTTCCCGAAGGCGGACGAGCGTAAGCAGAAGGTGGTGATCCGGAAGGGACGCGAGAACTATCTCTGCCTCCTCAACCTCGAGGATGCGCTTCAGGGCGGTTTTGCGGGCCGGGCGGCGATCCTGGCGCAGCTGGTTGCGCGCTGGGCCGCCTATACGAGGGACGGGGACATGGTCGGAGGCGACATGCCCGGCTGGCTGCCGACCTTGTTTCGGCGCGCCGGCTCAACGGCGCTGACGGACCGGCGGGGCGAGTGCGTCTATGCCGGCTGCCCGCACTATCGGAAATGCTTCATCGAGCGGGCGGCGCGGGCGAGCCAGGACGCGGATATCGTCATCGCCAATCATGCGCTGGTGATGGTGAACGCCGCGCGCGGGAGGGAGAGCGGCAATCCGCCGACCCGGCTCGTGTTCGACGAGGGGCATCATCTGTTCGACGCCGCCGATTCCACGTTTGCCACCGCTCTGACAGGGCAGGAGACGATCGAGCTTCGGCGCTGGCTGATCGGCCCCGAGGGCAAGTCGCGCGGCCGGCGGCGCGGCCTTGCGGCGCGGCTGATGGACGTGGCTTCCTATGACGAGGCGGGAGGTATGGCGCTGGATGCCGCAATCCAGGCGGCCGGAGCGCTGCCGGGCGACGGATGGCTGCAGCGGATCGCGGAAGGGCTGCCGTTCGGGCCGGTCGAGAAGCTGCTCGCCGCGGTGCGCGGCACCGTCTACGCCCGCGCTACCGCGCAGGATGCGGGCTACGGCCTCGAAACGGAGATTGCCGAGCTCGACGCGGCGATCATCGAGGCTGCCGCGCCTGCCGTGGAAGCCCTGGAGTTCCTGCTCCGCCCGCTGATTGCGCTCGGCAAGCGGCTCGAGGCGGTGCTGGAGGATGCGCCCGACTGGCTCGACGCGCAGGCACGGGCGCGGATCGAAGGCGCGATCGGCGGCCTCACCTGGCGGGCGCAGACGCTTTCGGCGTGGATCGCGCTCGCTGCCCGGCTCGGCGGCCCGGCGGATCGGGATTTCGTCGATTGGCTGGCGGTCGAGCGGGTGGATGGCCGCGAATATGACATCGGCATCCACCGCCGCTGGCTCGACCCGACGCGGCCGCTCGCCGACACCGTCCTAAAGCCGGCGCACGGGGTGATCGTCACCTCCGCGACGCTGCGCGGCGCGGAGGATTGGTCCTCCGCCGAAGCGCGCACCGGGGCTGCGCA
This sequence comes from Allosphingosinicella sp., assembly GCF_036387215.1. GTDB lineage: Bacteria > Pseudomonadota > Alphaproteobacteria > Sphingomonadales > Sphingomonadaceae > Allosphingosinicella. The sequence continues at coordinate 2,982 of NZ_DASVUE010000247.1, read as the reverse complement.
TCTCGACCAGCCGGCACGCCGCTTCAGCGCCCAGAGCCCATTCGATTATGCAGCGCAGAGCGAAGTGCTGATCGTCACTGATCTCAAGCGCGGCGATGTCGCCCAGCTTGCGGGCGCCTATTCCCGCCTGGTCGAAGCCGCGGGCGGCGGCACGCTCGGCCTCTTCACCGCCATCCAGCGGCTGAAAGCGGTGCACGCCCGGATCGCGGACCGCCTCGCCCGTGCCGGCCTCCCGCTCTACGCCCAGCATGTCGACCCCATCGACACCGGCACATTGGTCGACATCTTCCGCGACGATCCGCGGGCCTCGCTGCTCGGGACCGATGCGCTTCGGGACGGAGTGGACGTGCCGGGCGAGTCGCTGCGATTGGTGGTGATGGAGGGCGTGCCCTGGCCGCGGCCGACCGTGCTCCACGCCGCCCGGCGAACGGTCGGCGGCGGTTCGGCCTATGACGACCGGGTGGTCCGCTCCCGCCTTGCTCAGGCGTTCGGGCGCCTCATCCGTCGAAGGGAGGATCGGGGCATGTTCGTGCTGCTGTCGGCCGCGACGCCCTCGCGGCTCCTGAACGCTTTCCCGCCGGGGGTGCAGATCCGCCGCGTGCCGCTCAGCGAAGCGGTCGAGCGCGTGCGTTCGCGGCTTTCAACCGACGCGGCTTTCGGGCATCAGCAGGAGCACGCTCCGGCTCCGCAAGGATAAGAATGAAGACGCTGACGCTGCTGCGCCACGCCAAATCGGCCTGGGACGATCCGGTGCAGCGCGATTTCGATCGCCCGCTCAACACCCGCGGCCGGCGCGCGGCGCAGACGATCGGCCGCGAGATGCGCTCCCTGGGTCTCACGTTCGACCGGATCATCGCTTCGCCGGCCGTGCGAGTGATGGAGACGCTGGAGGATGTCGCGAAAGGCTATGGCGCTTCGCTCGATCCGGCTTTCGACAAGCGCATCTATCTCGCTTCGACCGATGTTTTGCTGGACCTGGTCCATGCCGCCCCGGACGACGCGGACCGGCTGCTGTTGGTGGGGCATAATCCGGGGCTTGAGAAGCTTGCTCTGCTGCTGACGACGGGGGAGGGGCTTCGCGCCGAGCTCGCGCTCAAATATCCGACGGCGACGCTCGCCGAGATCGAACTCCCCGTCGGACGCTGGAGCGAGGTCGCCGAAGGGAAGGGGACCCTCTCCCGCTTCATCCGTCCGCGCGATCTCGATCCGGAGCTGGGGCCGGACGAGGACAGCTATTAGATTGCGCCGAAGAGGCTTTCAGCCGTCCAGCGCGTCCCGGAGCGTGTTGCGGAGCGCGCGCAGGTCCTCGGCGGGGAAGCTGGAGGGCTGGTCCGCAGGAGCGGGCGCACTTGGCTGCGCCATGTCCTCGCCGTCGCCGTCGCCGCTGCCGCTTGAGAGGAGCTGCTGGACGCCCCGGATCGTATATCCGTCCTGATTGAGGAGCCGGTGGATCCGGTGCGCGAGGGCGACGTCGGCGGGGCGATAATAGCGGCGGTTGCCGGCGCGCTGCAGCGGGCGCAGCTGCGGGAACCGCGTCTCCCAGTAACGGAGGATGTGCTGGGGGATTCCGAGATCGTCGGCGAGCTCGCCGATGGTCCGGAAAGCCTGGTCGCTCTTGCGGGTGGCCTCGGCCACGAAATCAGCCGCCGTTTACGATCCGCTCGCGCGTGATCTGGCTGGCGCGGAAGGTGAGCACGCGGCGCGGCGCGATCGGCACTTCGACGCCCGTCTTCGGGTTGCGGCCGACCCGCTCGCCCTTGTCGCGGAGGATGAAGCTGCCGAAGCCGGAGATCTTCACATTCTGGCCCTCGGAGAGGGCGCTGCACATGTGAGAGAGGATGCGCTCGACTATGTTGGCCGACTCGGCGCGGGAGAGACCGATCTCCCGATGCACGACGTCGGAGAGGTCCGCACGCGTAAGCGTCCCTACCTCAAGCTTCCTGATCGCACCAGCATCGGCCATGTGAGTCTCCCTCCCCCCGGGTAGAAGCGTGAAACACTAGTTCAGCTTCAACCTAAGCGCAATGGACCATTGCGCTTTTTCCCAGTCAGTAGCGCAGAACGGCCGCGCCCCAGGTGAAACCGCCGCCCATTGCCTCGAGTACGAGCAAATCGTCTTTCTTGACCCGTCCGTCGCGAACCGCGGTGTCGAGCGCAAGCGGCACCGAGGCGGCGGACGTGTTGGCATGCTGATCGACGGTGACGACGACGCGGCTCGGGTCGATGCCCAGCTTCTTGGCGGTGGCATCGAGGATGCGCTTGTTCGCCTGGTGCGGGACCACCCAATCGACTTCGTCGGTGGTGTGTCCGGAGGCGGCGAGCACCTCGTTCAGCACGTCGGCGAGGTTCGTCACCGCGTGGCGGAACACTTCCTTGCCCTTCATGCGCAGCTTGCCGACCGTCCCGGTCGTGGAAACGCCGCCGTCGACGAAGAGCAGGTCGTTGTGGCGGCCGTCCGCGTGAAGCTTGGTGGCGAGGATGCCGCGATCCTGTGCTTCCTCGGCTTTGAGAAGCAAGGCGCCGGCCCCGTCCCCGAACAGGACGCAGGTGGCGCGATCCTCGAAATCCAGAATGCGGCTGAAGGTCTCGGAGCCGATCACGAGCGCGTAATCGGCCATCTCGCCCTTCAGCATGTTGTCGGCCACCGACAGGGCATAGAGGAAGCCGGTGCAGACGGCCGCTACGTCGAAGGCGATGCAGTCGTTGATGCCCAGAGCCGTCTGGACGCGGGTCGCGCTCGCCGGGAAGGTCTGGTCGGGCGTCGCGGTGGCGAGTACGATCAGGCCGACCTTCTCGGCATCCACGCCGGCGGACTCAAGCGCCTTGCGGGCGGCCTCCGTGGCGAGAGTCGCCGTCGTCTCCCCGTCGGCGGCGATATGGCGCGCGTGGATCCCGGTCCGCTCCACGATCCATTCGTGGGTGGTCTCGACCCGCTCGGCGAGCTCGGCGTTGGTCACCCGGCCCAGCGGCAGCGCCGAGCCG
>NZ_DASVUE010000246.1:0-1861 GCF_036387215.1 Allosphingosinicella sp. | reverse complement strand
ACCGAGAACACGCCCTCCGCGACTGCGGCGGGATCAAGCATCCAGTGCAATGCCGCGTTGGAGAAGGCGGCGTCGAACTGCCCGAAGCAGAGCGCCGCCCGCGCGAGGCCCAGCGCCTGGGCATCGGCGACATAGGCGTCGATCCCTCGCGCCCTCGCCGCTTCGACCATCTCCGGAGAGGCATCGAGCCCAACCACCTTCGCTCCCGCCGCATCGATCAGCGCGGTCAGAGCGCCGTCGCCGCAGCCGAGGTCGACGATCATCTCGCCAGGCTGCGCGTCGAGCATGGTCAAGGCCGCGGCGCCGAGCGCGGGCACGAACGCAGCGTTCTTCGCGTAGTCGGCGGGAGACCAGCGGGAGGAGGAATTGACGCTCACTGGCTGTCGCAGAAGGCCTTGTACTGCTCGGCGTCCATCAGGTCGCTGAGCTGACTGTCGTCGGACAGCCGGAGCTTGAAGAACCAGCCCTCGCCCTCGGGATCGCTGTTCACCAGCGAGGGATCGTCGGCGAGCGCCTGGTTGCCTTCCACGACTTCGCCGCTCACCGGAGCATAGACGTCGGAGGCGGCCTTGACGGATTCGACGACGGCCGCGTCGCCGCCCTGAGTCACTTCACGGCCGGCTTCCGGCACTTCGACGAAGACGATGTCGCCGAGCTGGGCCTGAGCGAAGTTGGTGATCCCGACGGTGGCGGTGTCGCCTTCGACTCGGATCCATTCATGCTCTTTGGTGAAATAGAGGCTCATGCGGCGGCTCCCTTGCGTTGGTAGCGGTGCGGGACGAAGGGCATCGGCACGACCTTCGCCTGGAAAATCTTGCCGCGCTGGGCGAGCGTGACGGTCGCCCCCGGCTCGGCCGAGGCGGCGGGCACATAGGCCATCGCGATCGGCGCCTCGAGCATGGGCGAGAAGCCGCCGCTCGTGACCTTGCCGACTTCGCTGCCTTCATCGTCGACCACCATCGCCCCCTCGCGCACCGGCTGGCGCCCTTCGACGGCGAGCCCGACGCGCCGGCGGATCGCGCCCTGTTCAAGCTCGCGGGTGATCCGGAACCAGCCGGGAAAGCCGCCCTCGCCGCGGCGGCGCTTCGAGATCGCGAAGCCGAGATCGGCTTCGACCGGCGTTGTCGTCTGATCGAGATCGTGGCCGTAGAGCGGAAGCCCGGCTTCGAGCCGCAGGGAATCGCGCGCGCCGAGGCCGATCGGCTTCACCTCCGGCTGCTCCAGCAGGAGTTCGGCAAGGGCTGCGACGCGGCTCGAGGGGACGGAGATCTCGAACCCGTCTTCGCCCGTATAGCCGGAGCGGCTGATCCAGGCCGTGCCTCCGCCGATGTCGAAGGCGCCGCCCTGCATGAAGCCGAGCTCGGCCACGCCCGACGCGAGCCGCGCCAGCGCGTCCACCGCCTGCGGCCCCTGGAGCGCAAGCAGCGCCTGCTCCTTCATATGGTCGAGCACCACGCCAGTGGGCAGCTTCGCCTGAAGGTGCTCGATATCGCCCATCTTAGTGGCGCCGTTCACGACCATGTAGAAATGATCGCCGCGGCGCGTGACCATCAGATCGTCGATGATCCCGGCATCCTCGCTCAGAAGCAGCGAATAGCGGAGCCGCCCTTCCTTCAGGATCGCAAGGTCGGCCGGAAGCAGGCTCTCCAGCCCCTTCTCGGCACCCGCGCCGGCGATGATCAGCTGGCCCATGTGGCTGACGTCGAACAGGCCGGCGGACTCGCGCGTCCAGCGATGCTCGGCGATGATGCCTTCATATTGGATCGGCATCGAATAGCCGGCAAACGGGACCATCCGGGCGCCTTGCGCGCGGTGCCAGCTGTCCAGCGGGAGGATGTCTTGGGGCTCGCTCATTCCAGTC
>NZ_DASVUE010000245.1:0-9786 GCF_036387215.1 Allosphingosinicella sp. | reverse complement strand
CGCGGTCCTGGTCCACCGCGCCCGCGCCCGGCTCGGCGACGAGGTGCTGAGCCGCGCCATGAACGGCTGCATCGAGGCCATCCACCAGAATGGCGAGATCGTCGGCGAGCGCCACCGCTTCGACAACCGGCTCTCGATGGCGGTCCTCTCCCGCCTCGACCGGCTCGCCGAAAAAGAGGGCGCGCGCGAGGAGCAGCTCCGCGCCGTCTCCGAGGATCTGGACGATTTCCTCGACTGCGTCGCCGATGGCGGCGATGCCGACGCCTTTATCGATGCCCGCCGTCCCGCGCCCGCGCCCGCTCCGGAGCCGGGGGGCAACAAGCCGCCGATGCCTCATGACGAAGGTGCGCTCTGGACCAGCGATGACGGCGGCCGCTGGACCTGCTTCCCGCCGCCGCCGGGCTTCGAAGGCCTGGAGGAGGGCGAATATGACGGGATCAACTGGTACGCCCGCACCCTGACGGAGGCCGAAGACGCCGCGGTCGAGCGCAAGCTGGCCGAGATGCGGATGGAGGACGCCGCCGAGCGCGACCGTTATTTCGGCTTCGCCCCGGAACCGGCCCCTCAACGCCCGAATGCGGCAGCGGCGGGGGCGGAGGAACTCGCCGACTCCCATTCGGCAGCCGGCGCCCGGCACCCGTCAACTTCATCAACTTATCGGCACGGCCCCGGCGAGCGCCATGGTTGAAGCCACCGGCCATAGCGGCGATATGCGGCCCGGATGAAGTTCCTCCTCCTGTCCCTGCTTCTCGGCCTCCTCGCCGCCCTCGGCTTCCAGCCTCTGGGCCTGTGGCCGCTGACGCTTGCCGCCTTCGCCGGGCTCCTCTGGCTGGTCGAGCGCGCGCCGAGCCTCCGCAGTGCGCTCGCCCGCGGCTGGTGGTTCGGGGTCGGCAACTTCACCCTCGGCCTCAACTGGATCGCCACCGCCTTCACCTACCAGGCGGCGATGCCCGCCTGGCTAGGCTGGATCGCGGTCGTGCTCCTGTCGCTCTATCTGGCCGTCTACCCGGCCATGGCGACGGGCCTTGCGTGGAGATGGGGCGGTGGCCCCACCCGTTCCCCGGGGCACATCTCATTCACCCTCATCTTCGCAGCCGCGTGGATCGTCACCGAGTGGCTCCGCGCCACCATGTTCACTGGCTTCGCCTGGAACCCGATCGGAGTCTCGCTGCTCCCGACGCCCGCCTCCCGCCTCTCCACCTGGGTCGGCACCTACGGCCTTTCCGGCGTCGCGATGCTTCTTGCAGGCGTGCTCCTCCTCCTCTTCCACCGCCGCCTGCACGCAGCGGGGGCGCTGCTCGGCGCCGTCGCGATCGCGACCGCGCTCGCCGCTGTCACATCGGCCGCGCCGCTCGCCGCTCCCGGCGTCCCGCTCCGCATCGTCCAGCCGAACATCGGCCAGGAGAACAGATGGACGCCCGGCACCGAGGACGAGACCCTGCTTCGCCTCGCCCGCTTGTCGCAAAGCAGGCATAAGGGGCCGCGCCTCCTGCTCTGGCCGGAATCGGCGATCACTCCGCCGCTTCAGGATGGGCGCACCGATCCCCACCGCCAGCAGGGGGCCGCACAGCTTCGGCGCTTGGTCGGGCTCCTGCTCGGCCCCAATGACCTGCTCCTCGCCGGCGGGATCACGCTCCAGTCGACGAACGGCGTCAACGTCACCAGCGGCACCAACAGCGTCTTCGCGATGGACCGCTCCGGCCGAATCTACGCCCGGTACGACAAGGCGCACCTCGTCCCCTATGGCGAATATCTGCCGATGCGGGGGGTGCTGGAGCCGCTCGGCCTCTCCAGGCTCGCGCCGGGCGACATCGATTTCGATTCCGGCCCCGGCGCTCAGACGCTCGCGGTTCCGCTCGCCGGCAAGGTCGGGTTCCAGCTCTGCTACGAGATCATCTTCTCCGGCGAAGTCGTCGACCGCAGCAACCGCCCCGCCTTCCTGTTCAATCCCTCCAACGATGCCTGGTTCGGAAGCTGGGGCCCGCCGCAGCACCTCGCTCAGGCGCGGCTCCGGGCGCTGGAGGAGGGGCTTCCGGTCCTCCGCTCGACCCCCACCGGCATCTCCGCACTGGTGGACGCAGACGGACGCCTGCTCCACTCGATCCCGTGGCGCACCGCAGGCGTGATCGACGCCGCCCTTCCCGCCGCTAAGCCGCCGACGCCGTTCGCCCGCTTCGGCAACATCCTGCCCTTCCTGTTCGCGCTTCTGCTCGCCGGGATCGGCATTGCAGTCGGCCGGAAACGGGTTTAGGGACGCGCCCACATATAAAGATATCTTTATATCTCTTTTCCCATAGCTCCGAGGCACTTCCCCGCGATGCGCAGCAACTTCCTCTTCACGTCCGAATCCGTCTCCGAAGGCCATCCGGACAAGGTCGCCGACCAGATTTCGGACGCGATCGTCGATCTGTTCCTGTCCAAGGATCCCGAGGCGCGCATCGCCTGCGAGACCTTGACCACGACCCAGCTCGTCGTCCTCGCCGGCGAGATCCGCTGCCGCGGCGTCTACGAGAACGGCGCTTGGGCGCCGGGCGCGGAGGAAGAGATCGAGCGCACCGTGCGCGAGACGGTGAAGCGGATCGGCTATGAGCAGTCGGGCTTCCACTGGCAGAACCTCAAGTTCCAGAACAACCTTCACGGCCAGTCGGTCGACATTGCCCAGGGCGTCGATGAAAGCGGCAACAAGGACGAGGGCGCCGGGGACCAGGGCATCATGTTCGGCTACGCGACCGACGAGACTCCGGACCTCCTCCCCGCCACGCTTTATTATTCGCACCGCATCCTCGAGCGGCTCGCCGCCGACCGCCATTCCGGCGCCGCGCCCTTCCTAGAGCCCGACGCCAAGAGCCAGGTGACGCTCCAGTACGAAAACGGCGTCCCCGTCCGCGCCACCGCGGTGGTCGTCTCCACCCAGCACACGCCCGATCTCAGCAACGACGAGGGCCAGGCCAGGCTCCGCGCTTACGTGAAGGACGTTCTCGCCGACGTCCTTCCCGAGGGCTGGATGCCGGCCGATGAAGGCATCTTCGTCAACCCGACCGGCAATTTCGAGATCGGCGGTCCGGACGGCGACGCCGGCCTCACCGGGCGCAAGATCATCGTCGACACCTATGGCGGCGCGGCTCCGCATGGCGGCGGCGCCTTCTCCGGCAAGGACCCGACCAAGGTCGACCGGTCGGCTGCCTATGTCAGCCGCTATCTCGCCAAGAACGTCGTCGCCGCCGGCCTTGCCAGCCGCTGCACGATCCAGCTTTCCTACGCGATCGGCGTCGCCGAGCCGCTGTCGCTCTACGTCGATCTCCACGGCACCGAGGCGAACGGCACCACCGCCGCCGATCTCGAGCGCGTGCTTCCGACGCTCGTCAAGCTCACGCCCAAGGGCATCCGCACCCATCTCGGCCTCAACAAGCCGATCTACGCCCCCACCGCCGCCTACGGCCATTTCGGCCGCAAAGCCGAAGGCGACCGCTTCAGCTGGGAAAAGACCGATCTGGTCGATCGGCTGAAGGCGGCGCTCTGACAGGCGATCCGACCACCATCCGCCGCCTCTACGGCCGCCGTTCCGGGCACAAGCTCCGCGAGGGGCAGGCGGCGCTGCTGGAGGAGCTGCTTCCGGCGATCGGCGTGCCGGAGGAGGGGGCGCTAGGATCGGCGGCCTTGTTCGGAGACGACCGGCCGCTCCATTTCGAGATCGGCTTCGGCTCGGGCGAGCATCTCGCCTATCGCGCCGACCTTCTGCCGGATCACGGCTTCATCGGCGCCGAGCCGTTCCTGAACGGCGTCGTCGGAGCGCTCGCCCACGTCCGCGACAAGCGGCTCGCCAACGTCCGCCTGCACATGGGCGACGCTCTGGAGGTGCTTGAGCGGCTGCCCGACGCCTCGCTCCGCTTCGCCTACCTGCTCCACCCCGATCCCTGGCCGAAGGCGCGGCATGCGAAGCGCCGAATGGTCAATCACGGCCCGCTCGACCTCATCGCCGCAAAGCTCCAGCCGGGCGGCGAGTTCCGGCTCGGCACCGACGATCCGACCTATTGCCGCTGGTCGATGATGATCATGAACCGGCGCAGCGACTTCGAATGGCTTGCCGAAAGCGCGGGCGACTTCCTCGTCCGCCCCGGCGGCTGGCCAGAGACCCGCTACGAAGCCAAGGCCCGCCGCAAGGGCCACGAAGTCTGGTATTTCCGCTATCGGCGGGTTTAGTGAGCCGGGGTCAGCCTCAGCAGACGGCCGCCCTTGCGGTCCTCGAGCAGGTAGACCGCGCCGTCCGGCCCCTGCTCGACCTCGCGGATGCGATTGCCCATGTCCCAGCGCTCGGCTTCGCGGGCGGCGGTGCCGTTCAGCGCGACGCGGACGAGGGCCTTGCCCGAGAGGCCGCCGATGAAGGCGCTCCCCCGCCACTGCGGGAACATGCGGCCCGAATAGATCATCATCCCGGCGGGCGAGATGACGGGGTTCCAGGTGATCTTCGGCGCCTGGAATTCAGGCCGGGTGGGGTGGTCGGGGATCGCGCTGCCGTCGTAATTGTCGCCGTTGGAGACGGTGGGCCAGCCGTAATTCTTCCCCCGCTCGACGAGGTTCAGCTCGTCGCCGCCCCTCGGGCCCATCTCATGCTCCCACAATCGCCCCTGCCCGTCGAAGGCGATGCCGAGCAGGTTGCGGTGCCCGAGCGTCCACACCGTCGCCGCCGTGCCGCCCCGGGCCGCGTAGGGGTTGTCGCGGGGCACAGTGCCGTCGTCGTTGAGGCGGATGACCTTGCCGAGGCTCGAATTCAGGTCCTGCGCCGGAGTGAATTTCATCCGGTCGCCGCTGGTGATGAAGAGCTTTCCGTCCGGCGCGAAGGCGATGCGGTGGCTGTGATGGTAGCGACCGTCGGTCTTGTCGGCCCGCCAGATCACCTGCAGCCCCTCAATCCGCGGCGGCCCGCCTTCGGTGACGAGGCGGGCGCGGCCGACGACGGGGCCGCGTGTGTCGTTCGGCCCGGGCTCCGACCAGCTCAGATAGACCATCCGGTTGCGGCCGAAGTTCGGATGCAGAACGACGTCGCCGAGCCCGAGCTGCCCGCCATAATCGACGCTTGGGGTCCCCGCGACCGGGGTTGCGGCGCCGCCTTCCTTCCAATGGAGGAGGCGCCCGGGCTTCTCGGTGACGAGAGCGCTTCCGTCCGGCAGGAAGGTCATCGCCCAGGGTTCGTTGAAGCTTGCGAGCTCCTGCACCTGGAACAGCTTGCCCCCCGCAGCAGCCGCCGCAGCGTTGCCGGGCGCCACCGCCTCGCCATTGCCGTTGCAGGCGATCAGAAGGATCGGGAGGACATAGGCTAAAGGCCGCATAGGGATAACTCCGGTTGTGCTTTAGGTGCGCAGTTCACATTTGGGCGAAGGCGACGCCCAGTACAATCAGTACGATCGAGACATCTTCTTGGCAGCAAATTCCCCCATTTCCGTCGCCCTGCTCTCGCTCGGCACCGCCGTGCCCGAGACGGTGCTTCGGCAGGAGGAGGCAAAGGAGCTTGCCCGCCGCCTGTTCGGCCGGCGCTCGGCCCATTTCGAAAAGCTCGCGCCGGTGTTCGACAATGCCGGCATCGAGAAAAGGCACATCGTCCGCCCGCCCGACTGGTACGAGGGCGATCATGGCTGGAAGGCGCGGAACGACGTCTATCTCGAGGCCGCCGAGGCGCTTTACGAGCAGGCGGCCCGGCGAGCGCTGGACGCGGCCGGCGTCGGTGCGAGCGAGGTGGACTGCCTCGTCACCGTCTCCACCACCGGCATCGCCACTCCGAGCCTGGAAGCGCGGGTGGCGGGGCGGATGGGCTTCAGGGCCGATGCCGAGCGCGTCCCGATCTTCGGCCTCGGCTGTGCCGGCGGAGTCTCGGGCCTAGCCACCGCCGCCCGGCTCGCCGCGGAGCGCGAGGGGAAGACGGTTTTGTTCGTCACGGTCGAGCTCTGTTCGACCTCGATCCGGCTCGACAAGCTCAGCAAGGCGAACATCGTCGCCACCGCCCTCTTCGGTGATGGAGCCGCGGCGGCGGTGCTCCGCTCCGGCGGCAGCGGTGTCGCGTCAGTCGAGGGCGGCGGCGAGATCCTGTGGCCCGAGACGCTCGGCATCATGGGCTGGGACGTCGAGGATCCCGGCCTCGGGGTGATCTTCGACCGCGCCATTCCGCCGTTCGTCGAGGACAATATGGATCACGCGGTCGGGCAGATCCTGGCGAAGCTCGGCGTCGAGCGGACCGGCATCGACCGCTTCACCTGCCACCCGGGCGGTGCCAAGGTGGTGGCCGCGCTCGAGCGGAGCCTCCGCCTCGGCGACGGAGCGCTCGACCATGAGCGCGCGGTGCTTCGCGACTATGGCAACATGTCGGCGCCCACCGTGCTGTTCGTGCTCGAGCGGCTGCTCGCGGAAGGAATGCCGGAGCGGACGATGCTCCTCGCGCTCGGCCCCGGTTTCACCACCAGCGGGCTGTCCTTGGTCCGGGGATGACTGCGGCGATCATCCTGGCGCTCGTGACGCTCCAGCGGCTTGCGGAGCTGGTCCTCGCCCGCCGCAACACCAGGGCTTTGCTCGGCGAGGGCGCCTACGAAGTCGCACCCGGCCACTATCCGCTGATCGTCGCCGTCCACGCGCTCTGGCTTGCGGCGCTCTGGTGGCTGGCGCCGGGGCGGCCGGTCTCATGGCTGCTGATCGGCCTGTTCGTCCTCTTGCAGCTCGGCCGCCTCTGGGTCCTCGGGACGCTCGGCCGTCGCTGGACCACCCGCATCATCATCCTGCCCGGCGCTCCGCTCGTCCGCCGCGGCCCCTACCGCTTCTTCAGCCACCCCAATTATGCCGTGGTCGCCGCCGAAATCGCCGTCCTGCCGCTCGCCTTCGGCCTCTGGGAGGTGGCGCTCCTCTTCACGATCGCGAACGCCGCTGTGCTGGCCATCCGCATTCGTGCCGAGAACAAAGCCCTCTCGCCCAAATGATCTTGCTCCGGGCGGCCGCTCCGCCTATATGCAGCTCACCTCCTCACATCGGTAACGTTGCGAGGCTGGTCCCGGGGTCGGGGCCGGCGCGGAGGGATTTTGTTCGGAGATCGGATGGCGGACTTTGCCGCATTGACGGAGTTGATCGAGGCCGAGGCGAAAGCCGAGGGCCTCTCGCTCGTGCGCGTCAAGATGATGGGCGGCACCTCCGATCCGACCCTTCAGGTGATGGCCGAGCGGCCGGATACGCGTCAGCTCACGCTCGACGATTGCGCCCGCCTCTCGCGCCGCTTGTCGGACGTGCTCGATGAGGCTGATCCGATCGAAAGCGCGTACCGGCTGGAAGTCAGCTCGCCCGGGATCGACCGGCCGCTGACCCGGCTCCAGGATTTCGAGGACTGGAAGGGCCATGAGGCGAAGATCAGCCTCACCGACAAGCTTGACGGGCGCAAGCAGTTCACCGGACCGCTGATCGGCCGGGACGGCGAGGATATCCTTATCGACGTGCAGGGTCTCGGCGAGACGCGGCTTCCCTTCGCCATGCTCCATTCCGCCAAGCTCGTCATGACCGACAAACTCATTCAGGCGACCGCTCCGCTCTCCGCGGAAGGCGCCGACCAGATTAAGATAATAGAGGACTGAGAAAGATGGCCACAGCAGCCGTTTCCGCCAACAAGGCCGAGCTGATCGCGATCGCCGATTCGGTCGCGCGTGAGAAGCTCATCGACCGCGGCATCGTGATCGAGGCGATGGAGGACGCGATCCAGCGCGCCGCCCGCGCCCGCTACGGCGCCGAGAACGACATCCGCGCCAAGCTCGATCCCACCAGCGGCGACCTTCGCCTGTGGCGTGTCGTCGAGGTAGTCGAGCAGGTCGACGATTATTTCAAGCAGGTCAGCCTCGAGGACGCGCAGAAGCTGCAGCCGGGCGCCGAGCTCGGCGACTTCATCGTCGATCCGCTGCCGCCGATCGAGTTCGGCCGGATCGCCGCCCAGGCCGCCAAGCAGGTGATCTTCCAGAAGGTCCGCGACGCCGAGCGCGAGCGGCAATATGAGGAGTTCAAGGACCGCGCGGGCGAGATCATCACCGGCGTCGTGAAGCGCGTCGAATTCGGCCACGTGGTGGTCGACCTCGGCCGCGCCGAGGGCGTCATCCGCCGCGACCAGCAGATCCCGCGCGAAGTCGTCCGCGTCGGCGACCGGGTCCGTGCCCTGATCCTCTCGGTCCGCCGCGAGAACCGTGGACCGCAGATCTTCCTCAGCCGCGCGCACCCCGATTTCATGAAGAAGCTGTTCGCGCAGGAAGTGCCGGAGATTTACGACGGCATCATCGAGATCAAGGCCGCCGCGCGCGACCCGGGCAGCCGCGCCAAGATCGGCGTCATCAGCTACGACAGCTCAATTGATCCGGTCGGCGCCTGCGTCGGCATGAAGGGCAGCCGCGTCCAGGCGGTCGTCCAGGAGATGCAGGGCGAGAAGATCGACATCATTCCCTGGTCCGAGGATCTTGCGACCTTCGTCGTCAACGCGCTTCAGCCGGCAACGGTGAGCCGCGTCGTCATCGACGAGGAAGAGAGCCGGATCGAGGTCGTCGTGCCCGACGATCAGCTCAGCCTCGCGATCGGCCGCCGCGGCCAGAATGTGCGCCTCGCTTCGCAGCTTACCGGCTCGGCGATCGACATCATGACCGAGGCCGACGCTTCCGAGAAGCGCCAGCGCGAGTTCGTGGAGCGCTCGGAGATGTTCCAGAACGAGCTCGACGTCGACGAGACGCTCGCTCAGCTGCTCGTTGCCGAAGGCTTCGGCGCGCTCGAGGAAGTCGCCTATGTCGAGGCCGACGAGATCGCCTCGATCGAGGGCTTCGACGAGGAGCTTGCAGCCGAGCTGCAGAGCCGCGCAGCCGAAGCGCTCGAGCGCCGCGAGGAAGCTGCCCGCGAGGAGCGCCGCGGCCTCGGCGTCTCCGACGAGCTGGCCGAGATGCCCTACCTCACGGAAGCCATGCTGGTGACGCTCGGCAAGGCCGGCATCAAGACGCTCGACGATCTCGCCGATCTCGCCACCGACGAGCTCGTCCAGAAGAAGAAGCCCGAGCAGCGCCGCCAGCGCGAGCCCAATCGCGCCGAGGACAAGGGTGGAATCCTCGCCGAATACGGCCTTAGCGACGAGCAGGGCAATGAGATCATCATGGCCGCCCGCGCACATTGGTTCGAGGACGAGGACGGTCAGGCGCAGGGGGAGGACGCTGTTGCGGAAACCTCCCAATGACACTCTAGAAGCCGAACGGCACGTTCCCGAGCGCAAGTGCATCCTTTCGGGGGAGCACGGCGCTCGCGATACCCTGATCCGGCTCGCGCTCGGGCCGGACGGCCAGGTCGCGCCTGACGTCCGGGCCAAGGCTCCCGGACGCGGCGCCTGGATCGGAGTCGATCGCAGGACGCTCGACGCCGCCAACGAGAAGGGCAAGCTGAAGGGCGCGCTCGCACGCTCGTTCAAGAGCGGCTCGGTCTCCGCGCCCGCCGATCTCGGCGCCCGCATTGAGACTGCGCTTCGACAGGCGGTGCTCGACCGGCTGGGTCTGGAGGCGCGTGCCGGCAACCTCCTCACGGGCGCCGAGAAGATCGAAGCGGCGGCTCGAAAGGGCGACGTCCACCTGCTCCTTCATGCCGCCGACGCGGGCGCCGACGGGCGTTCCAAGCTGGATCAGGCCTGGCGGATGGGCGACGGGGAGGCGCAAGGGTTGGTTTTCCCAGAGGAAAGAGCCATATTGTCGTTGGCGCTGGGGCGGCAGAATGTGGTACATGTCGCATTGATCGACCGGGCTGCCGCAG
>NZ_DASVUE010000244.1:0-8043 GCF_036387215.1 Allosphingosinicella sp. | reverse complement strand
AACGGGCGGCGGCCTGCCGCGGCCCGGTAACGAGAACATAAGAGCAAGGGTAAGATGGCGCAGATTGCCGCCACCGCTCCGCAGGCGCCGGGCCAGGGCCCCGCCCAGGCGGTATCAGCCGCCCCGCTCCCGCGGCGGCATGCGCCCCGGCACACCTATGGCGCGCTCGATCTCGGAACCAACAATTGCAGGCTTCTCGTCGCTCGGCCCGCCGACGACGGATTCGTCGTGATCGACGCCTTCTCGCGAGTCGTGCGGCTCGGCGAAGGGCTGGCAAGCAGCGGCCGCATCAGCGACGCGGCGATGGACCGGGCGCTCTCCGCCCTTTCGGTCTGCGCCGAGAAGCTGCGCCGCCGCCGCGTGTCGCTCTCCCGTTCGGTCGCGACCGAGGCGTGCCGGAGGGCCGCCAACGGCCGCGATTTCGTGGCGCGCGTGCACCGCGAGACCGGGATCGCGCTGGACATCATCGCGCCCGAAGAGGAAGCGCGGCTGGCGATGCTCGGCTGCCACCGGCTGCTCGAGCCCGGCGACGGGCCGGCCCTCATCTTCGACATCGGCGGCGGCTCCACCGAGCTTGTGCTGGTCGACACCGACGGCGGTGCAACGCCCAAGATCAAATGCTGGTGGAGCGCGCCCTGGGGCGTCGTGTCGCTGACCGAAAGCGAAGGCAAGGACTTTGCCGACGAAGGCGAGCGGCTCGCCGCCTACGGCCGGATGCGCGAGCGGGTCCGCCACGCCTTCCGCCGCTTCTCGGAGCTTCTGCCCGAGAAGAAGGACAATATCCGGCTGATGGGCACGAGCGGCACGGTGACTACGCTCGCAAGCGTCCACCTCGCGCTCCCCAGTTACGACCGGCGGGCGGTTGACGGGCTGATGATGCCGGTGGAATCGATGCGGCAGATCAGCAGCATGATGTCGCGCATGTCGCTTGCGGAGAGGTCGGAGCTGCCCTGCATCGGCGCCGAGCGTGCCGACCTCGTCGTCGCCGGCTGCGCCATCCTCGATGCGATCATGGACATCTGGCCTGCGAAGACATTGGGCGTCGCCGACCGGGGCATCCGCGAGGGCATCCTCCGCTCGCTGATGGCGCGCGACGGCCACAAGATATGACGAAGCCGCCGGCCGGGCGGAGCGGCGGCCTCAGGACCCGGGTGAAGACCGCGAAGGGCCGTAAGGTCGGCTCGACCAAGTGGCTCGAGCGGCAGTTGAACGACCCTTATGTGAAGCGGGCCAAGGCGGAGGGCTACCGCTCGCGCGCCGCCTACAAGCTGATCGAGCTCGACGACCGCTTCCACTTCCTGAAGGGCGCCGAGCGCGTCGTCGATCTCGGCATCGCCCCCGGCGGCTGGACCCAGGTCGTGCGCCAGCGCCTGCCCAAGGCCTCGGTGGTCGGCATCGATCTCCTCCCCACGGATCCGATCGATGGAGCGACGATCCTGGAGATGGACTTCCTGGCCGACGATGCTCCGGAGCGGCTGCGCGAGGCGCTCGGCGGCCCCGCCGACCTCGTCCTGTCGGACATGGCTGCCAACACGGTCGGCCACCCGCAAACCGACCATCTTCGAACAATGGGTCTTGTCGAGGCGGGGCTGGAATTCGCGGGCGAAGTGCTGAAGCCGGGCGGCGCCTACATCGCCAAGGTGCTGGCAGGCGGCGCGGACAACAATCTCGTTGCCGAGCTCAAGCGCCGCTTCACCACCGTCAAGCACGCTAAGCCGCCCGCCAGCCGCAAGGGCTCGTCCGAATGGTATGTCGTGGCGCAGGGGTTCAAGGGCTAGCCGTCAGGAACGACGCCGGGCCTGCCCGATCGCTTCCTTGAGCGCGTCATAGCCGACCGCGCCCTGGAGCACCTTGTCGCCGACGACGAAGGTGGGGGTGCCGGTGGCGCCGATCGAGCGGGCGAGCTGGAAATTCTTGGCCATCTCGGCCTGAGCATCGGCGTCGCCGGGCATCGGGCGGACCCCGAGCTGCTGCCGCACCTGCGCGACGGCTTCGGGCGCCGGACGCCCGGCCTCGAACAGCCGCTCGTGGAACTGCCTGAACCGCCCCTGCTTCGCTGCGGCGAGGCTTAGCTCCGCCGCCGCCTGGCTGTCGGGCCCGAGCACCGGGAGCTCGCGCCACACCACCTTCAGCTTCTTATCCTCGGCGATGAGCCGGTCGATCTCGGGATTGCTCTTCCGGCAGAAGCCGCAGGCGTAATCGAAGAACTGGACGAGCACGACGTCGCCGTCCTCGGCTCCGGCCCAGGCACCGGCGAAGGGCTTTTCGAGCGCCGTGCGGTTCGCCTTGACGACGTTGGCGGTGTCGCGGTTGCGGAGCACCTCCATCGCCTCGGGGATGATCTGCGGGTTTTCGAGGAGGTAGGATTTGACGATGCCCTCGACCCGCGCCCGATCGGTTCCGTCGGTGTCGACACCACCCGAGGCGAGCGCAACGGCCCCGCCGCCGATCACCAGCCCCGCAATCCCGGCAATGATCGAGGAGCGGCCGACCGCCATCAGGCGCCCGCGCAGACCATCGGCCTGTCGTCCAGCCGCTTTCGGACCTTGTCCGACGTCTTCTTGTCGTCCGCGATCGCGGCGCGCGAGGCCATGGCGATGTCCTGCGCGCGGAGGCAATCGGCGGTGCCGGACTTGATCCCGCCGAGCGCGGTCCGGGCGCTGGTCAGCGCCATCATCCGGTTGCCCTCGAGATTGTAGCGCTCGGCCGTTGCAAGCGCTGCCCGGGCATGGTCGCCCTCACGGTCGTAGACGATACCGAGCTGGTACCAGGCGAACGGATTGCTGTTGTC
The DNA here is from genome assembly GCF_036387215.1 of Allosphingosinicella sp. Classification (GTDB taxonomy): domain Bacteria; phylum Pseudomonadota; class Alphaproteobacteria; order Sphingomonadales; family Sphingomonadaceae; genus Allosphingosinicella. Next base: position 5,252 of record NZ_DASVUE010000244.1, on the reverse strand, counting down.
CCGCCCGATCGCAGACTTCAGAACCTGCTTTGCCTCAGCGAAATTGTCCTTGTCCTCGGTGGCGATGAGGGCGTGGCCGAGCAGGGCCGAGATGAGCGGCTGTTCCGGCGCCGCCGCGACCGCCTGGCGAAGCGATGCCAGAGCTTCGCGCGGCTTTCCGGATTCCAGCAGGATCTGGCCCTTGAGCTCGAGGAAGTAGGGGTCCTTCGGCTCGGCCTTCAGCAGGGAATCCACCTCGGCATTGGCTTTTTCCGGATAGGCGCTCTTGTGCCAGGCGTAAGCACGTGCGTAGCGCGCGGGCACGCTCTTGTTACTTTCGGGATACCTTAGCAGCGTCTGCCGAGGATCGTCGACGAAGCCCGACAGCTTCGCCTTCACGCGCTGGAACCGCGCCTCAAGCTTCGCATCGGTGGGCGAGTCCCAGCTGGAGGCGGTCTTGTAGACCTGCTCCAGCGCCGCGACGCGCTCGCCGCTCAGCGGGTGGGTGCGCGCATAGCTGTCTTCCTGGGGGACCGCGTAGCGGAATTCCATGTTCTGGAGCTTCTTGAAGAAGCTGAGCGAGCCCTTGCCGCTGACGCCCGCTTCCGTGAGATATTTGGCGCCGGCGGCGTCAGCGCTCGATTCCTGGGTCCGGCTGAAGGCGAGGAACTTGCCCATCGCCGCCTGCTGGCCCGCGGCCATGATTCCGGCCCCCGCCTCGCCTCCGCCCGCGGCCATGGCCGCAGCGCCGAGCAGAAGCGACAGCAGGACGATGCCCATCGCCATCCGGCCGCCCTCGTCGGAGCGGATGATGTGCCCGCCGGTGATGTGGCCGAGCTCGTGCGCGATGACGCCCTGCACCTCGTTGGCATTGTCGGCGGCCATGACGAGGCCGGAGTGGACGTAGACGATCTGCCCGCCGGCGACGAAGGCGTTGATCGACTTGTCGTTCAAGAGCACGATCTGCACGTTTTCCGGCCGAAGCCCGGCAGCGGCGATGATCGGGCGCGACATGTCGCGGAACAGCGCCTCGGTCTCGGCGTCCCGAAGCATCGACTGCGCCGCCGCGGGCTGCACGAGCGCCGCGAAGCTCAAACCGAGCAACATCAGGAACCGTGTGAGGAGAGCGGCCGCGCCGCGTCGCATCGTCGAAGCTTCAGCCATAAGAGAGCCTATCGCCCCGGGCGGCTGAACCCGAGATGAAATCGCGCCCCGGCCCAGCCGTCCGGCGGCCGATCCGGGACGCGACCCCATAGTCGTGCATCAGGCGCCGAACGTCCGCTGCCACCAGCCCCGCCGCGGCGGACCGTCGGCGGCGGGAGCCTCGGGAGCGGCATCGGCTTCGACCCGCTCCAGCACCGGCGCCTCGGGCGCTTCGGCAGCGGCCTTGGCGCGGCTCCGGCGGCGGGGAGCAGGCTCCTCGGCCGGCGCTTCGGCATCGTTGGCCGGCTGCGGCGGTGCAGGTTCCTCGACCGCGGGAGCGGGGGCCGGAGCCTCCGCTTCCTCGGTCTTCTTCCTGCGGCCGCGGCGGGGCTTGGCGGGCGGAGCTTCGGTGTTGGCGGCTGCGTCGATCGGAGTCGCGTCCGCGACCACCGCCTCGGCGGCGGGCTCGGCCGGAGCCGGCGCTTCGGCGGCGGCTTCCGCTTCCGGCGCCTCGCCTTCGGGGCCCTCGCCCTTGCGCCGGGCGCGCGGACGGCGGCGGGCCTTCCGGGGTTGCTCCTCCTCGGAGGCCGGTCCTTCCGCAACGGCCTCGGGAGCGGCCTGAGCCTCCGCAGAGGCCTCCTCGGCTACGACTTGCTCGCCGCCCTCGGCCGCAGTGTCGAACTGACGCTCCTGCCCTTCGTCCTGGCCTTCCCTGCGGCGGCCACCGCGGCGGCCGCGGCGGCGGCGGCGCTTGCGGCCGCGATCGCCCTCGTCATCGCGTTCACGGGCATGCTCGCGCTCGCGCGGACGCTCGGGCTGGCGGGCATCCGCCTGCTCCTCCCGGTCGTCTTCTTCCTCGGGCTCCTCATCCTCATCGAGTTCCTCGATCAGGTCTTCTTCCTCGACCGCGGGCTCGATGATCGGCTCGAAGCGCGGACGCTGCGCCGGCGGCGGCCCGAGCGATTCGACGCTCATCTTCGCCCCTTCCAGAGCTTCGTCGATCAGAACCTCGACGATGACGCCGTAGCGCTGCTCGACCTCGTCGATCTCGTGCCTCTTCTTGTTGAGCACGTAAATCGCGGCTTCGCGGCCGGCGCGGAGCACGATCTTGCTGCCGCGCCCGCGCGCCGCCTCTTCCTCCAGCATGCGGAGCGCCGACAAACCGGCGGAAGCGGCGGTGCGCATGAGGCCGGAGCCCTCGCAATGCGGGCAAGGCCGGGTCGAGGCTTCGAGCACGCCGGTGCGCAGGCGCTGGCGGCTCATCTCCATCAGGCCGAAGGACGAGATGCGGCCGACCTGGATCCGGGCGCGATCGTTCTTCAGCGCCTCCTTCATCGCCTTTTCGACCTTACGGATGTGCCCGTTCGATTCCATGTCGATGAAGTCGATGACGACGAGGCCGGCCATGTCGCGGAGGCGAAGCTGGCGGGCGATCTCGTGCGCCGCCTCGATGTTGGTCGCGTAGGCGGTCTGCTCGATATTGTGCTCGCGGGTCGAACGCCCCGAATTGATGTCGATCGAGACCAGGGCCTCGGTCGGGTTGATCACGAGATAGCCGCCGGAGCGGAGCTGGACGACCGGCTGGTACATACCGGCAAGCTGGTCCTCGACCCCGAAGCGCTGGAACAGCGGCACCGGATCGGAATAGCCCTTCACCCGCCTGACGTGGCTCGGCATCAGCAACTTCATGAACGAGCGGGCGGCGCGATAGCCCTCCTCGCCCTCGACGATCACCTCGTCGATGTCGCGATTGTAGATGTCGCGGATCGCGCGCTTGATGAGGTCGCTGTCGCCGTAGATGAGTGCGGGGGCCGACGAGCTCAAAGTGCGCTCGCGGATCTCGTCCCAGAGGCGCGCGAGATAGTCGAAGTCTCGCTTGATCTCGGTCTTGGTGCGCGACAGGCCGGCGGTGCGGACGATGCAGCCCATCGTCCTCGGCAGGTTGAGGTCCGCCATGATCGCCTTGAGGCGCTTCCGGTCGGCTCCGTTGGAGATCTTCCGGCTGATTCCGCCGCCGTGCGACGTGTTGGGCATCAACACGCAATAGCGGCCGGCGAGCGACAGATAGGTAGTGAGAGCCGCACCCTTGTTGCCGCGCTCTTCCTTGACGACCTGGACCAGCAGCACCTGGCGGCGGCGGATCACGTCCTGGATCTTGTAGCGGCGGCGCAGATTCTGGCGCTTGCGCCTCAGCTCGTCGGCGGCATTCTCGTCGGAGCCGTTGGCGCTCTCCGGCTTCGGCGGAGCGGCGCCCTCTTCGTCTTCACCGCCTTCACCTTCCTCGCTCGGGCCGCCGGCATCGTCGCCGACTTCCTCGATATCGTCGGAATAACGCTCGGCGGAGCTTTCGAGCTCCTCGCTATCGTCCTCGTAGCGGGCGTCCTCGGCGGCGCGGAGCCGCTCTTCCTCCGCGGCGTGCTCGGCTTCCTCGCGGAGCAGGGCCTCGCGATCCTCCTTGGGGATCTGGTAGTAATCGGGGTGGATTTCCGAAAAAGCCAGGAAGCCGTGGCGATTGCCGCCGTAATCGACGAACGCCGCCTGTAGCGACGGTTCGACCCGCGTGACCTTGGCTAGATAGATATTCCCCTTGAGCTGCTTGTGCTCGGCGGATTCGAAATCAAATTCCTCGATTCGATTCCCTTTGACGACCGCGACCCGAGTTTCCTCCTGGTGGCGCGCGTCGATCAGCATGCGCATTGTCATTGAAATCACTCCACGCGCGCGCCGCCTGCTTTACAAAGCCGCGGCCGCCGCGTTCGAATAGGGACGAAGGCGCGCGCCGATCGGCTCGCGTCTCGAATGTCCGGGTTATTGGTGAAAGTGCCTCTGCTGCGGGCGGCAGGCCGGGCAATAATGCCGGCCGGACGGTCTTCGCGGGAACGCCGTTCCCCTTGCGGGGGCGTTCAATGCGCGAAGAGAAATGCCACATGCAGCGTCAACCTGAGAAATGACCGGCCGATTGGGCCGGCGCGAAAAACTCGCTCGGTGTCGATATAGGAACGGAAACATTCCGCACAAATCTTGACCGACGATGAACTGCTAGCATCGCTGGAGGGAAGCGGCAACCGATTAAGCTGACTGGATTGTCTGCGAGACTGACGCGCTTACGAGAATCCACCGCAACGGCAATTTTCAGCAGCCGTAAGCCTCCCTGATGTCCTTGCGAGACCAGATCACGGCATAGTCGGTCGGAAGGTAGGTGCCGTCGCGGTAGCGGTTCCGGCGCTCGGCCGAAGTCGCGGTGGCGTTGGTGATCGCGCCTTCGTTGCTTCCGATCTTCAGCCGGTGCGCGCCTCGGCCGACTTGGAGGTCCTGGGCGAAGGCAATGCGCGGGCTGATTTCCTTGACGGCCGGATCGTAGAACCAGGCCGTGCCGAACACGCCCCTCGCCTCCGGAAGCGCCGGCAGGACCAGCGCTGCGAGCCTCAGGGCCTCGCGCCAGCCATTCTCGTTCCAATAGGCCTTGGCGACGGGATCGTGGGTATGCCCCTCGAGGAAAGGCTGCCGGCCGCCGCAGCGGAGGAAGACGTAGGCCGCGGAGCCGATTCCGCTCCGGATCACGTCCTTCGCCGAAAGCCCCGAATGCGGCCACCAGACCTGCGCGAAGGCCGGGATCATCACCATCCGGACGAGCCAAAGATCCTTGTGGAAGCTGTCCTTCGACAGATCGGCGAAGTCCGGATCCGCCTCGATCTGGTCGAAGACGCGGTGGAAGCAATCGGCGTAGTGAAGCTTGAACTCACCGTCGAACCCGCTTGCGGCGAACCGCTCCTCGAACCGCTCGATGTTCCACAGGAGCAAGGCGCAGAGCCAGGGAGAACGGAGCTGCTCCGGCAGCGCCTCGGCCAAAGCGGCCGCGGCGGGCGGGACCTCGTTATACTTGAAGACGCTCGCCTTTGAGCGCGACGCAGCCTCGAACCGCTCGAACGGCAACGCCTCGATCGCGGCATCGAGCCCCTCATGGCTGCGCCGAAGCGCTTCCGACACGTCGCCGAGCCGGTCCCGGTAAGGCTCCCTGCCGCGCCAGGAAGGGAACAGATCCTCTGCGGGAACGGCTTTGGCGGGTGCGGTCGTGTCTATGAACATGGTTCCACACTAATCCAATCTGGTTACCCTGCCGTTACCCGTGC